>URQD01000012.1:0-42673 GCA_900549905.1 uncultured Collinsella sp. | reverse complement strand
ACGACTCGGCCGTTCGGGTCAGGCGGGCTGAATTGAATAGAGTGAATGGGCGCGCCGTTGGCACGCCCATTGTTTTGAAGGGAACTCATTGAGAGGCAAGGCCCTGCGCCCGGCCCCTCGGTTCCGTGACGACTCGGCCGTTCGGGTCAGGCGGGCTGAATGGAATTTGGACCCCATAGTTTCCAAAAAGTTAACCTTTGTTGACCTTAATAGTTAGATAAACTAAACTATTTTCCAAAAGTGTGCTCGAGCAAACTTATTTACTCGGGTACTGAGGCACCGTGCCGCGTCCGATGCGGCAAAAGGGAGAAGCAACATGAAGAAGTCGACGTTCAATACCCTGCTTGTTGGTGGCGGTTTTCTGCTTGGCACGGCCGGCATCAAGCTGCTTACCAGCGCTCCTGTAAAGAATGCCTGCGTGCAGGGTATCGCGTGCGGCATGCGCATCAAGAATGGCTACCAGGACATGGTCGAGCAGGCCAAGGCTAATGTCGACGACATGGTTGCCGAGGCGGCCTACATCACCCAGAGCGAGGCCGCTGCTGACGAGGCAGCCGAGTAACGCTTCCAGGCACAAACTATGAGATTCTCGATTATTAGCGAGATCCCCGGCAGGACCCGTCTTCAATTGGCGGGTCCTGTGCCAGAGAGCGATCTCGATGCACTTCTTAAGCTTGGCGGCGACATCGACGGCGTGCACAGGGTGCGTGTTTATGGCCGTATTGGCCAGATGGCGCTCGAATATGACGAGCGGTGTCGTGCGGGCGTGCTCGACGCCTTGGGTGCGCTCGATGCCCAAGCTATCGCCGATGCCAAGTCGGGCTACGTGATGCAACTTGAGCCGCGCAAGCATAAACTCGTTATGGACCTGGCGACACTCGTCGGCGCCCATTACGCGCGCCGCTGGTTCTTGCCGACGCCTCTGCGTGCGGTGTTTGTCGTGGCCGGTTACCTGGCCTTCTTGCGCGCCGCCCTCCGCGAGCTCGCGCAGCCGCGCCTGACCGTTCCCGTGCTCGACGCTTCGGCCATCGGCATTTCGTTCGTCAAGCGTGATGTCGACACCGCGGGCCAGACAATGTTCCTGCTCAACGTGGGCGAGCTGCTCGAGGACTACACCCGCGCCATGAGCGAAAACGAGCTCATCAACTCGCTGCTCGATGTACCCGACAAGGCGCAAAAGGTCGTCGGCGATACCGAGGTAAGCGTTGCTGCGACCGAGCTCGAGCCCGGCGATCTGGTCGCCGTGCGCACTGGCATGTCCATTTGCATCGACGGTGTCGTCGAGCAGGGGAGCGCTATGGTCAACCAGGCGACCCTGACCGGCGAGCCGCTGGCCGTTGAGCGCAGCGTGGGCGACGACGTGTTCGCCGGTACCGTCGTGGAAGACGGCAGCATCTTGGTGCGCGTGCGCGCCAACACGGCGCAGACCAAACTGCGCTCGATCGTCTCGCTCGTGCAGACGGCCGACTCGCTCAAATCCGAGGGCCAGTCGCATATGGAGGACCTCGCCAACAAGATCGTCCCGTGGAACTTCCTGCTCGCGGGCCTGGTTGCGCTCACCACGCGCAGCCTTATCAAGACCTCGGCGGCGCTGATGGTCGACTACTCGTGCGCACTCAAGCTCACGGGTTCCGTCGCCGTCATGACCGCTATGAGCGATGCTGCCAAGATGGGCGTCATGGTCAAGGGCGCAAAGTACTTTGAGTCGTTTGCCAAGGCCGACACCATTGTGTTTGATAAGACTGGCACGCTCACCGAGGCGCAGCCGCGCCTGGCTTGCGTGCTGACGACCGACGGCTGGAGCGAGGACGAGGTCCTGCGCCTTTCCGCTTGCTTGGAGGAGCATTTCCCGCATCCGGTGGCGCGTGCCGTGGTCAACGCCGCCCTCGAGCGCGGGCTCGAGCACCGCGAGCGCCATGCCGCGGTCGAGTACATCGTGGCGCACGGCATCGCTTCGTCCATCGAGGGGCGTCGCGCCATTATCGGTTCGGCGCACTTTATATTTGAGGACGAGGGTGCGCAGCTCGAGTCCGACATCAAGGAGCAAATCGAGCTCCAGATGCAAGGCCTGTCGCCGCTGTATCTGGCGGTCGACGGCAAGGTCGTCGGCGTGCTCGGCATCGAGGATCCGCTCAAGCCCGGCGTCCGTGAGGCCATCGCCGACCTACATGCGCTGGGCGTCAAGCATGTCGTTATGCTCACGGGCGATTCGGAGCGCACGGCCGAGCGCATTGCGCGCGAGGCGGGTGTCGACGAGTTTAAGGCCGAGCTGCTGCCCGAGGACAAGTACGCCTATGTGGAGCGCATTAAGGGTGAGGGGCGCCACGTTGCCATGGTGGGCGACGGCGTCAACGATTCGCCGGCACTCGGTTTGGCCGACGTGGGGCTGGCAATGGGTGGCGGAAGCGACATCGCCAAGGAGGTCGCCGATATCATCCTGACCGACACGGATCTGGCCGCGATCGTGCGTTTGCGCCGCATGAGCCAGGGCCTCATTGATCGTCTGACGAGCTCCTACTCTAAGGTGATGCTCACCAACTCGGCGCTGTTGGCATTGGGTATTACCGGCGCGATTACCCCGCAGACGTCGTCACTGCTGCACAACGGCTCGACGATTGCCTACAGCCTGAGCAACGCGAAGGCTTACCTGCGTTAGCAGACGTGTTCGCCCACGTTATCTGGCCTGTGCCCAGACGGCATCGGTGTCGTCCGGGCGCAGGCCTTTTGCATTTGACCATTTGCTAGCTTCTCTATATAGTGTTGCTAGCGGTGCTAGCAATTGAAGGGAGCGGGATCAACGTGGGTGCTGTTAGCGGCATGGCGCAGGTGAACGTTCGCGTGGATCGCCAGGTCAAGGACCATGCGGAGGAAGCGTTGCGGCTTTCGGGCGGGTCACTGCCCGAGCTCATCAAAAAGGTGGTGGCCAAGGTCGCGCAGGGTGGCGGGCAGTGCGAGGAAGTGCTTGCGGCCGTCGACGACCGGCGGCAGACCGTCGCGCACGATACTCCGTTCGCCGCATCATGGGCGGCGGCGGATCAGCTTTACGCGGACCTGGGCATCGCTACGTCGCCCGTATCCGACAATCGCGATTGGGACACAATCTATTCCGAAGCCATGGACGAGCGCTATCGCCAAAAGGGGATGATCCTGTGAGCGGGGCTCCCCTCAAAATAATGGTGGATGCCAACGTATGGGTTGATTCGTTTTGCGTCGACCATGCCGAGTCGCTTGCCGCGCGTGCGTTTATTGGGCAGGCGACGGAGGCGGGGGCATTGCTGTTCTTTCCGGTGCATATCGCCAAGGACGTACTGTATGTTGTACAGCACGAACTGAAGCGCAGCGTTCTTGCCAGCGGGGGAGCGCTCGGCGAGGCTTCTGCCCGCGCGATTGGCGATGCGGCGCTGGCGTTTGTTCGGAACATGACCGAAAACGCCACGGCCGTGGGTGCAGATGCGTCGGACCTTTGGCTGGCCGACAAATACTTAGCGCTCCATCGCGATTACGAGGACAACTTGGTACTCGCCGCATGCAAACGCGCCCAGGTCGATTACTTGGTGACCAACGATCGAAAACTGCTCGAACATGCCGATCTTGCAGCAAAGACACCTCGTCAAATGATGCCGATTCTTGTTTTGGCCAAACGCGGCGGCACGGCTATCGGTTGACGCGAGCTGTTCGCGGGCCCCTTGGACGACGATGCGCCAAGGGGCCCGCGTCTGCTATTTACAAAAGCTCGGCCTTGATGGTGGGACTTTCTGCGAGCTGCTCGGCTGCCTTTTCGTTGGAGCTGTCGAGTGCTGCCAGACTGCGGTAGACCCACTCGTTGACCTGGGTGTTCTTGACGCCTGCGGTCTGCATAAGGGCGCCTACCTCGCGGATTGCTGCGAACAGATCGGCCTTGGGACCCGCGAGCTCGACCTCGATACCGTGGTAGGCGGCCACGCCGCGGTTCTCACTCACGTGGTCGATAAAGCCCTCGACGGTCTCAAGCTGCTGGGCGAGAGCTGCATCATCGTCAACGTCCAGCGCGACGAGTGCGTTCGATACCGTGAGGGCGGGATGTCCGCAGGGGACAAAGCCCTCGATGACATCCATAGCTTCAGTAATGGTTGAGCCCAGGCCTGCGAGGGCATCGACGAGTTGCTGCTTGGTATCCATAACGGTCCTTTCGACGGGTCAATTTTGCTTGGCGAAAATATACGTGACGCGATCGGTAACAAAAGTGCGAAGTGCGGCGCACATTGGGGTCTTCACAGCTCGTGCATAGAACAGCTGTCCGCTTTCAGAACGTGGTAAGATAACACTCCACAAGCGGGGCTCGCCCCGTATGTTCCTTGAAAAGTCGACGGTTATCGGGTGTTTGCAGGCCCGATACCATCCAGACTTTCCCGACATTCGGGGGCGACTGGTTTCGACACGATAGCTCTGAGAGAGGAAGCAAGCCGAGGTCTCCTCGCCTCGTTAAACAGGGGTACCGTCAAATTGAATTGACAACAACTCTTCTTTTGAGCCTATGGCTCTCGCTGCTTAATTTATAGCGGCGCGTCAACCCGGTGATTTCCCCGACACCGGCGCGACGTCATCTTAGGGGAATGCTCCTGCGCACGTAATCGGTATGGCGCGGGCTAAGACCGAACCGGTTAGGACGTCGCGAGCGTGTCGCTGCGCGCAAGGCGTCCGAGACTAAACCAGCGACTGAGCTTGGAGATGCCAATCAGGGGGCTTTCGTGGACCGGAGTTCGATTCTCCGCGCCTCCACCAATAGTTACAAGCAGGTAGAGAAGCGTCTCTACCTGCTTTTTTATTACATATAGATACCGCGGAGAATCGAACTCTGTGCAGGGCGCGGGCGTAAAGAAAACGCGTAAGCGTTTTTAGCCCGCGGGCGAGCACGCCGGCAGGCCGGTGCGGATTTGCGAAGCAAATACGCGGATTCTCCGCGCAAAGCCTCGACTGGATATAGATTCGATGCCGACCGGATGACAGCCTGCCGTGTCCCGCGCGGACGGATCCCCTCCACCCGCGGAGAATCGAACTCTATGCAGGGCGCGGGCGTAAAGAAAACGCCTCAGTGACGCAGAGTGGGACGCGCTTTCCCAATGGCAGCCCAGGCGGAAAGCCCATCCCGGAATCCGCGCTCAGACTGGGACGTAGTTTCCGGATGACACATCAAGCGGAAACCGCATCCCGGAATCCGCGCTCAGAACGGGACGCGCTTTCCCAACGGCGGTCCAAACGGAAAGTTCATCCCGGAATCCCGCCTCAAACTGGGACGCACTTTCCGCTTCACCTGCCGCCTTGAAAAACCTGCGCGCCCTCCATTCCAAAACTGGGTAGAAGAAAGCCAAAACGCAATCGCAGGAGGTCAATATGACTGCAGAAGATAAGGCAAAGAACGCCGGCAAGGTCGCGCTCGTCTTGGAGGGTGGCAGTTTTCGTGGGCAGTTTACCGCCGGCGTGCTCGACGTTCTCATGGAGGCCGGTGTCGAAATTCCGGCGGTGTACGGCGTCTCGGCCGGTGCGCTCAACGGCGTCAACTACAAGTCGCACCAGATCGGCCGCACCAACCGAGTCAATTTGACCTTCTGCAACGACAGCCGCTACATGGGCGCCGCGTCGTTTGCGTCCACGGGTTCCATCGTGGGCTACGACTTTATCTTCAACGACGTCCAGGACCGCCTGGATCCTTTTGATAACGAGACGTTCGACGCGAGCCCCATTGAGATGTACGCCGTCGCAACGGACATGCTCTTTGGAACCGCCACGTACCTCCCGGTCAAAAGCGCCGTGCTCGATCTCGACGCCGTGCGCGCCTCGACCTCGCTGCCGCTGGTGACGCCGCCGGTCGAGATTGACGGGCACAAATACGTCGACGGCGGCGTGGCCGATTCGGTTCCTATCGAGCATGTGCTCGAGGAGGCCGGCTTCGAGCGCGCGGTTGTCATTGTCACGCAGGACCGCTCGTACGAGAAAAAGCCCTACGAGTTTATGCCTGCCGCGCGCGCCCGCTATGCCGACTACCCCTACCTGCTCGAGGCTATCGAGACGCGCCACGACCGTTACAACATACAGCGCATGCACCTGTGGAAGTATGAGCGCGAGGGCCGTGCGTTGGTCGTCGCTCCGCAAAAGCCGGTCGAGGTCGGCCATGTCGAGCACGATCCGGCAAAGCTTTTGGACCTGTATATCCAGGGCCGTCAGGAGGCAAAGCGCCTGCTCGCGGAAATCCAAGAGTTCGTTGAGCGCTAGCGACGGCGAACCCTCAAAAAATGACAACAGCTAAAGAGTTGGAAAAATCACGGCTCGTGGATGACATGTGCAGAAACTCTGGTCGGAGCCAAAATACCTGTTGACTCGTACGGCGAGCGGGGTAATATGGACGGGTTACTTGCAGAGCCCCGTGAATCTCTGTAACAACACGTACTGTACATGGAGGAGTCTAAGTGATTTCGAAATCGACTCACTACGCCAAGCAGGGCGAGGTCCAGCGCAACTGGGTTCTCGTCGACGCCGATGGTGCTGTCCTGGGCCGTCTTGCCACCCAGATCGCAATGATCCTGCGCGGTAAGAACAAGCCCCAGTTCACGCCCAACAGCGACTGCGGCGACTTCGTTGTCGTCATCAACGCCGATAAGGTCCAGCTTACCGGTAACAAGGCCGACACGAAGACCTATTATCGCCACAGCGGCTACAACGGCGGCCTCAAGGCTGAGAGCTTCCGCCAGGCTATGGAGAAGCACCCGGAGAAGGTCATCGAGCGCGCCGTTCGCGGTATGCTGCCCAAGACCACCCTCGGCCGTGCCCAGATGACCAAGCTTAAGGTCTACGCTGGTGCCGAGCATCCGCATGCTGCCCAGAACCCCACGAAGATTGAGCTGGAGGCTTAAAGATGGCTGAGAACACCGTTGTCTACCAGGGTACCGGCCGTCGTAAGAACGCCGTCGCCCGCGTCCGTCTCGTCCCCGGCACCGGCAAGGTGACCATCAACAAGCGTGACGCCGAGCAGTATTTCGGCCGTCATCAGCTCGTTGAGAACGCCCTTGCTCCCTTCAAGGTGACCGACACCGCCGGTCAGTTCGACGTTATCGCTCTGTGCGATGGCGGCGGCATCTCCGGTCAGTCCGGCGCTCTGCGTCTGGGCATCGCTCGCGCTCTTCTGAACGCTGGCGACTACCGTGCTGACCTCAAGAAGGCCGGTTTCCTTACGCGCGATGCTCGCGTGGTCGAGCGCAAGAAGTACGGCCTCAAGAAGGCCCGCCGCGCTCCCCAGTTCTCCAAGCGCTAAGGTTTTATCTCCTTTCGAGATACAATGTACAAGCGGGGCCTGCCGATTCCTCGGCGGGTCCCGCTTTTCTTATTCGACTAGGGTGGGCGGTTGTATATCGCCTGCTAGGGAAGGAGCGATCCTATGCCCCAGAACATCTTCGGTACCGACGGCGTCCGTGGCGTCGCCAATGCCGACCTCTCGTGCGACCTCGCGTTTCGCCTGGGCCGCGCGGCGACCAAGTTCCTTGGCCCGGACATCTGCATCGGCCGCGACACGCGCCTTTCGGGTACCATGCTCGAGAGTGCTCTGACCGCTGGCATTATGGCAGAGGGCGGCTGTCCGCATTGCTGCGGCGTTATCCCTACGCCGGCCGTGGCGCTGCTCACCGTCCAAAACGAGCTCGACGGCGGCATCGTCATCTCCGCTTCGCATAATCCGCCGGAGTTCAACGGCATCAAGTTCTTTAGCCGCAAGGGCATGAAGCTTCCCGATGCTGTCGAGGAAGAGATCAGCGCCTGGGTCATGTCCGAGGAGGCCATGGCTGCCGACACGCTGCCGACCGGCGCCGGTGTGGGTCACATCATCAAGATGAAAGACGCCCGCAAGGCCTATGTCGATCATGCCATCAGCACGCTCGACGGCCTTAAGCTCGATGGCCTGGTTGTTGCCGTCGACTGCGGCCACGGTGCTTCCTGCCAGACCACGCCCGCTGCGCTGCAGCGCCTGGGCGCCACGGTCCATGCCATCAACACCGATTACTGCGGCACCGACATTAACGTTGAGTGCGGCTCCACTCACCTTGAGCCCCTGCGCGAGCTCGTGCTGCGCACCCACGCCGATATCGGCCTGGCCCACGACGGCGACGCCGACCGCGTGCTGTTCGTCGACGGCGAGGGCAATGAGATCGACGGTGACTACATCCTGGCTATCTGCGGTTCTGACCTCGCCGCCCGCGGCAAGCTCGCCAACTCCGAGATCGTCTCGACCGTCATGTGCAACCTTGGCTTCTCCATCGCTATGAAGGAGCAGGGCTTCGAGATGGTTCAGACCGCCGTGGGTGACCGCTACGTTTTGGAGCGCATGCTCGCGGATGGCGCCGTCATCGGCGGCGAACAGTCCGGCCACATCATCTTCCTGGAGCACAACACCACCGGTGACGGCCTGGTGACGGCTCTGCAGCTGCTGGCCGTGCTCAAGCGCACCGGTCGTACCCTCACCGATCTTGCCGGCATCATGAAGAAGTACCCGCAGGTACTCGTCAACGTGCATTCCGACAACAAGGCCGGCCTGGACGATTGCCAGCCCATTTGGGACGCCGTCGCTGCCGCCGAGAAGGAGCTTGACGGCCGCGGCCGCATTCTGGTGCGCCCGAGCGGTACCGAGCCGCTGGTCCGTGTTATGGCCGAGGCGGAGACGCACGAGCTCACTCAGCGTGTTGTCGACGACATCGTCGAGGTTGTCAAGCGCGAACTTCCCTAATGGTCAAAAACGGGTGCCAAGTGGTAAACTGTTAAAGCTATTTTGATTGATTGGTATGTCCGAGGGGGAGCATGTTCACTAAAGTCCTAAGGTCTTTTGGTATGCGTGGACGAGTTCTTACGCTGGATGCTCCCATCTCGGGCGACGTCATTCCGTTGTCCGAGGTCAATGACCAGACATTTGCCACCGGCCTTTTGGGCCAGGGCGTGGCGATTCAGCCTACCGGCACGCGTGTGATTGCGCCGGCAGACGCCAAGGTCGAGGCCATTTTTCCCACGGGTCACGCCGTTGCGCTCAACACGGTCGATGGCCTAGACGTGCTCATCCACGTTGGTTTGGACACTGTTCAGCTTGAGGGCAAGCATTTTAGCGTGCATGCACAGGTGGGCGATGTCGTCCATAAGGGTGACGTGCTCATCGAGTTCGATCGCGAGGCAATTGCTGCCGAGGGTTACGATGTGACGGTTCCCATCTTGGTGTGCAACTCCGTTGAGTTCTCGAGCATCAAAGGCTCCGTTGGCGAGCATGTCGAGGAGATGGACCAACTCATCGTCGCGCGCGAGCGCTAGCAGGGCGCTTTGCCTTTAGCCTACAATTCAAACACGTTTATGGAGGGCGCCCTTGAAAGAGGGCGCCCTCCGTGGCAAGATGGGATTTGTCCGAAGCTAAACGGCTTTGGGTCACCGTGGACGGGCAGGGGCCTCGACGCGGGTAGACACGAGACACATACATTACGCGACCTCGCCCTGGTGGCCGCACACGTTGGTTGCGGCCGACGCGGGCCGCGGGCAAGTGCTTGTAAGGGGAGCCTTGCCTCTCTTGTACGAGAAAGGACGCGTAATGAAGATCATTAAAGCTAAAGACTACGAGGATATGAGCCGCAAGGCCGCCAATATCATCTCGGCCCAGGTTATCCTCAAGCCCGATTGCGTGCTGGGTCTTGCCACCGGCTCCACCCCGATTGGCGCCTACAAGCAGCTCGCCGCTTGGTACAAGAAGGGTGACGTCGACTTTGCCGAGGTCAGCACCTACAACCTTGACGAGTATCGTGGCCTTTCGCACGATGATCCCCAGAGCTACCACTACTTTATGCGTGAGAACTTCTTCGATCACATTAATATCGATCTGAACAACACGCATGTGCCTGATGGCTCCAATCCCGACGCTGCCGCTGCCTGCTCTGAGTACGACGAGATCGTCGCTGCCGCCGGTTACCCCGATCTGCAGCTGCTCGGCATCGGTAACAACGGTCACATCGGCTTCAACGAGCCCGATGACCACTTCTCCAAGGGTACGCACTGTGTCGACCTTACCGAGAGCACTATTCAGGCCAACAGCCGCCTGTTCGACAGCATCGACGACGTGCCCCGTCAGGCCTACACCATGGGCACTCAGACCATCATGTATGCCCGCATGATCCTGGTTGTCGCCAATGGCGAGGCCAAGGCCCAGGCCGTGCATGACATGTGCTTTGGTCCGGTTACCCCCGAGTGCCCTGCCTCGATCTTGCAGCTGCACACCAACTGCGTTGTCGTTGCCGACGAGGCCGCCCTTTCGCTCTGCGAGTAGCGAAAGCCTATCACCTCGACATAGCTTTGCCGAAGGCCTCCGCTTTGCGGGGGCCTTTTTGCTGAGCGTACGCCGTGTACTTGACGAAAACCTTGCCGCGAACTTGACGGATACGTCTGGTGCAGCATGATTCATTCCATAACAGATACTATGCATAAATGCTATGAAAAGGTCGCAGACGGTAGCTGGCGCTAGGTGAGTTGCGCAACATAATTGAACAGCGTTCATTTGAGGTACACTGCCAAAGGATGGGACAAGCTGGCAAGCGCATTGACCTGCGCAAAGACTGATTGGTTGGGGGATAAGTTTCAATCGGACCACGCTGAACAAAAACTTGCCATTTGCGTACCAACAAGCATCCTAAACCGTAGCATCGCTCTATTCATCTAGCGATACATATGGTCTAGCGTTACGGTGTCCATGTGGTCGAGTTGAGGAGCGGGCATGGTTAACGATTTGGGCAATACGGACGACCTCGAGCTTATGCCGCTGGGCAGTAGCTATATGGTGCGGCGCGATCGCTTGATGAACGAACTTATCGCCAAGGGCCGAAAGGCCGGCATCGTAGTCCTCTACGCGCCTGATGGCTTTGGGAAAACCTCGGTGCTGCTGCAGTATGCCCAAGAGGTTAAAAGCGATCCGACGCGAGGCCCCGTGCGAATCATCGAGGCAGACCGCGCCATTGGGCGCGAGGTGTTTATGCAGCTCGAGGTCGTTACCGAAGAGCTTAAGGACAAACCGCACTCCCTGATTGCAATCGATAACGTGCCTAACCTCAGCCAGAGCGAGACCGAGGAACTGATTGACCGAATCCGAAGTCTGCGTGCTATGGGGGTTGGGGTCTTTATGAGTTGCCGTCCTTCGAATCGCCAGCTGATTCATGGACTGGGCGATTCGATTAAAGTCAACGCGCAGATGCTCAAGGTGCATGCCTATGAGTATTCGGCGTGGGCATCGGCGTTTTCGATCAGCACATCGCTCGACTTCTATCAGCTTACGCAGGGCGTGCCCGAGCTCGTCTCGGCTATGCAGTCGGGACTATACGGGCAGGGAGACGTTGCCCAGATGCTCGAAAACGAGATCGTCAATATCTACGGCGCGGCACTTGTTGATCTGGCGTCGCTCGAGAACAACGCCCTGTTTAGCGTGGCATGCTTGATGGTCTTAATGGGTGAGGGCAATATTTCGGAGCTCGAGGCTTGCGGTGTTAGGCTTTCGGCGATTGACCAGTCCTATCTTGTCCGCGATTATCCCATTTTTGGCGTTGATCCGGCAGACCGGAGCTTTACCTGCTTGGGTACCGAGGACAACGCACGCCTACGATTGCGCAAGCTGGTCGCCGAAATTCGCCCCGAACTCGTTGTGCGGGCGGCGCGTATATTGATTAAAGCGGGGCGCTGCGATATCGCGATGGACCTCGCCGACGCGTTTTTGGACCGCAGTGCGGTGTTGGAGTTTGCCGGGCAGTATGGGGTCGATCTGGCCCTGACAGGGCATGGAGGGGATGTCTGCCGCGCGGCGCTGGGAAAGTCCGAGGCAGATGGCCAGGCATCGGAGCCGACGCCTGACGAGGCGCTCGGCATCTATCTGGCGGCGGTGAGCGTCTCCAATACAAAGCTCGCGCGGTATATGGCCTCAATTATCGAGCGTGCGGGCGAGCAAGCGATTTGCGAGCTCGATCCCGTGTCGTGGAAGGTGGCGCACGCGTTTACGGCCGCCTGTTATGGAGATAGCGGTCTGGGGCTTCCGGCAAGCCGTACAGCGTTGGAAAGTGAGGCGTCTTGTGCCGCACTCGACATGCTGTCCGCGCATGTCGAGATAAAGCATGGGCTGACCGAGCGGGCGAAGGGCGGTGAGATCCTCGCGGGGCTCAAAACGGATAAGGCCTACGATTGCGAGCTCGATATCGCGGGGACGTTTGTGCGGGCGGACCGCATGTTGACGGAGCTATTTGATGGATCGTATGCGGGGGTCGATGAGCGTGATGACGAGATGGCCCTGACGCTCGAGGCACTCGAAGCGCGTGGAATCCGAGCGCTCGCCATCTGGGTGCGCATGGTGTTATCGGCGCGGCGCCTGCTTGCCGGCATGCCGGTGACCGACGAGCAGGCATTCAATGAGCTCGACCGTTTTGCCGTGCGCGTGCGTGACAATCAAGTCCAGTTGTTTGGCTTGATACTGGAAGGCTGGCAGTCGCTGGCCGAGGGGCGTCCGGTCAATGCCAAATTCCGTGCGGTGCAGGTGCTCAGGCTTGCCGAGGAATCGATTGGATACATACGCGACAACGCACTGCTGCTAGAGCGCGCGGCGTACTTACGCAATACATCGATGGTATCGGTGCGCGAAGAGGCAGAGCTGCTCGATTTGAGTCGGACGCAGGTCGGTGGTGCCGAGGCTTGGATGGTGGCGCTGCATTTGGCCTCCGCGGGCCGCGATAGCGACCTTGCAGCCTGGATGTCCATGAACCGCCCAGGGATTTTGGATCCGTCGTATCGGCTGTTTGCGCGTCTTGCGATGCATTGTCTGGGTGAGCCGGCTGCTAGAATTCGAAAGAAGCTCCCGGTGCGCGAGCTGTCGCGATATTCGCTGCGTGACGACTTTGAGGGCGAAGGCGAGCGTCTGTTCCAGGCCGGTGATGCCGAGGGTGTCGATGCGATTGGCCATATCGAGATCCGCATGTTTGGGGCGTTTCGCGCCGAGCGCGACGGGTTTCCCATCACGGATAAGATGTGGCGCCGCAAGAAAGCGGCGACGCTTGCCGAGCGGCTTGCGCTGGGTATGGATGCGCTGGTCGACCGCGAGACGCTGGCTATGGAGCTGTGGCCCCATGCCGAGTTCAATAGCGCTCGTAACAATCTGTACTCGACGATATCGCGCCTGCGTTCGGCCTTGGGGCCGACACCGGACGGCAAGTCGTGTGTGCTGATCCAAAACGAGTGCATTGGGCTTAACGGCGATTACGTCAAGACTGACGTGCGGTTGTTTGATCAGATAAGCCGCGAAGTTTTGGGAAATCGCACAGGTGCGCGCGGACCCCATCTGGTCGAGCTGTGCCTTAAGATCGAGCAACTCTACGCCGGCCCGTTGTATGTTCCCAATGGCTGTAATCCCACCTACTTTTTGCGTATGCGACGCATTATGGAATCGAAGTATATCGACTGCATGATTCGGGGCGCGAATGCCGCCCTAGAAGAAAACGACCTGCAGTCGGCGGTATGGCTGGTGGAGTCGGGGCTGCGGCAAGAGACGGCGCGCGAGGACATGGTGCGTTGCGCTATGCGCGTCTACGGTGCGGCGGGGCGACGACGCGATATCGTCGAGCTGTACAGTGGACATATGCATCACCTGAGGGAGCAGGTCAATGGCGTGCCCGAGCCCGAGACGCGGCGTCTGTACGAGCGCTTGGTGGAGGGCAGGCTCAACCGCGTGCTCGTCGAGCGATAAAAAATGAGCGTCCGAATTGCTCGGACGCTCGCAAGCTTAATGTATGTTGGCTCGCCGGATCGTTGGCTCTTAGACGAGCTTAATCTTCTCGATATCCTTGCGCGAGGACTCGCGATACAGCGAGAACTTGCGGCCGATAACCTGGACGACCTCGGCATGGCAGCGATCGGCGAGCTCTTCGGCGGCCTCGCGGGCGGAAAGGCTGGAGCCGTCCAGCACGGAGCACTTAACGAGCTCGTGCTTCTCCAGGTAGGCGACCGTCTGCTCGACGGTGCCCTCGTTGATATCGGACTTGCCGATGATGATGGCGGGGTTGAGGTGATGGGCCATGCTGCGAAGCTGCTTGACCTGGGCTCCTGTCAGTGCCATGGGTTCTCGCTTTCTATGTATGGGGCGCCCCGCGATGGGGCCTTAATCTACGTGAGCTGTCCCACGATAGCGCAGGAACGGCGCGGTGTGGGGCGTGTTTGCCCAGTTCAAAAAGAATGCGGATGCCGAGCGGGAGAACAGCGCGGGTTACAGGCGGACGTGTACGGCGGCCGAAAGCGGTCTATGGACGGCCCTAAGAGACCGGCTCCCATGCAATAAACGCCCAACGGACCTTGCGGACGTGGTCGAGCATGTAGCGTCCCTGCGGCACGCCCTTGGACCCCGGCTCGCCAGCATGGGGATTTTCAGTCATATGCTGAGCAACGTAGTCGCGCAGACGGTCGATCTTATCCTCGTTACCGCGCTCGAGCATGCGGGAGAAGTCCGCCACGCCCGCCTCAAGGCTATCGAAGGTATCGCGACGAGGCGATTCAAAGTACGTAACCTGCGGCAGGGCACCCATCTGAACGAGGATATTAAAGGCATACACAAAGCCATTACTGCAGGTAACCGAGGCACCGATGGCGTTCATCAGGTGCAGGTCATAGCGTGGGCTGGAGTTGGCGACCATCGTAACAGCACAACGCCGACGAGCCGTTCGATCAAGCTTGGCAAGCGCGCCTTTTAGGTTGGTCGTGGTGACAGAACGACTGGCAAAGGCAACATCTACCGCTTTCGTGACCGGTCCAACCAAATCCCAGTCATCATCCCAAGCAAGCTCAAGCGGTGTAATGCGATCCTCGAGTCCATAGTACTCAATGCCAGCATCAAGCGTGCCCAACATAGCAGGGGAAAAGTCAGCAGCAATCACAGGATGCCCAGCCTGAGCAAGCGGAATGGCAATCGACCCAGCCCCACACCCCATATCAAGCACCGATTCACCAGGCTTTAACGCCAACAGCTTCATAAAGTCCCGGGCATACGGAGCAGTCTCAAGCGGCCGAAAATGCCGAGCCCGCTTATCCCACTCAAAAGAGTCATCAGCCCGCCGCCGACCAGCCTGCAGGCGCATCCATTCCTGGTTCCAATCTGTGGAAAGCAGCTCAGAGCGAGCATCCCCATCAACCACGGGCCAACCTCCTAGCAACAAAAAAGCGACTCCTCCCAAAAGAAGAGCCGCAACCAGCATATATCAGAAAGAACCGATCCAACGCCAAACCGCCGTATCAACCATGTGGTGCGGGAGCGAAGCAACTGCAACCGGGATAGAACCCAACCGAGGTCCCGTTGTGCGGGAGCCCCGGGGAGGGCAAATATATAAGGTCGATCGCGGGTTCCGCACGAGCCGGAGAGCACTTAATGTGCTCTCCGTGCGAGTCAGGACTGTCCGAGCAGGCGACCTTATATATTTGCCCTCCCCGGGGCTCCTCGCCCGAACCCCTCAGCTAGTTCTTCAGCGAGTTCAGCGGTGCCGGGAAGCGTCCACCACGGTGGGCGAGCACGGTGCCGGCGTTGGGGTTCACCGGCATGATGGGTGCACGGCCGAACAGGCCGCCGTACTCGACGCAGTCGCCCACGCCCTTGCCGATGGCAGGGATCACGCGGACGGCCGTGGTCTTGTTGTTGATGACGCCGATGGCCATCTCGTCGGCGATGATGCCGGCGATGGTCTCGACCGGGGTGTCGCCGGGGATGGCGATCATGTCCAAGCCAACGGAGCACACGCAGGTCATGGCCTCGAGCTTCTCGAGCGAAAGCGCGCCGGCCTCGACGGCGGCGATCATGCCGGCGTCCTCGGACACGGGGATAAAGGCGCCCGAGAGTCCGCCCACGCTGGAGCTGGCCATGACGCCGCCCTTCTTGACGGCATCGTTGAGCATGGCGAGCGCGCAGGTCGTGCCGGGGCCACCGCAGGTGCCCACGCCGATAATCTCGAGGATGCGCGCAACGGAGTCGCCGATGGCAGGCGTAGGTGCCAGCGACAGGTCGACAATGCCCTTCTCGACACCCAGACGATGGGCGGCCTCGCGGCTCATGAGCTCGCCGGCACGGGTGATTTTAAAGGCAGTCTGCTTAATCTTCTCGGCGACTTCCATCATCGATGCGGAATCGGGCAGTTTCTCCAGGGCTGCGGCCATCACGCCGGGGCCCGAGACGCCTACGTTGATGACGGCGTCGGCCTCGCCGCCGCCGTGGACGGCGCCCCCGCCATAAACGGGGAGTCCTCGACCATGTTGGCAAAGCAGACAAACTTGGAGGCGCCGACGGAATCCTCATCGGCCGTAAGCTTGGCGGCATCGATGATGGTCTGCGCTGCCATGAGCACGGCGTCCATGTTGATGCCGGCGCGCAGGCTGGCGACGTTGACGCTGGAGCAGACGCGGCTGGTGGTAGCGAGCGCCTGGGGGATGGACTGGATGACGCGGCGGTCGGCGTCGCCGATGCCCTTTTGGACGAGCGCGGAGAAGCCGCCCAGGTAGTCGATGCCGAGCGTCTCTGCCGCGCGGTCGAGGGCGTGCGCGATGGGGGTGAGGTCCTCATCCTTGCAGCATGCGGCAATCTGCGCCACCGGGGTGACGGAAACGCGCTTGTTGACGATGGGGATACCGTACTCGCGCTCGAGGTTCTCGGCGGTCTCGACCAGGTGCTCGGCCGTGTGCGTCACGTGGTCGTAGATCTTCGTGCACATGCGGTCGAGGTTCTCGTCACCGCAACCCATGAGCGAAACACCCATGGTGATGGTCCTGATGTCGAGGTTCTGCTCCTCAACCATGCCGCGGGTTTCCGCGATTTCTGCGGGCGTGATCGCCATCCTTGCGCTCCTATCTGCCAAAACGAGCATAGTCCCCTCTATTCTAACGTGCCGCACGTGCCAAGTGGCGCATGCGGCACGTTTTGGTGCGGGGTTGTTTCCGTTGTGTTACCGTCCAAAGACCTCTTCGGCGATACGGGCGCTTTCGGCGGCATCCTTGGCGTAGTAGTCTGCGCCGATCTGCTTGGCGTATTCGGGGGTGAGCACGGCGCCGCCCACGATAATCTTGACGCCCGGGACCTCGGCATGAAGCAGCTTGATGGTCTCCTCCATGGCGACGACCGTGGTGGTCATAAGCGCCGAGAGGCCGACGAGCTTAATGTCGCGCTCCTTGACGGTTTTGAGCACCTCCTGCGGATCGACGTCGCGGCCAAGGTCAAAGACGGTATAGCCGTAGTTATCGAGCAGCATCTTGACGATGTTCTTACCGATGTCGTGGATGTCGCCCTTGACGGTGGCCACGCAGATCTTACCCTTGTCGGCAATCTCGCCGGCGGGCATCAGGCGTTTGATGGTATCGAAGCCCACGCGCGCGGCCTCGGCCGAGGCCATGAGCTGCGGCAAGAAGAACTTGCCCTGGTCAAAGAGGACTCCGACCTCATCGAGGGCGGGGATAAAGTGGTCGTTGATGAGGTCCATGGCGTCGTGGTCGGCCAGCAGGCGTTCGGTCTCGGCCGCGATTTCGCCCTTGCGTCCCGAGACGACCATGTGGCGGATGGGGTCGTCATCGGCGCTTGCGGTGGTGCTTGCGGTAGGCGCGGCATCGATCGATGCTGACTGGGCGGCCGCCGGGTTGGCGGCAATCTTATACGGATCGGTCCAGCCGGCGTAGCGCTCGATGTATCCGGTCGAGCCCTCGTCCTCGACGCTCAGCACGCGATAGCTGTAGACGGTATCCATAAAGCGCTTGGAACCTGGGTTCATGATGGGGGCGTCCAGGCCCGCGCCAAAAGCGGCAGCCAAAAAGACCGAGCCCAGCAGCGGGCGGGCTGGCAGGCCAAAGCTGATGTTCGATACGCCGAGTGCGCATTTGACGCCCAGGCGCTCCTTGCACATAGACATGGCGCGCAGGATCTGCTCAGCCTGGCGCTGGTTGGTCGAGGCGGTCATGACCAGGCAGTCGATGAGGATGCGGTCCGGGCCGATGCCGTAGCGGGCGGCCTCGGTCACGATGCGCTCGGCGATGGCGAAGCGAGCCTCGGCGGTATCGGGGATGCCGCCCTCGTCGAGCGTGAGGCCGACGACGTTGGTGCCATAGTGGGCGACCAGCGGGAAGATTTCGTCCATGATCTGCTGCTTGCCGTTAACCGAGTTGATGATGGGCTTGCCGGCGTAGCGGCGCACGGCGGCCTCGACGGCGGCGGGGTCGGTGGAGTCGATCTGCAGTGGCAGCAGCGTGGAGCCTTGGAGCTGCTCGGTCGCTTGCTGGATGACCTTGACCTCGTCGATCTCGGGCAGGCCGACGTTGACGTCCAGAATGTCGGCGCCCTGCTCCTGCTGGCTGATGCCCTGGCTCACGACGTAGTCCAGGTCGCCGTCGCGCAGGGCCTGCTGCAGGCGCTTTTTGCCGGTGGGGTTGATGCGCTCGCCGATGACGGCGATCTTGTGGCCGTCGCAGGGGAGGTCCACGACCGTCTGGGCGCTCGTGACCGACATGCTGGGCTTGCGGTGACGCGTGCAGGGCGTGTGGTTGTCGATGAGGGTGCGAAGTGCCGCCATGTGCGCCGGCGTGGTGCCGCAGCATCCGCCGACGACGCTCACGCCGTCCTCGATCATGCCGGCGACGGCCTCGGCGTATTCGGGTGCCTGGATATCAAAGACGGTATTGCCGTCATCGTCCACGCGGGGCAGTCCCGCATTGGCCTGCACCATAACGGGCTTGTCGGTGACGGTGAGCATGCGCGCGGCGAGTCCTCGGAGCTCGGCCGGGCCCTGGCTGCAGTTGATGCCCAGGACGTCGGCGCCGATGGCGTCAAGGGTGATGGCGGCGACCTCGGGGCTCGTGCCCAAGAAGGTGCGGCCGTCTTCCTCAAAGGTCATGGTGGCAAAGACGGGCAGGTCAGAATTCTCGCGGCAGGCGAGGACTGCCGCCTTGATCTCGGCAAGATCGGTCATGGTCTCGATAATAAAGAGGTCGACGCCCGCAGCGACGCCGGCGCGCACCTCCTCGGCAAAAAGGTCGTAGGCCTCGTCAAAGCTGAGGGTGCCCAGGGGGCGCAGCAGGGCGCCGATGGGGCCGATGTCGCCGGCGACGTAGCGGGCGCCGGCCACGCGGGCGCAGGTGACTGCCGCGGCAAAGACGTCTGCAACGGCGGCGGCGCCGTCGAGCTTGTGGGCGTTGGCACCAAAGGTGTTGGCGGTGATCACGTCACAGCCGGCGTTGACGTACTGACGCTGGATATCGGTGATGACCTGGGGCTCCTCAAAGTTGAGCAGCTCGGGCAGGGCGCCGGCCTTCATGCCGGCCGCCTGCAGCATGGTGCCCATGCCGCCGTCGAACAGCAGGTGCCCGGTGCCCTTGATGGCGGCGCGCAGGCGATCGTCCTTAATGTGCAGGTCGCCGATCGTGCGCGTCTTGTACGTGGCGCCGTTACAACGCGCAGTATTGACGGGCGCCGCCAGCGCGGTACCGTCGAAATCATGGGTGATAAGCGGAGTAAACATCGATGGCTCCTAATGGCTGGAATAGCAGGTGGTGTGGGCGGCGCGGAAGCGGCAGTGCTCACGCATGCGGCAGATATTGCAGGTGGGGCGGCTCTGGGCGTCGTGGACTTCGCCGTCAAACAGACCTATCACCGCGGTCACGCTCTTGGTGGGCATGAGCAGGCTGGTGGGGGTGACGGTAAGTCCAATGAGGCGCGTGGCGTTGAGTGCATCCACGATTGAGCGCTGGGCCGAGAGCGGGCAGTCGCCATAGCCGGGACTAAAGCGCCAGTTACCGGCGAGCCCGTGTGCAGCGGCCGCAGCCTTGACCTGCTGGTCCATCTGCTCGATGGCGGCTTCTACATAGGCAGAGCATGCGGCGTCGAGCACGGCGCCTTCCAGAGGCTGCTGGGCTCCCGTGGTACGCAGACGACGCTCGGCGTCCATGCCGAGGGTGCAGGCCATGAGCGCCGCCAGGCGGGCGTCCTTAAGGTGGCGATAGATATCACGACCCCGCAGCTCAACATTGGTGCCAACCAAGCGGATGCAGGGCTCGCCCTGCTCGTCGACGCCCGTGGCATCGACGGCAAACACGCGTCGCACGCCGCGGGGCTCGATATCCAGCTCCAGACGCTCAACGACAAGCTCAATTCGACGTGACAGCTCGGGCTCAATCTGCTGGCCGCCGTAGCCCAGATACCGCAGCATCTCGGCACGGTCGACACGAGGGTGGTGGGCAGTGTCGATACGGTAAAGCGCCGGCGACGCAAGGTCGGCCGGCACTTCAACAACGGTTGTATCGACGTGCGGTTTTTCCATTACTCCAGGCGCTCCATAATGGTCGCGGCGATTGCAGGACGGTTCATAGTGTACAGGTGCAGACCGTCGGCACCGTGCTCCTTAAGGTCGCAAAGCTGACGAGCAGCATAATCTACACCGGCTGCCTGCAGACTCTCGGGGTCGTTCTCGTACTTGGCGAGGATCTTGATGACGGGGGAGGGCAGCGACGCGCCGCACATAAAGACCATGCGGCTGATCTGCGACTTGCCCATAAACGGCATGATGCCCGCGGTAATGGGCACAGTGATGCCGGCCTTGTCGGCAAGCTCGCGGAAGCGATAGAAGCACTCGTTATCAAAGAAGAGCTGTGTCACAAAGAAGCTTGCGCCGGCATCTTGCTTTTGCTTGAGGTGCTCGACCGAGAGGTTGAGATCCTCGCAGGCGATGTGACCCTCGGGGTAGGCTGCGGCGCCCACGCAAAAGCCGGCGTCGACGAGCTCGGGGATGAGGTCACGGGCGTGGGCGTAGTCGGAGGCGGGCTTGTCGTCCTCAGTCGCGCCAGCGGGCAGGTCGCCGCGCAGGGCCAGCACGTTTTCCACGCCGGCCGAGCGATACTCGTCGATCTTGGCGGCGATATCGGCATGTGTGCGGCCAACGCAGGTGAGGTGCGCTACCGAGGGCGTATCGAATTCGCTCGTAATCATATGTGCAATGGGGGCGGTGGTGGCACCGTTACCCGAGCCGCCAGCGGAACAAGTGACCGAGACAAAGCTCGGTGAAAGCTTGCACAGGTTGCCTGCCACCTCGCGAGCCGTATCGAGGGTAAGCTCACCCTTGGGCGGGAACATCTCAAACGAAATGGGCGTGGTGCCTTGGGATGCTGCCTGCTTAAAAACCTCGTCGACGCGCATATCGTGCTCCTTTAGATGCCTGGGTGCGATGTTTTTGTAGCAAGGATTCTACAGCACCACTGCGCTAAGGTGGAGTTTTTCTTGCTATTTGGGGATACCAATCGAAAATGCTTCGCTATCGGCATTTCCTATAACAGGGTAGTCAATCTAAGATGGGACTATATTGAATGGTATCTGATGCGAAATACCAGTTAAGAAAGCCCTGTCTCAAATTGACTACCCTTAAACTATGGGGAGAGGTCTGCAATTTATACAGTTGATTGGCCATTAAGGGCGGCAGCGCCGCTGTGATGCGGTAACCTCATTGATTGGTTTCGCGACAGCAACATAACGGTAATGTCGCGGAAACACGGCGAGTCTAAGCTATGACTCGTTCGTTAGTAATCAACACCGCATCTCACGCGGTGCCGATACGAAGGGAGTTCCGTATGGCCGATCTTACTGACCGCTTCGGGACCATGGTGTTCTCTGAGGAAGTCATGAAGGACTACCTCCCCAAGGACATTTGGAAGCGCCTTGCTGCAACCCTCGAGGACGGTGAGCCGCTCGACCTGGATGTGGCCAACGCCGTTGCCCACGCCATGAAGGTCTGGGCCATCTCCAAGGGCGCGACGCACTACGCGCACTGGTTCCAGCCGCTTTCGGGCATCACTTCCGAGAAGCACGACAGCTTCCTCGAGCCCAACCACGACGGCACCGCCATCACCAAGTTTACGGGCAAGAACCTCATCCAGGGCGAGCCGGACGCCTCCAGCTTCCCCAACGGCGGTCTGCGTGCCACCTTCGAGGCCCGTGGCTACACCGCTTGGGATCCCACCAGCCCCGCCTTTATCAAGGACGACGTCCTGTGCATCCCCACGGCTTTCTGCTCCTACACGGGCGAGGCCCTGGACAAGAAGACCCCGCTGCTGCGCTCCATGACTGCGCTCTCGCGTGAGTCTAAGCGTGTTCTGGCGCTGTTCGGCAAGACCCCCAAGAAGGTCGTTCCTTCCGTTGGCGACGAGCAGGAGTACTTCTTGATCAAGAAGGACGCCTACCGCAAGCGCAAGGACCTGGTCATCACCGGCCGCACGCTCTTTGGCGCCGCTCCCTGCAAGGGCCAGGAGCTCGAGGAGCACTACTTTGGCGCAATCCGCCCCACCGTCTCGTCCTATATGAAGGACCTGGACAACGAGCTGTGGGCGCTCGGCATTCCCGCCAAGACCAAGCACAACGAGGTTGCCCCCTGCCAGCATGAGCTCGCCCCCGTCTATGGCGAGGTCAACGAGGCCATCGACCAGAACCTGGTTATGATGGAGAAGATGAAGCTCATCGCCTCCCGCCACGATCTGGTCTGCCTGCTGCACGAGAAGCCGTTCGAGGGCATCAACGGTTCGGGCAAGCACAACAACTGGTCGCTCGGCACCGAGTCCGAGAATCTGCTCGATCCGGGCGACACCCCGCTCGACAACCTGCAGTTCATCGTCTTCCTCACTGCGGTGATCGAGGCCGTCGATAACTATCAGGAGCTCCTGCGCGCCTCCGTCGCCTCGGCCGGCAACGACCATCGTCTGGGCGCCAACGAGGCTCCTCCGGCGATTATGTCCATCTTCCTGGGCGACCAGCTTACCGAGGTCGTCGAGAAGATCATCGATGGCAAAGCTTCCGTCCATGCCACGCGCGGCGTGCTCGACCTGGGCGCCGATACCCTGCCCAAGCTGATGCAAGACAACACCGACCGCAACCGCACCTCCCCGTTCGCCTTCACTGGCAACAAGTTCGAGTTCCGTGCCTGCGGCTCTGAGCAGAACGTCTCCGACTCCAACCTGGTGCTCGATGCCGCCGTGGCCAAGTCGCTCAAGTCCTTCGCCGACGCACTCGAGGGTACGCCCGAGGATAAGTTCCAGGACGCCGCGCTCGAGTACTGCAAGAAGGTGCTGACCGATCACCAGCGCATCCTGTTCTCCGGCGACGGTTACTCCGATGAGTGGCCCGTCGAGGCCGAGAAGCGCGGCCTTGCCAACAACAAGACCACGGCCGACGCTCTTCCTGCCTTTGTTTCCGATAAGGCTATTGCGCTCTTTGAGGAGACGGGCGTCCTGACCAAGGCCGAGGCTCAGTGCCGCTATGACTGCAAGCTCGAGAAGTACAACAAGCTCATGAACATCGAGGCTACCACGATGGTTCGCGAGGCGCGTCGTACCTATCGCCCGGTCATTACCGCCTACGCCACCAAGGTCGCTAAGGGCCTTGAGACTATTCGTGCCGCCGGTGCTGAGGCCGCCATGCAGTGCGAGCAGAACACGCTCAACAAGCTCTGCAACGGCATCACCGCCATCAACGACTCCATCAAGGCGCTCGACGCCGTGCATCAGAAGGCCGAGGCCCTCGATGGCCAGGAGCAGGCCAATGTGTATGCGCACGAGGTCGTTCCCGCTATGGATACGCTGCGCGCCGCCGTGGATGCCATGGAGGAGATCGTGGCAGCCGACTACTGGCCGGTCCCGACCTACGACGACATCCTGTTCTACGTGTAGAGCGTAACCGACATATCGTCATGGTATTGAGCCGGGGTCCGCATCGCGCGGGCCCCGGCTTTTTGTTTGCGAGGGACGCTTTGGAGTCCGTTTTGCAACTGATTCGCCCACGCAATAAGGGGTCGTGGGCAAAAAACGTCAAATATGAGTACTGTCACAAGCCCTGTAGCATTATTTTTTTGCAAAAAATGCAGTATTACGCAACGTATGTCCAAGTACATAGCTGATAAACGCCTGCAATTCCTCCGCCGTAGGACGCCTGGCGTCCAAATTGCCTTCTGATGGCATGAAATCGCTGTTACTAAATTGGTAACAGTACTCATATTTGCCATTTTTTGCCCACGGGCCCTTGGACGACAGAGTGATTTATGCCTTCGGGTTCGAATCCCGGCATATCGGTAGCAAAAAGCCCGCTACCGCGAGGGCAACGGGCTTCTCAATTTAAATGGTGCCCCCAGCGGGATTCGAACCCGCGATATCCACCTTGAAAGGGTGGCGTCCTTGGCCGCTAGACGATGGGGACAGCGGGAAAGAGTATAGCAGACTTTTTTGCCGGCGCGTATATCGTTGCCAAACTGGAAAACCACCACACAGGAGCCGACTCTCTATCCCGATTTTCAAATATCTCAATCTGTAACATCTGAGTGGGTAAATCGGCTCTACCTGTTACAGATCGAGACAAACGACGGGTGTCGGGACGAACGTCTCAATCTGTAACAGTACAACGACTTTTAACGGTCTAGATGTTACAGATCGAGACAAACTACCGTGGCGGGTCAAAACCACCACAAAGGCGCCTGTCTCTTTCGTCGTGGTGGGGTGCTAGGGGAGGAGCTTCATGGCGGCATCGTGAGCGGCGTGCTCGTAGGTGTCGTCGAGGGGCTTGAGCGGTAGCAGAGCTGTGGCCTGCGCATCGCCGCGGCGCTCGAGGGCGTGGGCAATGAGCCAGTCGGCGAGTTCGGGGTTCTTGGGTAGCGCTGGTCCGTGCAGGTACGTGCCGATGACGCCCTTGTAGATCAGTCCCTCAAAGCCATCGTCGCCGTTGTTGCCGGTGCCCGTGACGACGGACGTTCCGAGCGGCGTGGCCTCTGTATCGAGCAGGGTGCGTCCGCCATGGTTCTCGAATCCCACAAAGGGCTCGGGTGCCAGGTCGGTCTTGACGGCGACGTTGCCGATCAGACGGTCGGAGCCGCGCACAGTCTCGGCGGCAATGACGCCCAGACCCTCAATGCGATCGTCGCCCATGTAGTACGAACGACCGAGCAGCTGGTAGCTACCGCAGATGGCAAGCAGCGTGCCGCCGTCCTCAACATAGGCCGCGACCTTGCCTTTTTGAGCGAGCAGTTCATGTGCAACCGCCAGCTGGTCGCGATCGGAGCCACCGCCCATCATGACGATATCGGCATCGTGCAGATCGAGCGACTCGCCCATGCGGACCTCGTCCACGCGCACGGGAATGCCGCGCCAGGCGCAGCGGCGCTCGAGGACGATGACGTTGCCGCCGTCGCCGTAGAGGTTGAGGGCATCGGGGTACAGATAGACGATGCGCAGCGGGCGCGAAAGCTCGACCGGCGCAATATCGGTGGGGACAGCGCTACCATCGGCGCGCGTTACAGCGTGGAAGGCGACCGAACTTGCATCGGTGCCTTTGAGCCCGTCGAGCTCCTTGACCAGCGGCGGAAAGGCCGTGTAGTTGGCGACGGCATAGAAAGTGTCGCCGGCGGCCTCGTCTGCCACGGCACCAATCGCCTGCTCGACATTCGAGATAATCGTGGCATCGATGCCGGCGTACTTGAGGCGCACCTGCATATCGTGTGCACGCGTGCCGCCGGCAAAGGCGACAAGCCCCGGGGTATCGGCGATGCGCTCGAAGTCGACGTCGTAGATCCACGAGACATCGTGGCCGTCGGCGTCGTTGTCATTGAGGAAGAAAGCGCAGAGCCTGCCACCTGCCGTTTTAATGGACTGGATCTGGCGATCGAAGCCCACGGGATTCTTGGCCAGGTTGGCCTCGACGGTGCGGCCGGCAATATCCCAGCGGCCCATGCGTCCGCCGGCGGGCACGTAGGCATTAAGCGTAGGCTGTAGAAGCGCCGTGTTCACGCCCAGCTCGTGTGCGGCAAAGAAGGCGGCGGCGACGTTATAGACCATGTACAGGCCGTTGTAGCGCGTGGCGATGTGCACGGCGGGCGCGTTGGCCTCGGGTCCAAAGGCCAGGTCAAAGCCGTAGCCGTCGCAGCCGAGCTCAACGCCCGTCACGCGGCGGAGCAGCGCGGGGCGACCCCAGCCGCACGAAGGGCAATGATAGGCGCCCAGCTGTCCGTACTGCACATAGTCGTATTCCAGCGGGGCGTTGCACTGCGAGCAAAAACGCGAGTCGCTAATGCGGTCGGACTCGGTGCCCGTGGCGCCGTCGATGCCAAAGGCGATGCTCGTGTTGGGGACGCGCGCGGCGATCGAGGCGCACAGCGGATCGTCGGCGTTGTAGATGAGCGTTGTCGTCGGAGAGAGCTCCAACGCATGGGCGATGACGTCTTGGGTATGGTCGATCTCGCCGTAGCGGTCTAGCTGGTCGCGGAACAGGTTGAGCAGCACAAAGTACGTCGGTTTGAGCCTGGGCAGAACGCGTACGGTGTAGAGCTCGTCGCACTCAAAAACGCCCACGCGCTTGCCGCTGCTGGTGTGCTTAAGGCCGCCGCGGGCCTCGAGCAGAGCACCCACCACACCAGGCTCCATATTGTTGCCGGCACGGTTGCACACCACGGTAGCACTGCTGGCAGCAACGGCGTCGGCGATGAGGTTGGAGGTGGTGGTCTTGCCGTTGGTGCCGGTGATCACCACGCTGCGGTCGACCAGGCTCGCGAGGTCGCTTAGCAGCTCGGGGTCGATCTTCATGGCGATGCGGCCGGGGAGTACGCCGCCCTGGCGCTTAAGGACGGAGCGCAGCCCCCAGCGGGCGATATCGCTCGAGGCACAGGCGAGAGATGAGCGGAAGTTCATGAGGCCGTTCCTAACGTGAATGACATGGTCGTGGCGTTTGCGCCGTTAAAAGCCGTAACGGCGCGCAAATTCCTGGGCAAGCTGCGATACATCTTCGCAGGCGTTGGCCCAGGGGGCAAAGTCGGGGGTGTCCGAGATGATGCCGTCGGCTTCCCAAATTGCCTGATGCGAAAGGTCCCAGGGGTCGTGCGGTTCGGGTCGGCAGGGAAGGTACGGTGTCTGATACATGGGGTTCAGCAAAAAGAACGCGCCGCCCTCGCAACGGTTAGCGAACTCACGCAGCGCGCGCGTCGCCGGGCGCATCTTGTTTGTTTTGAACAGCAGAATCGTGCGGGCGAGCAGGTACCAAGGAGAGTTTTCGAGTGCGTCTGCCCCCATCTGTTCCTCGAGCTGATGCGCTAGGGCAAAAAAGCCGTCCTGGTCTTCCAGGCGGGCGAGGGCAAGCAGCACGGTGCCGGCGGCCCGGGTGGGATAGCCCTCCGCCTTAAGGACACGGCGAGAATAGTTGGCAGCAGCGCGGTAGCGGGCGCTCGCCATGCACAGCTGCGAGATGGCCTCGAGCGTGTGGAGCCACCCGATAAGCGCCGGCTCGCTTACGGTGAGGTCTGCTGCGGTGACACCGTCGGCCAAAACATTATTGGCCCAATAGTGCGGGGCCTCCATATCAAACCCGGGCACGCTCTGTTGCAGGTAGTCGGCCGTGCTCGCCTCGAGCTTCATCAGGTCGCCCAGGCAGGCGTCAACGGGCGTGTCGGCCAGGATGATGGCGAGCAGCTGCGCGTCGACGGCCAGTGCATCGAGGCGGACGATCTTGAGCAGCTCATCGCGCATGTCGTCGAACAGACGATTGCGCGTCTGCTCGAACTCCTCGTCGCTGCCCATGTCCTCGATGCGATGGAGCTCGTCGAGCAGGTGACGATGGACACCGGCATAGGACAGCAGCGCTTGGGCATGCTCGGTCTGCGCATACTTGTGAGGGTTTGCGCTGATGTCGTTATGGACAAGCTCGCGTGCTGCATCGGTGAGTTCGGGGTGCGACGCCAGATAGGTGCGCTCCAGGTAGGCGGGGATGTAGACGCTCGGATCCATTAGAGGTCTCCTCCCTTAAACGGCAAGCCCTGCTCGGCCGCCCGCAGTATGCGCTCGTCGATCTGGGAGCGCACGATGTCGTTGGTGGCGACCCAGGCGGCAAAGCTGGCGTTGTCGGGTGCGCCCAGGCCCTCCTGCAGTACCGGCGTCGCCTCGGAGAGTGCAAGGACGAGCTCGTCGGTGGAGCCTGCACCCACGTTGACGCGGGCATAGACGCCATCGGGAAACTCGGTTTGGAAGTAGAGCGCCTCGGCTGCGTGCGGGCACGAGCGCGCAAGGATGCGCAGGTAGTGTTCGGCGCCCTCGTAATCCAGCTCGCGCCAGGCAGCGCTCATCAGCGCGATGAGCGTCCACGGGTCCAAGTCGCGTTCTGCATCCTTGGGACGACGGCGCAGCGGCGTGTTGGCGAGATAGGGGACGGAGTGGGCAGAGCGAAAGCGCTTGAGCTCCTCAGCGGGGTATTCGAGCTTTGCCATGGCGAGCATTGCGGTGTGGCGGACGCCGGCAGGATCGTTGGGGGCAAAGTCGAGGCTGCGGTTTGCGGCTTCGAGCGACATGCGGTAGCGGCCGCTAATGAGCGCGCGCGATGCCAAGGCGGCAAGCCAGCGCAGGTAGGGACGGCGGGTCAGGTCGCCTGCGGCCTCGCGCTCGTAGGGGTCCTGCGCCGAGGCAATCTTGAGCGCCAGATCGTGCTCCACCTCGTCGCACTTGGACACCAGATATTGCACGTATTCCTCGTTAGATTCGGCGGTGAGCGCGCACAGCATGCGCTGGGCATCCCAGTTGGCCGGATCGAGCGCGGCTGCCTCGCGGAGCATGTTCTCGGCTGCGGCTTCTTCTTGCTCTGCCTGGGCGTCGTCGGGGATAAAGGGAATGCGGTAGTCGACAGCCTCGACCACCTTGGCAATGAGATGCCCGGCGCGGTCGCGGTCGTGCACGATGAGCGGCGCGGGGTTGCGGGTGAATTGTTCCATCAGACGCTCTACGGCGGGGCCGTCGGTGAGTGGAATATTGTCGCGGCGCAAGGCCTCAAGAACGAGGCGATGGCAATCCTCTTGAATGGGATCGAATGCCATGGGGCCTCCTTTGCTGCGGTTAGGGTTCAAATGTCTCTATATAAGGTTCTAGTTTACCCGCATGTGGCACACCGGGGGTGCCGCACTTGGACATGCACCTTTGCACCACGAAGACGGATGTCGCACAAATGTCGGCACCTTGGACGACCGAGTGGTATCACGGTGCCGCAAACGGTCGATTTTTGGCGGCGAACGGGGCGCATTTTGGAGGGGCACAGTCCTGCCCGGGATATGTGGTCAACCTTGATAAAACGTTTGCCCAGCTTGGGAGTATGAATGCCCCACAAGGGTCTTCAGGGATAGAAAAAACGTTTCATCATTGTCGGCTTTAGGTGAATAACTGACCAACCAGAACGGTAAAATAGTGTTTGTCTGAGCGTTGAGACGTTTAGACATCGCGCATTGTCATCGCCGGCAACGCGCAAAACGGTCCTAACGGAGCCAATCGGGTGCTCCGTTATATACACAAGTCTAAGAGGGGCTTGTTTAGGAGGCACAGTATGGGACGTTTTACCAATCCTCGCGATCTGTACTTTGGTGAGGGCGCTCGCCACGAGGTGAAGAACCTCAAGGGCAAGAAGGCCATCATCGTTTCTGGTGGCAGCTCTATGCGCCGCGGCGGGTTCTTGCAGGACGTTGAGGCCGACCTTAAGGAAGGCGGTTTCGAGGTCAAGCTGTTCGAGGGCGTCGAGTCCGATCCGTCCATCGAGACGGTCATGAAGGGCGCCGAGGCCATGCGCGAGTTCGAGCCCGACTGGATTATCGCCATCGGCGGCGGCTCGCCCATCGATGCCGCTAAGGCCATGTGGGTCTTCTACGAGTATCCCGAGGAGTCCTTCGATAACATCATCCAGCCGTTCAGCTTCCCCGAGCTGCGTCAGAAGGCTCACTTCTGCGCCATCTCCTCTACCTCCGGTACCGCTACCGAGGTCACTGCCTTCTCCGTCATCACCGACTACGCCAAGGGCATCAAGTACCCGCTGGCCGACTTCAACATCACCCCTGATGTCGCCATCGTCGACCCCGAGCTCACCTACACCATGCCCGCCAAGCTGTGCGCTCACACCGGCATGGATGCTCTGACCCACTGCATGGAGGCCTACGTTTCTACCTTCGCCTCTATGTTCACCGACGCCAACGCTCTGCACGGCATCCGCGAGATCGTCGAGTGGCTCCCGAAGTCCTATGAGGGCGACAAGGAGGCCCGTCAGCACATGCACGAGGCCCAGTGCATCGCCGGCATCGCCTTCTCCTCGGGCCTGCTCGGCATCGTGCACTCCATGGCTCACAAGACCGGTGCAGCCTTTGAGAACGGCCACATCATCCACGGTGCCGCCAACGCCATGTACCTGGGCAAGGTCATCCAGTGGAACTCCAAGGACCCGCGTGCCGCCGAGCGTTACGCCTACGTCGCCAAGGAGGTCCTGCACCTTCCCGGCGAGACCAACGAGGAGCTCATCGCTGCGCTCGTCCAGAAGATTCGCGACCTCAACGACCAGCTCAACATTCCGCAGTCCATCAAGGATTACGCGAATGGTGGCGTGAAGGTCGACGCCGAGAACCCGCAGATGGTTTCCGAGGAGGAGTTCCTCGCCAAGCTGCCCGAGATCGCCGCGAACGCCGAGACCGATGCCTGCACGCCCGAGAACCCGCGTGAGACCAAGGCTGCCGACTTCGAGAAGATCCTCAAGGCCTGCTACTACGACACCGACATCGATTTCTAATCGACTCTTGTTATCGTAACGAGGGGCTCCGCACGTATCCGTACGGAGCCCCTTTCTTTTTATTATTAGAGAATGGGATAAAAATGGCTGCAATCTTCAATAGCCCCAGCAAGTACATCCAGGGCCCGGACGAGCTGGCCAAGCTCGGCTCCTATGTCGAGCCGCTCGGCGCTAAGGCCCTCGTCATCGTGACGCCTTCGGGCAAGAAGCGCGTCGGTGCCAAGATCGAGGGCGGCTTTGCCGAGGCTAAGGCCGAGCTGCTGTTTGAGGACTTTAACGGCGAGTGCTCCAAGGGCGAGGTCGATCGCCTGGTTGCGCTTGCTTGCGACAACGATTGCGACATCATCGTTGGCGTCGGTGGCGGCAAGATCCTCGATACCGCGAAGGCCGTCGCCTATTAACTGGAGTCCCCGGTTATCATTTGCCCCACCATTGCTTCGACCGATGCCCCGTGTTCGGCGCTTTCGGTGCTCTACACCGACGATGGCCAGTTCGATAAATATCTCTTCCTTAAGGCAAACCCCAACATTGTCCTGATGGATACGACGGTTATCGCGGCGAGCCCGGTGCGCCTGACGGTTTCCGGTATGGGCGATGCGCTCGCAACCTACTTTGAGGCCCAGGCGACGCATTATGCCGACGGTGGCACCTGCGCTGGCGGCAAGGGCGGCATGGCCGGTCTGGCGCTCGCCAAGCTTTGCTACGAGACGCTTATGGCCGATGGCGTCAAGGCCAAGGTCGCGCTGGAGAAGGGTGCGCTCACGCCTGCAGTCGAGCATATCATCGAGGCCAATACGCTGCTTTCGGGCATTGGCTTTGAGAGCTCGGGCCTTGCTGCTGCTCATGCCATCCACAATGGCCTGACGATGCTGCCCGAGTGCCACGGCATGTATCACGGCGAGAAGGTCGCCTTTGGCACCATCGTCCAGCTGGTACTCGAGGATGCTCCGACTGAGAAACTCGAGGAAGTCTTGGGCTTCTGCATTGAGCTGGGCCTGCCGGTCACGATGAAGGAGCTTGGCGTTGCCGAGGTTACGCGCGAGCAGGCCATGGTCGTTGCCGAGGCCGCTTGCGCGCCCGAGGACACCATGTGCAACATGCCGTTTGAGGTGACGCCCGAGATGGTCGCAAACGCCATCCTGGGTGCCGACGCGCTGGGCCACTACTATCTCATGGATGAGTAAATCAAGCTAAGGAAGGGGCAAAGCCAACAGATGGCTTTGCCCCTTTTGCTATGGTGCAAAGGGGTCAGGTTACTTTGCACCAATCGGTGTTTGATGAAGGGCGGATTCTCGTATGGCGCTTCCTATGGTTTATGGCGGTCCCGGCCGGTATGTTCAGGGGCCGGGCGAACTTTCGCGTCAAGGCAGGTATTTGTCATGGTTGGGCTGCGCTGCCTATGTCTTGTTTGACCAGGGCACCGAGGATCGGCTGTGCAGGCAGATCGTCGATGGATTTCTGGACGAAGATCTAAGCGAGCCGCTCTTTAAGATTTATAACGGTCCGTGTACGGAAGAGGCCGTTGTCGGAATGGCCAAGGAAGCCCGGGCCGAGTATTGCGACATGGTGGTGGGTATTGGCGGCGGCAAAATGCTCGATATCGCCAAGGCAGTAGCGTTTTATGCCGAGCTGCCGTTGTGCGTATGTCCCACGGCGGCTTCGATGGACGGTCCGTGCAGCGCGATTTCGGTGCTGTATCACGAGGATGGGTCGTTCGACCGCTACTTGATGCTCGAGAAGAATCCAGACCTGGTCGTGGTCGATACCAACGTGGTCGCGGCGGCCCCACTGCGTATGATGGTCGCTGGTATGGGCGATGCGCTGGCAACGTACTTCGAGGCGCGTTCGTGCGCCGCGGCGCACGGCGCCAACGAGCACGGTGGCGCGCCGGGGCACTTGGCCCTGGTTGCGGCTCGTGCTTGCTATGACATACTTATGGAGTGCGGCGTCGCTGCCAAGCGCGATCTCAAAAAGGGGCGTACATCGCCGGCGGTTGAGCGCCTGATCGAGTGCAATATTCTGCTCTCGGGCGTCGGCTTTGAGAGCGGTGGCTTGGCGTTGGCGCATGCCATCGCCAACGGTCTAACGATTCTGCCTGAGTGCAAGGCCATGCACAGCGAGGCCGTGGCGTTTGGCCTGGTGGTGCAGCTTCGTCTGGAGCGTGCGCCCGAGCTTGATCAGGTGCTCGAGTTTTGCCAGCGTGTTGGTCTGCCGACGACGCTCGAGGATCTGGGCCTTGGCGAGATTTCCGATGCCGACCTGCAGAGTGTTGCAAATGCGGCCTTTAGAAACGAGCGTAATATGGCCAACGAGCAGGCCAAGGTGACCAAACAAAAGCTCGTGCAGCTCATGTGCGAGGCATAGTTTGGCGCTTGATTGACCTTGTGCAATCGAGGCGGCGATAGGCCATAGGCTATTTGTCCCAAAGGTGCTCCGCGTGTAATTTGCTCGAGGCACGGGCCGATGGCGTATCATTATTTCTTGCTTGTTTGCACTGCTCAGGGAGGGGCCGCGCATGGCGCAGGAACACGATCTGTTTGATGACATTATCGAAATCAGCAAGGGTTTCGACTTTCTTAAAAACCCGCTTGGCGGTGTGACCGACGCACTCGATCCGTCGGCGCCGCAGTGGAATCCTGCCGACTACAAGGAGCGTCCGCGCGGCAACACCATTCCGTGCTTGACCTGCAAAAACGAAAAGAGCGGTTGCACCGCGTGCATGGATGTGTGCCCGGTCAACGCTATCGAGGTCGAGGAAGACGCTATCGAGATCCTCGACTCCTGTCGCAAGTGCGGCCTGTGCGCCGCTGCCTGTCCGACCGAGGCGATTATTTCGCCGCGCCTGGCGCCCAAAAACCTTTACGACGACATTGTCTCTGCAGCTACGAGCCACGAGACCGCCTACGTTACCTGCACGCGCGCCCTCAAGCGCATGCCGCGCGAGAACGAGGTCGTCGTTGCCTGCGTGGGCGATATTACGGCCGAGACCTGGTTCTCGGTGCTGGCCGACTATCCCAACGTGAGCGTGTACCTGCCGTTGGGCGTGTGCGATAAGTGCCGCAACACCGGTGGCGAGGATATTCTGGGCGAGGCCATCGCCACTGCCGAGGAGTGGGCCGGTACGGGCATGGGCCTGGAGGTCGACCCCAAGAGCCTCAAATGTCATAAGCGCCGCGAGTACGAGCGCAAGGAGTACATGGAAAAGATCGCCCGCACCACGGGTCTGACGGTGACCAAACTCAACCCGGCGACGGCGGCGCTGGCCTCGGTGACGCAGAAGTTGAAGGCCCATCGCCATCAGATTACCCAGCTGGAGCGCACGCTCAACACCATGTGTGGCACCACGACGACCAAGCGTCGCCGTTCGCTCACGCACGGGCGCCAGCTGGTGCTCTCGACGCTGCAAAACCACCCCGAGCTTGCCCAGAACATGCAGGTGAGCACGCCGGAATGCGATTTTGACAAGTGCACGTCGTGTGGCGAGTGTGTCAATGTATGCCCCACGTTCGCCTGCGATTTGGTGGGAAGCGGCCGCTTTGCGTTGGAGTCCACGTATTGTTTAGGCTGCGGCGCCTGTGCCAAGGTTTGTCCCGAGCATGCGCTCAAGCTGGTTGAGCATGACGCGTCAAATCTGGTCGTCGTCGATCCCGAGGCCGAGGAAAAGGCCGCCCAGAAGGCTAAGGCCCACGAAGAAGCCCAGAAGGTCAAGGCCGAGGCAAAGGCCAAGCTCGATAAGATGCTCGACCAGGTGGAGAAGCTCGCGGACTAGCCAACGACCCCTATCTCTGCTTCATTCGTGCCGCCGTGGCGTCCGGGTTAGCCCAGATGCTGCGGCGGCGCTATACTTATGCAGTTTGAAATGCTTGTACCAAAAGGAGCTGTCGTGTCCCTTTCCATCGGTATCGTGGGCCTGCCCAACGTGGGCAAGTCGACGCTGTTCACCGCGCTTACCAAAAAGACCGGCCTTGCCGCCAACTATCCGTTCGCCACGATCGACCCCAACGTGGGTATCGTCGACGTGCCCGATAGCCGTCTGCAAAAGCTCGCCGACATCGTCAACCCGGGTCGCATTGTGCCGGCGACGGTCGAGTTCGTCGACATTGCAGGTCTGGTGAAGGGCGCCAACGAGGGCGAGGGCTTGGGCAACCAGTTCCTGGCCAACATTCGCGAGACCGACGCCATCTGCGAGGTCGTGCGCTACTTTAAGGATCCCAACGTCATGCGTGAGGTGGGCCGCACGGGCGAGTTCGTCGATCCCGCTGGCGATGCCGACACCATCATGACCGAGCTCATCCTGGCCGACATGGGCACGCTCGAGAAGCAGCTGCCTAAGCTCGAGAAGGAGGCCAAGCGCGACAAGGAGCTCATGCCCAAGTTCGAGGTCGCCAAGCGCCTGCTCGCCTGGCTCAACGCGGGTAAGCGTGCCGCGTCCATGGAGATGACCGATGAGGAGCGCGCCGCCGCCAAGGGCCTGTTCCTGCTCACCATGAAGCCCATCCTGTATGTGGCCAACGTGGACGAGGATATGCTTAACGACGATCTGGCGCCCATCGATGGCGTCAAGCCGCTGCCGATTTGCGCCAAGATCGAGGCCGAGCTTTCCGAGCTCGATCCCGAGGATGCGGCCGACTACCTGGAGAGCTTAGGCCTGGAACAGCCCGGTCTGGACGTGCTCGCGCAGGCCGCTTACAAGCTGCTCGGCCTGCAGTCGTTCTTTACGGCCGGCGAGATGGAGGTCAAGGCTTGGACGGTACGTCAGGGTGCGACCGCCCCGCAGGCTGCCGGTGTCATCCACACCGACTTTGAGCGCGGCTTTATTAAGGCCGAGGTCATTGGCTATGACGACTACATCGAGCTCGGCGGCGAGCAGGGCGCCAAGGCCGCCGGCAAGCTGCGTATTGAGGGCAAGGACTATGTCATGGCCGATGGCGACGTCGTGCACTTCCGCTTTAACGTGTAAGGACGACGCACATGTTTAAATATGGCAAAAAAGCCGGCTACATGGGTATTGCGCTGCTCGTGCTTGCGGTGATTCCACTGGTGGTCGCAGCGTGTGTTATCCCCAACATCGGTCCCGAGGTGGCAACAAAGTTTAATGCCGCCGGCGAGGCGACGCGCTGGGGCAAGAGCTACGAGTTGCTGGCACTGCCGGTGCTCAACCTGCTGCTGAGCGTGGCGACGTACTTTACGGCAGGACGCCAGGCTAAAAACAATGATGACTCCGCCGCCATGGCGCGTATCGTGTGCGAACGCTACCTGCGCAACGGTTGCATCACGGGTGTGTTCCTCAACGTGGTTAACGTTTACTTTATGTACTCGGCTATTACCGGAACGGGCTTTGGCTTTGGTTTCTAACTTGTTCTTCTAGGCAACGAGCCTGCACGCATATTCAATGGCTGCTGCGAGGCCGCCGCTCGATCGTGGTTTAAAGACCATGTCGGCGGCGGCCTCGTTTTCGTATCCGGCGCCGCGAAGGGTGAGCGCGGTACCGGCTTCCAGGAGAAGGGGCAGACCGCGTTGGCTGGTTGCGATTACGGCAGCCTGATTGAGCGAGCAGCTGTGCGCTTGGCATTGGATGGCAAGTTCGCCTTGCGCCGGGCAAGGGACCAGAACGGCGGCGACGCGACTTGATAGCAATGCAAATGCTGTGCGCTCATCGGGCGAAAGACATTCTGCTTCAACGACGACGAGCTTGGGCGGTGCGCTGTTTGTGCGAAGCGTGGCTCGGTACGTGCGGACCGAAGAACCCGACATAGAAAACTCCTGTGTATTCGGCAAAACGTAAACTATAGTTTACGTTTATGTTCGGCTCCATTTCAAACTCGTCTGCATGGACGAACGTGCTAAACAGATTCTTGGCAGGCGGGTCGAAGAGACACGCAGGGACCTTGGTATCTCCAAGGTTGATTTTTGTGTGGCGACAGGAATCAGCCGACCCTACCTCGACCGAATCGAAGATGGGACGGCAAATTTCACGCTCAAGGTTCTATTTAAGATCGCGCCCGCCCTTGGCATGACGGTGTCAGAGCTTCTCGAGGGGATCGAATAGGGCGTTCCCCCGCTGTATTTGACGCTCTTTGGGCGGGTCCCCCTGGTTGCGATGTGCAAAATCGCGAGTATTCAGCACCAGTTCGGCCGTAGATGGTAGCTCGAGCGGCTGGCTTTGCCTTTTTGACAGTAGATAATCCACACTCTAAATAAAAATGAGGAATAAATATTTACTAGACGGACCCTTCGTCCTAAAAGTTCGTCTAATAATCGGCCGATTCTATGCCTCCGGAGGAGAAATTGCAGAATACTCCGATTTTTGCACGGCCCGAGGGGGACCACCTGTCGTTTAAGGCTGCGATAAGTGGAGCTGCCTTAGGGATTACGCCATCGGGATGCGGTCGTGGTTGACTTGGCTGTAGAACAGGCGCTGAATCTCGGCCGCATCACGTGACTGGCCGAGTGCCCACATGGTTTTGGCCACGAGCGTCTCGGTGGTCATGTCGTCGCCGCGCAAAATGCCCGGATGATCGGCGTAGGCACGGCCGACCTCATAAACACCCAGGTCAAGGCCCTCTTCGGGGACCTGCGTGGTCATAACGACAGTGCGACCCGAATCGACCCAGCGGAAAATTGCCTCTTGGAACGACTCGCCCGACTCACCAAACTCGGGGATACCGCCAATGCCAAAGGTCTCCAGAATCACAGCGTCGTAGCTATCGGCAAGAGCGTCCAGGATACCCGGGTTCACGCCGGGTGTCAGCTTAAGGACAAATACGCGCGGGTCGATGCTGTCGTAGAAACGAACCGGGTTCTCGTCCTGGTGAGTGCCGTGGAGTCCGTTGCGAACGATGCGGTCGTTGCGGATATAGGCAATGGGCGGATAGTTGACGCTAATGAACGCGTTAAAGCTCATGGTGCGCTGCTTGCGGGCGCGCGTGCCGGCAATGGCTACGCCGCCAAAGACAATCGAGACGTCGTGCGAATGCTCGTCGAGCGCATAGAGCAGGCTCTGGTACAGGTTGAGCTTGGCGTCGGTAAAGGGATTGCCCATGGGCTTTTGCGAGCCGGTGAGTACGATGGGCTTGGGGCTGTCCTGAATCAGATAGGAAAGCGCCGCCGCGGTGTAGCTCATGGTGTCGGTGCCGTGCAGAATCACGAAGCCGTCGTGGTCGGCATAACCCTCGACGATGACGTCGCGGATACGCATCCAGTCGCTCGGACGCATATTGGTGCTGTCGATGTTCATGGGCTGCACGACGTCGAGCTCGCAGAGGCCCGAGATCTCGGGGACGCTCTGGGCGAGCTCCTCACCGGTCAGGGCGGGGGAGAGGCCGTTGCCGTCCTCGGTCGATGCGATGGTGCCGCCCGTGGCGATGAGAAGGATGCGCTTCATGCTGGTATTCCTATCGTATTTGCCGCCGCAGAGGCGGAGTCGTTCGGCAGTATTGTGGCACAGGGCGTCCAATGTTCAAACGTATTACATCATCTGTAACGTTTGGTAACACTTCAATTGCCGTCAAATAGGCCCCGGTCGTGCGTTTGCCGTGCGCTGATGGCTGCGAGGGACGAGAAACCCCATATAACGTGTACACTATGTAAGCTGTTTTCGTTTATTCGCGCGGGTGGGCACAGGCTCCCCGCCAACAAGAGGGGGAAACCATGGATCAAAAGGCTTCCGCAAAGGTCCTCGTACTCGACTTTGGTGCGCAGTACGGTCAGCTCATTGCCCGTCGCGTCCGCGACCTCAACGTGTATTCCGAGATCGTTCCCTGCGACATCTCGGCCGATGAGATTCGCGAAATGAACGCCTCTGCGCTCATCCTCTCTGGCGGCCCGGCTTCTGTGTATGCCGAGGACGCTCCGTCCATCGATCCCGCCATCTTTGACCTGGGCCTTCCCGTTCTGGGCTTTTGCTACGGCCATCAGATCACGGCCGTGACGCTCGGCGGCAAGGTCGGTCACTCCGAGGTGGGCGAATACGGCCGCGCCACCATCACGCGTACGGCCGGCGCCAAGCTCTTTAACTCCACGCCTATGGAGCAGACCGTGTGGATGAGCCACCGCGACGCCGTGTCCGAGGTACCCGAGGGCTTTACCGTTACCGCCAGCACCGACGTGTGCCCGGTTGCCGCCATGGAGTGCGTCGAGCGCAAGATCTTCACCACGCAGTTCCACCCCGAGGTCAAGCACTCCGAGTACGGTCAGCAGCTGCTGAGCAACTTTCTGTTTGAGATCTGCGGCCTGGAGCCCAACTGGAGCATGGATAACCTGGTCGAGACCATGACAGCCGAGTTCCGCGAGAAGGTCGGCGACGACCGCGTGATTCTGGCCCTGTCCGGCGGCGTCGACTCCTCCGTCGTGGCTGCGCTGGGCGCTCGCGCCGTGGGCAAGCAGATGACCTGCGTGTTCATCAACCACGGCCTGCTGCGCAAGGGCGAGCCCGAGCAGGTGGAGGAGGTCTTCACCAAGCAGTTTGACGTCGACTTTATCCACGTCCACGCCGAGGACCGTTATGCCGAGCTTCTGGCCGGCGTGACCGAGCCCGAGGAGAAGCGCCGCATCATCGGTACGCAGTTCTGGAAAGAGTTCTTCGCCGTGGCGCAGCAGCTCGAGACCGATGGCAAGCCGGTCAAGTACTTGGCTCAGGGCACCATCTACCCCGACATCATTGAGTCCGGCGCTCGCAAGACGGGCGGCAAGACGGCTACCATCAAGAGCCACCACAACCTGATCCCGTTCCCCGAGGGCGTGCACTTCGACCTCATTGAGCCGCTTGATCACTTCTTTAAGGACGAGGTCCGCGCGCTTGGTCTGGCACTGGGCCTGCCGGGTCGCATCGTGTTCCGCCAGCCTTTCCCGGGCCCGGGTCTGGCCATCCGCATCATCGGTGCGGTCGACAAGGAGAAGCTCGAGATCCTCAAGAACGCCGACGCTATCGTGCGCGAGGAGCTCGATGTCTACAACCAGCGTCTGTTTGAGCAGACCGGCGAGCGCAACTCCGAGCACAGCTGCTGGCAGTATTTCGCGGTCCTGCCCGACATTAAGTCCGTTGGCGTTATGGGCGACGAGCGCACCTATCAGCGCCCGATCATCCTGCGCGCCGTCGAGTCCAGCGATGCCATGACCGCCGACTGGGCCAAGCTGCCCTACGACGTGCTGGCCCGCATTTCCGGCCGCATCGTTGCCGAGGTCCCCGGCGCCAACCGTGTGTGCTACGACATCACGTCCAAACCGCCCGCGACGATTGAGTGGGAATAGAACAGACGTTCGATAAAATGCTATAGTATCAGATAGCGGGCACGGTTTCAATTGAATCCGTGCCCGCTGCTGTATGCGTGTCCCTGCACGCCCAATATGCGCCGTAAAAGCCGTCTTCTTCGACGTCAAAGTGAATGCGCTTCGTTTTTGCCTCTCAAAATCTTATTTTCACGATTTGCATTTTCATCCCGTTGTCACCGACCCTTGCGAGAAACCGGAAAAAGCCGCTGACAGAAGAGTCCCTCAAATCGTTGTAACCCAGCATGTAGCCCCGGCTGGTGACCTGCAAGCGGCTATCCCACGCACTAATCTCTTTGGGAGCGTCGGAAACCGCGAAATACGCGCCCACATCCTTGATCTTCGCGCTCTTGAGCCATGTCTTGGCAATCATCTTTACCGCCGTTCGGTTCGCCGCATCAAACACCAGCACACCGCCGGGGAAAGCGTCCTCCATCCCCCGCACCAGTTCCCGGACCTGCTGGGTCAGAAAGTAATAGAACACTCCGGAGGCAAAGAACACCGCCCCGCCGGAGGCATCGATTTTGCCAAACCATGCGGTGTCTTTCAGGTCGCAGGGGATATTTTGTTCTCGATCCCCGGCGGGCAGCAGCTGCTGCCGCAAGGCAATCACATCCGGGAAGTCCAGATTGTAGATCTTGCATCTACCGTTGTCGCAGGTTCTGCCGGTGTTGTCCAGCCCGCAGCCCAGATTGACCACCGCCGCATTGGGGTGGTCTTTCAGGTAATCCCGCACCTCGAAAGCAAGATCACCCTGCCGCATGGCCACCTCCAGCGCACCAAAGCGCTGCATCAGGCTGCGGGAGTTTTTCTCTGCCTCTGAAAAGTCGTAGTCGATCTGGCCGAGCAGACGAACCGCTGTTTCATCCTTGTAAAGGTTCGGGTACAACTCCGTACACAGCTTCCGGGAATACAGCGGGAGGATCAGCGTCTCCTGCACGGTGTTTTTCTCAATTTTACATTTCATAGGTTTCTTCCTCAGTGAATAAAAACTGTCATAATTGCCGCCAGCACAGCCGCTGTGACCGTCATGCCTATCGCCATGTGCAGGATGGATGAAAAATGCCCGTGCTTGATGCCCTTACTTCTGCGCCGTGACGCAGAGCCACCTTTTCTTTTTGCGTATCTGCACCTCGTGAAAACCCGCCTGCTCCAGACATGCCTTTAATTCAACGTCCTTATAGATGGTCATGCCGCCGATGATCTGCGTCCACCTCTCGTCCCTGTCTGTATCGCCATTGCTCTCGTTGCAGATAAGAATTGTCCCGCCTGGCTTCAGCGTCCGCCAGACCTCACGGAAGCATCGGGGCAAATCAGGCCAAAAATAGACGGTCTCAAAGGCCGTGGCAGCATCGAAGTAGCTATTCTCAAACGCCATATCCGCCACACTGCCTTGCAGAACGGCGCAACGCCCCTCCTGAATTGCAGTTCGGTTGAGCTTTCTAGCCTTCTCCACGCTGACGGGCGAATAGTCGATGCCCTTGACGATGCCATGCGAGTATTTTTTCAGCAGCCGTTTTATGTTCGCCCCGCCTCCGCAGCCGCAATCCAGCACCTTGGCGTTTGGCGCAAGTCGTAGAAATCGAAGCCCCCACCGCGCCACAGGGCTGTGGCCCAGATTCATCATGGCAACCATAAGTTTTCCGCCGAGGCCCACGGGCTTGCGGGTGTTTTCAAAGAACGACATCTGGCCCCTCCGATTTCGTGCATTCCGCATAGGTCAACGGGAACGAGGCCTTCAGCACCGCGCTTTTCTGCACCGCCCAGCCGTTTTGACGCAGGAAACGTAGGTATTCCTCGCTTGTCCACCTGCTGTGGAGGGGGAACCCCGCCATACTCATGAAAAAGGCTTTTGCCTTGCCGGAAACCGAGTTCTCCGCGTGGGTGAAGGTTGGCGCGATGAGCACGCCGTCGTCCTTCAGCACCCGCCTGATTTCTTGCAGGGCCTTTTCCGGATGCGGCACTATGTGAAGCGCGTTGGACGCAATCACCACTTCGAAGGACTTCTGTGCATAGGGCAGGTGGAACATATCTTGTACGGAAAAGTGCAGCTTTGCGGATTGAATGTCCCGTTTTGCTTCAAGGATCATCTTTGCAGAAGCGTCCGTAGCCTCGATGTGTGCCGCCGCATTCACGATGCTCTTTGCGATAAGCCCCGTGCCGGTGGCAACCTCCAGTACGGTTTTTGCTTTCACTACCGGCCGGATCAGCCCATACATCTTCTCATACGCCGCCCGGTCCTTTCGCATGAAACGGTCGTACCGACCGGCATTCTTGTCCCAGAAGCCCTTGCGTTCGTGCATGGCTATCGCCCCCAAACAGTTAGAGCCATCTAACTATAACACACGAATCATACAGTAAGATAAGGCTAACCTTTTTTCTTGGCTAAGATGCATCTCTTCGGTTTTTGCTTATAACAGCGCGAGTCAGATACTAGGCTGGAGCTGAAGAAGGAGCTTGGCGGACAGGTAGGTCGATACCGGTTCCCGGAACGGTGATCCAGCCAATTACACCAGGGCTCTAGTCATTGAGTGGGAATAGAAAATTCCTTAGTTATGGGGGTAAAAATTTGATTCCCTTTAGGATAAATCCCCATGACTATATGAATTGACCTGCTGACTTTAATGAAGATTGGAGGGTAACGGCCAGGGGTGACGGCCCAGCGAGTGCTATTTTGCGAGCTATGCGCATTGAAAGCGACCTCTCGTGGTATAAACTACTTGCCGGAAGCTGCGGCTTTCAGAGTACGGCTTACGTGTACGTTTAACCTCCGTGGGCGACGGGGTG
>URQD01000011.1:0-44066 GCA_900549905.1 uncultured Collinsella sp. | reverse complement strand
GCACGACGCTCGTCGTCGAGCTCAAAGAACTTCTCACGATCCCAAGACGTCTGGCGGTTAGCCATGGCGACATCGATGGCATCGGGGTTCTCGCGAACAAACTTGATATCAAGCATTAGATCCTCCGGCGATATACATTCCATTTAGGTTGCAACCTTGTACATGTATGGGCAAGTATATACTTATGAGCGTTTACGACCCAACTCAACTACGCAAGAAGGCACCCAATGGACGCAGTTTTTTCCTTTTTGTTTGGCACCCGCACCGGTTTTGCCATCCTTTTCGCCGGCGGCATCCTGCTGTTTGCGATTATTGCCTTTGTAATGGAGAAGCGCACCCATAAGATGTATGTCGACCGCGGCCCCAAGTCCGAGGACGAAGAAGACAGCTTCTGGGACTAACCTGCCAAAAAGGGACAGGTTTATTTTGGTCGGTTTTATCTGGGCAAACGCAAGTGCCCCGCAACTGGAATTGAGCCAGTTGCGGGGCACTTTTCGCTAAAAGGACAAAACCGCAGGAAAAACCTGCCAAAATAAACTGTCCCTTTTTTGGTCGGTTTTACTGGAGGGTTGCGTCGATTGCCTTGACCAGGGCGCTGCGCATGCCGGCGTCCTCGAGTGCAACGACGCCCTTGATGGTGGCACCGCCGGGCGAGCATACGGCATCCTTCATCGCCGCAGGATGCTGGCCAGTTGCAAGCTGCAGCTTTGCCGTACCCAGCACCATCTGGCTCACAATGCGATAGGCATCAGCACGCGGGATACCGTGCTTGACCGCCGCATCGCCCAGGGCCTCGATTGCCATGGCGACAAACGCCGGAGCGCAACCACCCACCGTGCCGCCCACAAACAGCAGGCTTGTGTCGAGCTCGACGACAGCGCCAAGCTTACCGAGCAGGTCGAGCACCACAGCACGCTGCTCGTCGTTAAGCGTCGAAGCCTTCTCGCAGGCGATGACGCCCTCGCCCACCGAAACCGGCGTGTTGGGCACCGTCGAGATATGCGCGACGCCCGGCAGGACCTGCTCCCACTTGGCACTGTCCCAGGTCCAGGCAACCGACAGAACGACCTTTTTGGCAAGAGCATCCTTGAGCGGGGCGAATACCTTCTCGATCATGTACGGTTTGACCGCAGCGACCACGATATCGGATGCGGCGACAACCTCGGCGGCATCGTGGCAAGCGGCCATCCCGCGCGCCTCACAGCGCTCAACCAGTGCGTCGTAGCGACCCGCACAGGCGCACATGTCGCTCGCAGCTACACCGGCAGCGATCCAGCCATCGGCCATAGCGCTCGCCATATTGCCAAAACCGACAAATCCGATCTTCATATCACACAGTCCTCTCAGATGCGTTCCTCAAAAACGAAAGTCATTGTCCCACGCTATTGTTTCGTATTGCCGACCTACTTGTGATACGGCTCGCCACGGCTAATCTTGCAGGCGCGGTAGATCTGCTCCAGCAGCACCACGCGCGCCAGGTTGTGCGGCAAGGTAATGCGCCCAAAGCTGAGCATCTCGTCGGCGCGGGCGCGCACCTCATCACTCACGCCGTCCGAACCGCCGATTACAAAGGCAATGTCGCTACTACCTCGCAGCATAAGATCGTCGAGCCTCGCCGAGAGCTCCTCACTCGAACGCTCCTTGCCCTCAATGGTCAGCAAGATCACATGCGCTCGAGACGGCAAGGCAGCAAGAATCGCCGCCCCCTCCTTGTCACGCGCAGCATCCACACCGCCCGCCTTAGCCGGGTCGATATCGGCCACCTCGCGGATATCCACCTTGGCATAGGCACCCAGACGCTTGGTGTACTCAGCGCACGCGTCCTTCCAAAAGCGCTCCTTGAGCTTACCAACACAAACGACGGTGTATTTCACGCGCGCCTACTCCTTCGAATCGTTTTGAACTTTGCCGGCAGCCAGCATCTGCTCGAACATAGAGGCCGACTGCGAGAAGTCGCTCGGCAACACGACCGTCGAGTTTTTGCCCGTACGTGCGAACTCCGTCATCATCTCGGACCACTGCGTAAACATGAACAGTTGGTTGGCCTCGTCATTGCCGACACCCGTCTCCTGGATGATCTCGAGCGAATCTTTGATACCCAGCGCGATGGCCTTGCGCTGGTTGGCGATGCCCTCGCCCGCCTTTTCCATAGCCTCGGCCTCGGCGGTCGCCTCGGTGACGCGCTTGATGCGGTCGGCCTCGGCAAGCTCCTGTGCCGCAGCGCGCTTGCGCTGGGCGGCGTTGATGTCGTTCATGGAGTTCTCAACCTCGGTCGGCAGTGCGATTTTGGTGATGAGCGTCGACACGAGGGTGAAGCCGTAGGCGGCCATCTGCTCGGAAACGGTAGCGTTGACATCCTTGGCGATGTCATCCTTCTTGGCAAAGACCTCATCGAGTGTGTAGACGGGGATGGAGGAGCGCAGGGCGTCGGTGATGAAGTCGCGCATCTGGTCGACGGGCTCCTGCAGCATATAGTAGCTCTTGTAGATGCCCGAATCTGCCGGGCCGGCGCCCATGTCATAGCTCACGTGGTACTGAGCGGAGACCTCAAGGCCAATGGTCACGTTGTCCTGGGTCTTAACGTCGATGCCAAAACCATTTTTCATGGTGCGCAGACTCACCGTGGCGGCCTTGCGGTCAATCACGGGCACCTTCACGTGGAAGCCCGCGTTGACGATACGATTGAACTTACCCAAGCGCTCGATGATCACAGCGTGCTGCTGCTCAACGACGTAGCAGGCGTTGGGGAGCAGCAACAACAGGATGATGATGGGAATCAAAAGGCTGGTAAGGGCGGCGATGATACCGGAAAACAGCATGGTCTCTCCTCTGATAGGCACACGTTGGCATTAGGATACCCGTCCAAGGAGATCGTGCATAACAAAAAAGCTCCCATTGCTGGGAGCTCTTTCAATCCATGGTGCGGGCGAAAGGACGTCCGCGTATCCGCTTCGCGGATCCGCACCGGCATCGGCCGCCTGCCGGCGTCCTCGCCAGCTCGCTAAAAACGCTCCGCGTTTTCTTTACGCTCGCTCCTTCACAGGTTCAAGTCCCTGCGACGGGCCCATAACAAAAAAGCTCCCATTGCTGGGAGCTCTTTCAATCAATGGTGCGGGCGAAAGGACTTGAACCTTCATGGGGTTGCCCCCATACGGACCTGAACCGTACGCGTCTGCCAATTCCGCCACGCCCGCGTGCAGGAATTAGAATAACGGAGCGCCGCCGCGAACGCAAGAACTATTTTTGGAAAAGTTTGCAGGCATTTTCCCAAGCGGCCCGAGCGATTGCTTCGGCGTCCTCGCCGGTACGATCGACGCGGTCGTTGACCAGCGCGTTTGCCGTGATGGAAATCATTGCAGGCTCGCACTCAAGACCGCGAATGGGCTCCGGCGCCATATACGGGCAATCCGTCTCGAACAAAATGCGGTCGAGCGGGGTCGCCGCAAATGCCTCGCGCACGTCGTCGTTGCGCTTAAAGGTGGCCGCACCACCATAGGCGATATAGCAGCCCAGCTCCACAAAGCGCTCCATCGTGGCGCGGTCCTCGCCAAAGCAGTGCAGCACGCAACCGGCCTGAGGCACACCCACCTCGCGCAGCACGTTGTACGCATCCATATGCGAGGTGCGCTCCCCATCCGAGTCCTCGTGCCGCAGGTGCAGCTCCACCGGCACATTGCGGCGCACGGCAACTTCGAGCTGACGCGCCATGCAATCAATCTGCACACTGTGGGGCGCCGGCGCGATGTCGTCGTCGTAATCCATGTGGTAGTCCAGACCGATCTCGCCGATACCGGCGCACAAAGGGTCATCGAGCGCAGCAACAACCTGCGCGTGAATGTCATCGGTATAATCCGGCGCGCCATAGGGGTGAACGCCAGCGAGATACTTGATCTGCGGAATATCCCGCATCGGCAGAATTTCGCGCACGAGCCAGTCGCTATAGTCCGTCACGCTGCGCTTGTCGGCGATGGGGTCGAGCATCGTCACCAACAGGTCGACGCCCGCGGCTTTGGCGCGCACGAGCGTCTCGGGCACTTCTTTCCCCCAAAACGAAAGCAGATGCGCATGCGTGTCAGCAAGCGGTGCCAAGGGCACGGGACAAGCAACCGTCTTCTTTTTCTTGGTAAACGTCACGCGTTCGGCATTAGGCATCATGGATGAGCTCCTGAGCCAGGCGGATAAAGTCGGCAACATCAAGCGTTTCTGCGCGCGTGGTGGGTGCGATACCGCAAGCCTCAAAGGCGGCGTCGAGCACGTCCTTGGCAAAGCCGTTGGCGCTCATGGAATTGCGGATGGTCTTGCGGCGCTGAGCAAATGCAGCATCAATCACGCGGGCCACAAACTCGCGATCGAGTCCTTCGGGCGCCACGCCGTCAACACGGTCGATACGCACGACGGCCGAGTCCACGTGCGGTGCCGGCATAAAGCAACGTGGCGGCACCTCAAAGCGACCCGTAACCTGCGCATACAGGCCGAGCTTTGCCGTGTAGCCGCCATAGGTCTTGTTACCCGGCACCGCGGCAATGCGATCGGCAACCTCCTTTTGAACCATGACCACGGCACGCTTGAGCGCGGGCATCGTCTGGAAGAACTGCAGGATGATCGTCGCCGCCACGTTATAGGGCAGGTTCGCGACAAATACCGTCGGCTCACCGCCTGCAGCCTGCTCAATCTGCCCCGTCGTCACCTTGAGCGCGTCGCCCATGATAAAGCGGAAGTTGGCATAGTCGGCGGCATGGGCATCGAGCACCGGTTCGAGTTCGGGATCGGCCTCGATCGACGTGACGCACGCCGCCTCCTGCAGCAGCGCGAGCGTGAGCGTACCAACGCCCGGGCCAACCTCGAGCACGCGCTCATCGCCCGTGAGCTCGGAAAGCTCGCAAATGCGCTCAATTACATGGTTGTCGATCAGGAAGTTCTGGCCCAGGCGATGCTTGGTCGCAAGGCCAAACTCCTCCAGCAGCTCCCTTGTTGCCGTGGGGTTTGCCAAAGGCGAAGTTGTCATAGTTGCCTCCTTAGCATGATGGCGGCGTCTTGAAACAAAAGGGCATGGACCGTTGCGGCCATGCCCTTACATCTAAACAGCAAATTGCCGATATGGCGCGCGGCGTCTTAGCCCAGACGCGGGAACAGCGGCTCACCCTTCTCGACGGGCTGACCACCGGCAAGCAGGCCCCAAGCGCAAATGCCCTTGAGGTCGTCGCTCGCGGCCTCGTCCTCGCAGGACAGGCGGCGCAGGGCTTCGGCAGAGGTCTGAGGCATGAGCGGCATCAGCAGGTGAGCGGCAATGCGGATGGCCTCGAGCAGGTTGTAGATCACAAATGCCAGCTCGTCAGCCTTAGCCTCATCCTTGGCAAGCGCCCAAGGCTCGGAGTCCTCGATGTAGTGGTTGGCGGCGTGGATGAGCTCCATAACCTCGTCCTTGGCTCCGCCGTAATCGAGCACGTCCATCTTGGCCATGTAGCGGTCGACCAGGCCATCGGCGATCTTTGCCAGCGGGTTGTCGAACGCATCGAACGATGCGGGCTTGGCGGGCGCGCAACCGTCAAAGTACTTGCCGCTCATGTTGAGCGAACGCGAGATAAGGTTGCCCCAGCTGTTGGCCAGGTCGGCGTTGTAGACCTGCTCCATGCGATCGAAGCTGATAGCGCCGTCGGTACCGGGAACGACGTCGGTCATAAAGTAGTAGCGATAGCCCTCGACGCCCAGCATGTCGATAACGTCCTGCGGAGCGATGGCGTTACCGCGGCTCTTGGACATCTTCTCGGCCTTGCCGGTCTCGGCATTGCGCACGGTCAGGAAGCCGTGGGCAAAGACGTGCTCGGGCAGGGCCTCGCCGATGGCCATGAGCATGGCGGGCCAAATGACGCAGTGGAAGCGGATGATGTCCTTACCCACGATGTGGAACTGCGCGGGCCAGCGATAGGCCAGCTCGGCACGCGCCTCGTCGGTGTCGACACCGTAGCCGACGGCCGTCATATAGTTGAGCAGCGCGTCAAACCATACATAGGTCACATGGCCCTCGTCAAACGGAACCTGGATGCCCCAGTCAAAGCTCGTGCGACTCACGGAAAGGTCGTTGAGGCCGCCCTCGACAAAGCTGCGAACCTCATTCATGCGGAATGCGGGCTCAACAAAGTCGGGGTGCTCGTCATAGAGCTTGAGCAGCTTGTCCTGGAAGGCGGAAAGCTTAAAGAAGTAGGACTCCTCCTGCACGCGCTCCAGCGGACGGTGGCAATCGGGGCACAGGTGCTGGCCGACGCTGCCGTACTCTTCGTCACCCTTCTGGACCTGCGTATCGGTAAAGTAGGTCTCGTCGGGCACGCAGTACCAGCCGTCATAGCTGCCCTTGTACAGGTAGCCGGACTCCTTCATGCGCTCCCACAGGTACTGCACGGCATGATGCTGGCGCGGCTCGGTGGTGCGGATGAAGTCGTCGTTGGAAATCTCGAGCTTGCTCCAAAGCTCCTTGAAGTGCGGGGCCTGGCTATCGGTCCACTCCTGCGGCGTCATGCCATGCTTGGCTGCGGCCTCGGCGACCTTCTCGCCGTGCTCGTCCATGCCGGTCAGGAACTTGACGTTATAGCCGGCGGAGCGGCGATAGCGAGCCTGAACGTCGGCGATGATGGTGGAATAAGCCGTGCCCAGGTGCGGATCGGCGTTGACGTAGTAGATGGGCGTCGTGATAAAGAACGAAGGCTTGCTTTGATCCATGGGGTTTGTCCTCCAGAAAAACGTTGCATACAGGGGATGATTCTAGCGCAAGGGCTGGATATCCTCCATCTATTGCATATCGAGCACCATGGCATAGACATCGCGCTTGCGGCGCGAATACTTCTGAGACAGGCGCTTGGCCACCGCAGAGGCGGGCTCCCCCTCCTCGAGCGCGGTGCGGATATCCTCGCGCAGGGCATCGTCGGGATCCGCTACCGCAGCGCCAACCGGCGCGATGCCGGCCTCCTCGTCCTCGCTCGGCGGCGCGATGACCAGCGCAATCTCGCCCTTTACCTCGCCGCGAGCACGCAGCTCCTCGGCAAGCTGGTCAGCGGGCCCGCGCAAGACCTCCTCGTGCAGCTTGGTGAGTTCGCGGCAGACGGCAACCTCACGCTGGGGAAAGACCTCCGCCACGGCCTCGAGCGTCGCCACGATGCGATGTGGAGACTCGTAGAAGATGAGTGCGCCGGGCACCACGGCAAGGCGCTGCAAACGGCGCACACGGTCGCCGTGCTTTCGGCCCAAAAAGCCCTCGAAGAAAAAATGCTCGCAGGGAATGCCGGACGAAACAAGCGCCGTGACGCAAGCAGAGGGCCCGGGAATAACTTCGACGGGCACATCGGCCTCACGCGCCGCCTCGACCAGCGCCTGGCCGGGATCGGACACGCTCGGCATGCCGGCGTCCGAGGCAAAAGCGAGGGTCTCCCCCGCCAGCAGACGGTCGACCAGGCCGGCGGCGCGGCTGGCGATCACATTCTCGTCGCAACGGACAAGCGGCTTGGAAATGCCCAGGTGCATCAGTAGCTTTGACGTCACACGCGTGTCTTCGCAGCAGATGGCATCAGCAGCGGCAAAGGCCTCACCAACGCGCGGGGACAGGTCGCCCAGGTTGCCGATGGGCGTGCCGACCACATAGAGTTTGCCCGTATGGGCGCTGTTTTGCGTCATATCAACCTATTCAATCATGCCGCGCTCGAGCGTACCGAGCGCCGCGCGGGCGTCCCATGCTGCAATGCGCTTCTCGGTCTTCCACGTTTGGAAGAACCAACCGGCAGCCGGCGCAAACGAAGCCAGCTGGTTGGCGATAAACACGCGCTCGTAGGCATTGCGGCCCTCGGGCGTAACCGACGAGTTGGCAAAGATCGCCGCGCCCGACCATTCGCCCACCAGCACGGGGAACCCAGTCGAAATCGCTTCTTTAAGCTCGCGCTTGTTACGCGAAATCGCCGTCGTCAGCCCGCGAGGGCTCGTGATGTCGAGCGCATACTCGTCGCGGTAATGGTACAGGTGAAGATCCATGTAGACGTTCTTGTACTTGGCGCCGCGCATAAAATGCTTCCACTCGCTGGGATGCCCCGACGACGAGAAGACGACGATCTTATCCTCGGGCATATACGAACGGACGAGCTCGTAGGCATCGCGATAGAAATTGCGCAGGTAGTGAGCAGGAATGCCATCCGTCATGGTGAAGAGGCTCTTGCGAACGCTCATCTGCGGCGTGTCCAGCAGCTCAATGCCCAGCAGGCTCTCGGCCTCGCCATAGCGATCGGCCAAGCGCTCGAGCACGTCGAGTGCGACATGACGGCCGTTGGTGGACGAATGCCACTCGGCAACAGCCTCCGGCGTGGTGGGCGAATCGTTGGAATCGCCCTGGCCACCGGGCACGGTTGCCAGATCGAGCAGCACGCGGATGTCGTACTTGGCAGCCCACTCAATTGCGCGGTCGATGTAATCGACAACCGATATGTAGGAGGCATCGGACTCCTGTGAGCCAAAGGCATACCAGGGCACCGGCAGACGCACGGCATTGAGACCGATCTGCGCCATGCGGCGAAAATCGTCCTCGCTCACAAACGTCTCGTAATGGCGGCGCATGCGCTCGTTATAGGCGGCGGTACCCATGGCCTCCTGTAGCTCAGCCGCGTTGGATGCACCGGTCGCCGCGTACAGCGACGGGGTCACCCAAGGCTCGGGAATAAACCAGCCAGAGAGATTAACGCCGAGTATCCTCTCCATCACTGCCCCCTTCGGATCATGCAGGTCGAACCCGCATCGTATTGCGTAGGATAAGTATCGTTTTGAGTATACCCGCGTGTGCGGACAGGCGACCGAACGGTCTGCAAAGTGACGCGAAAGTGGGAGGAATGTCTGGGAGCAGACGGACTCGGAATGGTGCGACGAGGTGTGTACGCGCGCCGGAGGCAGGCGCCGGAAAGTGTGTCCCGTTCTGAGCCCTTATTCTGGGACGCAGTTTCCGCAGAACCCTACATAAAAGAAAGGCTCTGTTAGACCAGAATTGACATTTAGCACTTTTTCGAGCCGGGACGATAATGCCCGGGAGCAATTCGAATTGCTCCCGGGCATTAGTCTATTTCGGTGGTTTGAACGCGGTCAAAACCGACAAAGCACGCTCGTCTGAATTACAGATATCAATGTTAACCAGTTGGCTAACCTCTTCAAGAAGCGCTGCCTCCTTCTTTCGGGTTTCCGCTAGTTCTTCCATTCTTTCTTGAATAACCTGAATCGCTTTTAGATTGGGAACCGGAAGTTTTAGCTCGCTAAGAACGTCCCAAGAAATTCGCGTCCTTCCAATACCTGTAGAAAGCAATATCAAATCTGAGCGGGCGGTATCAGATCTGATTAGCGACCATAGCGTATAAACAGTCAACGGGTCTTTTGGCTGAATAACGGTATATTCAGAAGATACGTATAAACCGGCTGTTTTCGAATCAACAACGGCAACAGCGCCATTAACAGCGTTGATGTTACTTAGAACGACGTCGTCCTTTTTTAACTTAAAAAGCGACTCATAACTAACATCCTCAGCGTAAGATTCATCACCCGCAGCAATCGTTCCGTCATACTTAACCACTGCAAAGGTAACTTTCTTTCTCTTGTTATCCCCTCTGGTACAAAAGAGGTCACCCGCTCGGTCCTCACAGGCGGCACCGGAAGCCCAGATGGGTTCAGCGATGTCTTTGGCGGCGCGAACCTTAAAACCCCGTTCGTTCCATTTTTCGACGTTTCTGCCTGCAACGAGAAGAGTCGCTTTCACATCCATTCGGTTTTCTATACGTTTTGGATCAACTGAATAAAGTCGAGCAATTTCAGAATCGCCGTCTAAAAATGCTTTATATCCATCAACGATATCGGTGATTTCCTCTTTCGCCTTTTGCGCTGTAATTGCATCAGACGGAAGAACTCGCTCCCTGTTGGGACTATCTAGCCCCACATACGAACAATACCGCATATAGATTCGAGGCTGTTCTTGGGCGGCATCGATCTTCTTCTGCAAGAAGAGCAGCGACGTCTTGACCCTTGCCTGAGAGCGCTGGAATGCGTCACCGGGAAGCGATATAACCGCCTTGACAATGAAATGACTTCTAATCCAATCCCTAACGTAAGAAGTGTCTTCACCTCCAAGTATTCCATCATCTAGCACGGTTATTAAAGAACCGCCAGGTTTTAGAATGTCGTAGTAACGCTCAATAAATAGAACGCTTGAACGTACGGTCCCACGCAAGCTCGAGATTCCATTCCCATCTGGACGATGAGCGATGGAGTAATCTTTGAGAAGGGCTAAATCAGACGGTTCGGAGCATTTATACTCCGCAGCAAACGGTGGATTGGTTAGCGCCAAATCGAAATAGCCGTTACGCCCGGAAATTGCATCTCGAAACTCCTTTTTCTCGCTTCTAAGTTCGAGCGAATCCGCGTCTTCTTCTACGGTGATATTCTTATCTAGGGAATCTAACTGGAAGATTTTGCTCCCGCCGTCTCCATGAAGGAACATATTCATACGAGCAATGCGTGCTAAAGCTGGATCCCTAGCTGCATCGATGCCCCATATGCAATTTTCAGCAATGTTTTTCTTGATTTCCTGCTTCTCTTTCATAGAAAGAGAAGCATTGGAATCAACTTTTTCCCACATGCCATTTAGAGCTCCAATAAGGAACCCGCCGGAGCCGCAACATGCATCTATAATTTGCGAGCAATCAGAGATGTTTCTACCGACATGCAGATCTGATAGGCCAACAGCGATATCAACAATACTTCTCGGCGTAAAATACTGCCCAAGTGATTTGCCTCTTAAAGTTGCGTTCAGAAACGTTTCGAACATGCGACCATTGAGGTCGTCTTCGATGAGATGGAGATCGACTTCTTCAAATCGCTTAACAAGTTCTTTGATTGTTCCGGCGGACAACCGTATCTTCTCGTTAGGTTCAAAAATGCGCTTCTTCTTTTTTTGAGCGATCAGATCCTCGAAGTTCTTTACCAGTTTAGCGAAGAGGATCGTGTTGACGGGATTCGGAGTCGTTTCCTCGGCCTTTTTTATCCATTGTGATGAAAATTTAGCTCGTGAAACAGGTACAGAATAGCCTTCATCCGTTTCGTATCCTTCGCTACATTCATGCGCTTCTTTATCGGAGGTCATTTTTAGGAAAATCACCTTCACAAATTCAGTGAAAGCGGCCCCATAACTGAGATGTTCATGCTTATAGATATAGGAATGCGCACTTCCGAATAGTTTATTTACCGCAGAAGGTCCGATTTGTTTCAGTACGATGCGCTCTTCTTTTGTTTCGCTTGAGAGCCCAGCAGGATGAGTCGCGTTAAAAGACTGCGGTGACAGGTATTCTGCAAAGGTGTCGAAGGCTTTGGACCCTTTATTCATATCAGATAGAGATAATGTGAGAACAGGATTTCGACTATCCCATCTGTACAGCATGGTTTTCAAACCGTTCGTTATAACGAAGTACTGGACTGGATTGTCTTTATAGCCCTGGTTGATTAGAAGACAATAGCTAGAGCACTGTCCGACCCAATCATCTAGGTTTTCCTTTGTTGATTTGGCATCAATGACAAAACGCACCTTTCTTCTATACGAAAGAGCGTAATCGGGTTTATAAGGGATCTTTTTTCGGCCCAAGTTTATGCTGAGCTCCGAAATGCTCTCCTTTGTTTTAATTTGACTGTCTGACCAGCCCAAGCGCTTCAGAAGCCTATCTACAAAAAACTGCTCAACAGATGCTTCATTTCCCAAATCTTCTTTTCTACAGATTGCCTTTTTCGCCTTATTATTCATTGGGTTTATTTACCTTCATCTCGAACGGCATGCCGCCCTCGCGGATCACCGCGCGGAGGAACATATTCATCGCTGTGGACATGGAGAGACCGAGTTCGTCGAGGATGGCGGTCGCTTCCCTCTTTACCTCCGGCTCGATCCTGATAGTGGTTGCTGGTATGTTCGACGGCATGGCGGCTCCTATCTCTCGTGTATACCACGGTGCCACCATTTTAACGGACTATGCCGCCCTCGAGACCCAGTAGTCCATATAGGGCGGCAGGACGTTGAACATGTCGCGGATGCGGGTGGCGCAGATGCCGTTGGCGAGCTGACGTGCGACTGTGGACTCAGCTGTGCGGGAGTCGGTCGCCATGAAGGTACGGCACCAGCGGAACCAGTCGAGGTAGGCGCCGAGATGCTTGGTGGATACCCCCTTGAAGCGCGCCATGAACGAGTCGAGGAGCGAATGGACGGTGTTGATGCGGTTGATGGTGCCCTCCGAGCGGTCCTTGGAATCATAGGACTCATGCGAGGCGACCTTCAGGTCGCACAGCACATCGATGTATGCGGTCGCTTTGTCCGTGGCGACGACCGCACCTGCGCCGATACGGTGGCGAAGGGCCTCCGCCGCACGCTTGCGCGAGACCACGCCGCGCCCCGAGACCTCGAAGAAGGTGGCGTTCGTGTCACTGATGCCCGTCATGACGCAGATTTGCTCGCGGGAGAGGCCGCGCTTATGGACCTGCTTGCCGCGGTGGCGAGCCTTTCTCGGCAGAGTGAAGGAGCCCTTTGAATGGTTGCCCTTGAAGGACTCGGGGAAGTATGTTTCGTCGAGTTCGCAGGCCTGCCCCTGCCCCACATGGAACGTGGGCGAATATTCCTTCAGGCACTCGATGAGCCTGTGGCGCATGGTGTAGGCGGTCTTGAGGCAGACACCGCAGCGATCGGCGCACTCGCGGAGAGGGAGCATGAGAACGAAGCACTCGGCATAGGCCATCCAGGTCTCGCGGGGCAGCTTGCTCGTGCCGAGGATCCGGTCGGTGGAGTCTGAAAATGTCCTGCCGCAGTCGCGGCAGAGGTAGCGCTGCTCACCGTTCCTGGACTTGCCCTTTTTAACGATAGCGACCGAACCGCAACGTGGGCAACGCTGGATTTCGTAGCTAGTTCCCGCTGCATCGTCGAACATGGCGGCGCGGATGACGTCGCGTACCGACTCGATTGCGCGGCGGCGCTCGGACTTGCTTAGCTTCGCCATGTTCTTCTTGAGGGTGACGACCAGATCCTCGGCGTTCATACCTGCTCCAATGCCGTGGTTAACAATTCCATTATACCACGGTGGCATCACCTATATGTCAATTATGGTCTAACAGAGCCAAAAGAAAAGGGCCCCATTGGGGCCCTTTGCAGTTGCGCTTAGATGCGGTTCATCTGAGCGGCGACTTTGTTGTACCAGTCCTGCCACGTGGGCGGGCAGTACTTTTTGGCCGCTGCCGGGGTAAGGGTGGAGCCGTAGTTGGCGCCCAGATAGGCAACGTGAGCGGAGATGCCCTCGCTCCAGCTGCCAAAGCTGCGCCAACCGCCGCCACGGGCACTCCAGCCCCAGGCGTTGTAAGAATTGGCGCAATAAGCACCCTTGGTGCTCTCGATGCAGGCGATGGCGGGGGACCAACGGGGGTCGACACCGGTATTCCAAGCGGCGACGGCAAAGTTATAGCCCTGGCCTGCCATGGGGGAGCCGGCGAGATAATTGTCGATGCGGCTCGTCCACTCATTAATGAACGAATCGTAATCGGAACTACCGGTATTGGAGTTGTTCACCGTGGTGTCTATGGTGGTGTTGGTGTTGGTGGCCTGGCTGCTGGAATTGCCGCCGCTTACGCCCTCGCCCGAGAGCTTCTCGGCGGCAGCGGCCTTATCGGCCTCAAGCTTGGCAAGCTCGGCGGCATTTTCCTGCTCGGCTTTTGCCTGTGCCTCGCTGCGGAGCTGCTGGGCCTGCGCCAGCGCATCCTCGGCGTTTTTCTGCTCTGCCTCAAGCTGTGACTTGGCCTGCTGGAGCTCGGCCTTGTTCTGCTCGAGTTCGGTTTGCATATTATTGAGCTCTTCGATCTCGTTGACGCTCGAGCTCGTGATCTGGTTGGTGTATTTGCAGGTCGTGATGAACTCACCCAGGCTCTGCGCATTGACCAGGAAGCTCACGATGGGATTGGTGCCCTTCTGATACTTGTACAGATCGCGCATGGCGGAGCTTGCCTTGGCCTGCTGCTCGGGAAGCTTAGCCTCGATTTCCTCGATGCTTGCCTCGTTGGAGTCAATCTGCTTTTGCAGGTCATCGAGTTTGGTGCGGGCGTCGTTGTAGGCGCTCGTGGCGGCTTCGATCTTCTGCTGGGCTGCGGAAAGCTGGTCCTGCGTTGCCTGCGAGGCGGCATACGCCGCAACGGGGGAGAGCATCGGCGTGGCCGTCAGCGCAACGGCGAGCGCGGCGCTCGTGATGATACGAGCCGGCTTCGACGCAATGAGCGCTGCGGTGCGATGATTCGAATGCTGCATCCAGTCCCTCTGCAATCAATCGTAGGTTATGGTTCGAACGGTATTCTACTACTGCTTTCGACCTCAACTTGAACCTTAAAGGTTCCAAAGGGTCAAGTTGAACTTGAGGCTTTGGCTTTGACCTGCAGTTATGATGAATTGTTGAGAAACCATAGAGTTCAACTTTAACGTTACGGGGGCCTGTTTGCGGACGGGCTTTCGGTCGTGAAAGCTATCTCAACAGGGGGTTTGCGGCTACAAGGCCCCATCGCGGTGAGTGCGGCTTTATGCTGGACGATCACGTCGATTGCCATAGATACGGTGGAGCTTTGGGCGCCGGCGGCTTGGCACGCTAGAATAAATCAGTTGCGCAAAGACCGCCCGTTGTGTGGGCAGTTCATGATAGGAAGTTTCCATGGCATTGCAGTTTACAGAGCGCGAGTTCATTCCCGTGCTGCTCGGAGGCGACATCAACGCCTATTCGGTGGCGCGCGCCTTCTACGAAGAGTACCAGGTCAAGAGTCTGGTCTTTGGCAAGTACCAGACGGGTCCCGCTTACCGCAGCCAGATTATCGACTACACGCCCAACGTGGATATCGACACCATGCCCGTGATGCTCAAAACCGTCAACGGCATTGCCCAAGCGCATGCCGACAAGACGATTGTCCTTGTGGGCTGTGGCGATAACTATGTTGCCCTCGTGGCTCAGGCCAAGGATGCCCATGAGCTGGCGGATAACATCGTCGCGCCTTACGCTCCCTACAGCATGCTTGAGCAGTGTCAGAAGAAGGAGATCTTCTACGAGCTGTGCGAGAAGCACGGCGTGCCCTATCCGCATACCTTTACCTTCACCATGGCGATGCTGAATGCCCAAGGCGAGGCACCTGCCGAAGTGCTCGACCAGATCGATTTTCCTTACCCGATGATCCTGAAGCCTTCCGACGGCATCATGTGGTGGCAGCACGAGTTCGAGGGCCAGAAAAAGGCCTATGAGATTGCCGACCGTGCCGAGCTGGAACAGGTCATTCGCGACTCGTATGCCAGCGGCTACACCGACGACCTGATCTTGCAGGATCGCGTGCCCGGCAACGACGAGTATATGCGCGTGCTCACCAGCTATTCCGACCGCAACGGCAAGGTCCGCATGATGTGCCTGGGCCACGTGCTGCTCGAGGAGCATCAGCCTCACGGTGTCGGCAACCACGCCTGTATCATCACCGAGCCCAATGACGAGCTCATGGGCGGCGTGCGCAAGTTGCTCGAGGACCTTCACTTTGTGGGTTATTCCAACTTTGACGTTAAGTACGACGAACGCGACGGCTCGTTTAAGTTCTTCGATTTCAACACGCGCCAAGGTCGCAGCAACTACTACGTCACTAACAGCGGCTTTAACGTTGCCAAGTATGTGGTGGACGAGTATGTGTTCAACCGCCCGTTTGAGCCGGAGTTTGTGACGGCGCAGGACGAGGCGCTGTGGATGGTCGTTCCCATGGGCGTCGTCGACAAGTACGTCAAGGATCCCGAGCTGCGCGCTAAGGTGCATCGCCTGGACAAGGAAGGCAAGGGCGCCGACCCTTCGTTTATGAAGGGCGACTTTGTCTTTAACCGCTGGCTGCGCATGTGGCACACCAAGCTGCGCCACTTTAAGCTGTTCAAGACGTATTACAAGTAGATGAGTGCGGCGCCCGTCCGGTTTACATCGGGCGGGCGCGGGTATGATACGCGCAATTGCGCAAGCGTCACCAAGGAGGCGGCGATGGAAAAGCTGGGAGTTATCGGCGGCATGGGCGCCGAGGCCACGTCATATTACTACGACCAGGTGGTGCGTCATACGGCTGCTGCCTGCGATCAGGAACATATCGACATGGTGGTGCTCTCCAAGTCGACCATGCCCGACCGCACGCTGGCCATTAAGACCGGCGAGCATGCCAAGCTGCTGGCGACCATGAAAGAGTGTGCCCAGGCACTCGAGTCGCTGGGCTGTGCGCACATTGCCATTCCCTGCAACACGTCACACTACTTTTACGACCAGATCCAGTCGTTTACGAAGGTGCCGATTATCCACATGCCGCGCGAGTCGGTTCGCTATGCCCTTGCGGGTGCGGTGATGGGGGAGTGCGAGTTCGACCCCAACCTGAGTATGCCGGCCGAGCCGGTGCACAAGATTGGCATCATGGGAACCGACGGCACCGTGGGCGCGGGCGTCTACGGCCGCGAATGCGAGGCTGCGGGTGTCGAGGTTGTCTATCCCAGCGAGAAACGTCAGAACGATGTGATGTCGCTTATCTACGATGATGTGAAGGCCGGACGTGAGCCCGATATGGATAAGTTCGACCGCGTGATGTGGGAGTTCGCCCGTAGCGGCTGCGACCGCGTCATTCTGGCCTGCACCGAGCTATCGGTGCTGCAGAAGTACCGAGAGATGTCCGAGATTACCCTCGACGCCATGGATGTCCTGGTGCGCGAATCCATCATCCGCAGCGGCGCCCCCTACCGCCTCTAGTTTCCGACCTGCCAAAAAGGGACAGTTTTATTTTGGTGGGTTTTATCTGGTGAAACAGTAAAGGCCTCGGCTCGTTTAGTGCGAGCCGAGGCCTTTTGCGTTGGGCGGTTGCTGTCGGTGGTGAACTAGAACAGGAAGCCGATGGCGATGAGGGCGATGCTGACGATGAGCGCGGCGATGTCCAGGCCCTTGATGGGGTAGCGCTTGTACGAGCTGGCGCGCGTACGCAGATAGAAGCCGCGTTGTTCTGCCGCCAAGGCTGTGGCATCGGTCTTGCCCACGCTCGAGATGAGCAGTGGCACGCACAGTGGCAGCATGAGCTTAAGCTTCTTGATGGGGTTCTTGGTGTCGTACTCGACGCCGCGTGCTGTTTGCGCCTCCATGATGGCGTTCATCTCCTGACCAAACACCGGCACAAAGCGCAGCGCCGTGGTAAAGGTGAAGGCATAGCGATACGGCACGTGCAGCACCTCGACGCAGGCGTTGGCAAGGTCGTTGAGCTTGGTCACCATGAGCATGAGGATGAGTGGTAACGCCACACCCAGTAGGCGCAGACAGGCCTTCGATCCTGTGATGAGGCCCGTGTCGGTGATAAAGCCCCATACCACATTGCCATCGCGCATAAAGGCCAGCTGGAGCACCAGCATGATAAGCGCGAGCGGAATCAGCAACTTGAGCAGCGAGAACAGACGGTCGACGACGCCGGCATAGGCACCCAGTGCAAGGGTGAGTGCCAAAAAGCCCAGCAGTGCCACGTAGGTGTCGGACAAGAAGATGCCGACGATGATGGCGGCGGCGAGGCCCAGTTTGACGACGGGGTTCAGGCGATGCAGCAGCGTATCGCCCGGCATGTAGTCGATGACGTTAACCACGGTGGACCATCTCCTTGGTAATTCGAACGACATCGGTGACCTCGCTCACCTGCGCAAAAGCGGGCGAGACGGAAGATGCCAGACGGCGCGAGAGTTCAATAACCTGGGGAGGCTCCACGTAGGCACGCCGCATGAGATCGATGTTCGAGAATAGCTCGTGCGTGCGGCCGCGGTCGAGGATGCGACCGTCGGCCATTACCACAATGCGCTCGGCAAAATCCGAGACGACTTCCATATCGTGGCAGACCATGATAACGGCGCAACCGCGCTCGGCCATGGTGCGCACCGTTTCCATGACGGTCATGCACTCGCGGTAATCAAGGCCGCTCGTGGGCTCGTCGAGTACGACGATCTTGGGTTCAACCACTACGACGGAGGCAAGCGACACCATCTGGCGCTGACCGCGCGAGAGCGAGAAGGGCGCCTCGTCGGCCGGCAAGCCAAAGCGGTCGATGACGAGCTGGGCGCGACGCAGCGCCTCGGCACGGTCGATGGCACCAAGCTCCAGGCCAAAGGCGACCTCGTCGAGCACGGTGTCCTTGCAGATCTGGCGGTCGGGGTTTTGGAAGAGGGTCGCGACCTCGCGAGCGATGCGGCTCGTGGGAACGGCTGCGGTATCCAGTCCCGTGACGCGCACGCTGCCCGAGGCGGGCTTAAGCAGGCCTGTGAGCAGTTTGGTGAGCGTGGTCTTGCCGGCACCGTTCTGGCCGACGATGCCCACGAGCTCGCCGGGATAGAGCGTCAGGCTAAGGTCGTGTACGGCGGCGCCGCCATTGGGATAGGCAAACTCAACATGGTCGAAGGTGAGTACGGGTTCGGCGTCCTTGGCATGAGGACGCAACGACGGTGCATGCGGGGAACCGGCGGGCGCCTGGGTGCCGTTTGTCGCACGGTCGGGATCCGCGATCCCCGCGATCAGTTGCTCGGCCTCCTCGACATTCAGGCAGGGGGTGCCGCTTACCAGACCATCGGCCTCGAGGCTATTGAAGATACGCGTGACGCGAGGGCAGTCGACGCCGATGGCACGGAGCTCGTCGGTATGTGCGAAGACCTCGTGTGGCTCGCCCTGCAGCGCGATTTCGCCATGGTTGAGCACGAGCACGCGGTTGCAGTACTCCGAGAGCAGGGCGACCTTTTGCTCAACGACGACGATGGTGATTCCAAGCGCGCGGTTTGCCTCACGTAGCGTCTCGAAGACCAACGTGGAGCTGGCGGGGTCGAGTGCCGCGGTGGGCTCGTCGAGAACCAAGACGCGCGGACGCATAGCGAGGATGGCAGCGATGGCTACCTTTTGCTTCTGTCCGCCCGAGAGGGTGGCGATCTCGCGGTCGCGCAGGTCGCTGATGCCGACGGTCTCGAGGGTTTCGGTGACGCGCTGCTCAATCTGGTCGTGCGGCACGCCAAAGTTCTCGAGGCCAAAGAGCATCTCATCCTCAACCACGGAGGCGACCATCTGCGTGTCGATGTCTTGCAGCACGCTGCCGACGATCTGCGATACGTCGGTGAGCGAGACCTCGCAGGTGTCGTGGCCGTCAACCATGACGGACCCAAAGAACGTGCCGGTGTAGTGGTGGGGCACGGCGCCCGACAGGCAGGCGGAAAGCGTGGACTTGCCGGCGCCCGAGGGCCCGATGATGCCGATGAAATCTCCCTTGTTCACGCTGAGCGAGATGTGGCTAAGCGCCTGCTCGGTCTGCGTGCCATAGGAGAACGAGACATCGTCGACGTTGATGATCGTTTCCATGGATACCTTTCATAGTCATTGGGGACGTTCTTACATGACTAGTCGTTTAAGAACGTCCCCAAAAGCTAGTCGTTTGGGATGGTCTTTGTTGGTGGAGTGCGGAGACGGCTTTACGAGGGGCTCCAGGTTGGCGCGAAAGAGGAGCGAAGCGTACTTGGGTACGCGAGCGACGAATGAACGCCAAGATGGGGTGGCTCGTAAAGCCGAGCGGGTTAATTGAGCCTAAGGGCCTTCTGGATGGGCAAGTAGAGGGCACCGACCAGAATGGCGTTAAAGACGGCGGTCATGGCGACGACGGGCAGCATAGCGGCGGCGAGCTCGCCCACCACACCGAGCATGGCCATCTTGATGACCATGAAGATAACGCCGGAGACAAAGGTGGTCACGAACGTCGCGACGATGGCGACGGCAGGCTTAACCTGGCCGCCCTTGGCAGCAGCGTTGACGATGACGGCCATGAGCATGGCGGCGATGCCCTCGGCGGCAAAATCGACGAACGGCGAGGTGGTGGTGATCTGGATCACGGCAGCCGAGATGAGGCCAATGACGAGCGCCTGACCGATGTTAGGGCGAACGACCAGGATGGTGAGGCAGAAGGCCGAGATGATGAACTCGGGGCTGATCATGCCGCCCGAGATGCCCGAGATTGCCTTGCCGACGGTAAAGTTGAGGATGAAGCCGGCGGCGAGCAGGATGGCGAGCAGGACGAGGGCGCGGACATCGAGTTTGCCGCGATCGGCGGTCTGGACGGTGCGGGGCTGGGTGGCGGTGGTGTTCTGAGACATGGTGAAAATCCTTTCGGAAGGGGATTGCAAGAGAAAAGCGGAGGCGCGTGATGCGAATGCGATCGGGCTCGAGATAGAAAAAAGCCCCCGGTCGAAACCGGAGGCCTTCCAATCACCTAGAGCGCAAAAACAGGCGTGAGGGACTCACTGTCGACCGATCGTATTCGCATCACGCCACCACCAGTTGTTGAGAGACGTCATCGTGTTCTTCATGTTGGTGGCTCCTTTCGTGATGCCGTGGCGCGGTCGCACCTAGTTGCTGTTGCGCTGCACTATAGCACAGCGAAGTGTATGCGGGGAAATCTTTTTTGAAAAGATGTCAGGCGGGTTTCCCGTCGGTCAAAAGAGCGGGCTAAGCGGGCGAGGCTGCCATTGCTGCCTCGCCCGCTCAGCTAAGACGTTACTCCTTATTGCGACGGTAGAGGAAGTAACCGCCTGCGGAGATGACGACGACGCCGGCAGCGGCGAACGCAGCCACCATGCGGCCATCAAAACGGTCACCGGTGGTGGGCAGGTTGCCCTTGGTGTTCGTCTTGTTGGTGGTCACCGTGGTCGTGGTGCTCGGCTTGGTGGGCTTGTCGGGGGTACCGGGCTGCTCGGGCTTCTCGGGAGTGCCAGGCTGCTCGGGCTTGTCGGGGGTACCGGGCTGCTCGGGCTTGTCGGGGGTACCGGGCTGCTCGGTGGCGAGGGCGTCCTTGGCGTAGGTGATGGACACCTTGAGGCCGTTGGTCTCGGTGTTCAGGTCGCTCGGGGTGAAGGGCTTGCTGAAGTCCTCAGCCTTCAGATAAGCGCGCATCTCCTGAAGCAGGGCCTTGCACTTGACATAGGTGTTCTTGGTGGCAGCGTTGCCGGCCTTGTTGGCCAGGGCGGTGCGGCCCTCAGTGGTGGTCTCGGCGAGCATGGCCTTGTCGACCTCGAGGTTCTGCTCGATGAGCTCGTTCTGGAGAGCGTCGAGGTAGGCGCGAACGCCGGTGCCGAGCTGCTCACGGTGCTCGAAGCACAGGGAGCTGATGTCCATGAGGACATAGTTGATGGAGTTCTCGGGCTCCTCGTTGTTCACGATGTCCTCCTCTTCGCAGTGATCGAAGGAGACGGTCTGGTCGCTGTAGTACGGGCTAACCTCGGTGAGCAGTGCGGAGTAGTAGGGGATGGCGACGGAGTAGGCGGCGCGGGAGAGCATCTCCCACTGGATGGTCGCGATCTCGGGGTCCATGCCCTGACGGATCTGGAAGAGATTGACCTCGGTGTTGGTCTCGGTACCAATGGCGTAGGCGCCGTCGGTGTTGGCGTTGAGGCCCGGGACCTTCTCGCCGCGGTTGCCAAACGCGCGGATCATCTCAAAGGTGTTCCAGTCGGACTTGCCGGGCTGGAAGAACAGCGGCTGCGCCTTGCTAACCAGGGCGCCGGTCGTGGCACGAGCATCTTCGCGCTCGTCCTTGACGATCTCGTAGTCGGTGCCCTCGGTGAGCGGCACACCGAAGTAGGCGCGACCCTGGACATAACGGGCCCAAGAATGCATGGCCTTTTCGCTAATTGCCTCGCCGTAGGTCTGGGCAACGTCAAATTGACCGTCATCGAAGTACTTGGCGAAGCCATTCTCCTTAGGCATGGACTCGATGGTCGCAGAGTGGAGACAGTTCGCGGTGTCGGTGAGGTCAACCTTGTAGTTGAGGTTGCCGATGTTGGGGTTGAGCGAGGCGATATCGTCAGTGAGCCTCATGGCGATCCACTGGTGGCCGGAAAGTGCGGCAAACAGCCAAGTCTCGTTGCTGTCGGCGATGATAATCTGATCGTTGCCGCAGGCGCCCTGCTCGTCGATGATCTTGCCGAGGAGCTCGACGCCCTCACGTGCATTGGCGCTTTCACCTAAGATAACGCTGCCGTAGCTGTACTCGCCAATACCGGTTTTGGTCAGGGGGTCTGCTGCCTCAGCATCAGCATTCATGCCGGTGGTCAGCGTTGCGGAGCAGGACACGCCCTTCTCATTGATGCCTGCCTCAGAGTAGGCATCATAGCGCCCGTGCCACTGGGAGGGATGGTCGCGTACATAGGTGTAGCGATACGTGGTCTTGGTCGAGGTATACATGAATGCGGACTCGTCCGAGCCGTACGTATGCCCCGGGCCGTGAGAAGGCTCAATGCCAAAGTGCTTGAGGTAGCGCTTATCGAAGTCCTCGGCGCGGCCATAGTACGTGTCACCGTCGGCCGTCAGCTTGTTGCTCATGTACATCTGCGTGCAGGCGAGCGCAGATGTCGGCATGGACATGATGGTTGCAGCTCCAAATGCAAGGCCTATGCCAAGCTTCTTGAGCGCGTTGACGGGATGAGTTTTACTCATGTTCCCTCCCAGCGTGCGAAAGCCCTCTGTCGCCAGAGGGCTTCAGCCAATAAAGACACCTCATTAGCGTAACGAACTGGAAACAATATTCATCTATGAAAGAAACTTACTCGATAAGCGTGATGAAATATGCGATGAACGGTTAATCGTACTCAGTTTGCAGCTTTACTTTAATAAAGACGCCCTGTAATTACTGTAGCCGAATAAAGTAGCTGGGAATGCCCGAAATGAAAATCCCCCGCTGTTTGACGAATGCATAAACAGTGGGAGAGTCGATAACTGGATGAATATCATACCAATGTGGATTTACTTCTTTCGGCGGTGAATCACGTTGATGGCGTAACCGACGAGCATGGCCAAGACGATGACAATAAAGCCGATCAGGGGATTGTCGTTCATAGGGTCCTCCTATTTTCCGAGCGGCGAGAATTCGTCGACGATGATATCAAGGCATTGCGGTAGCGCGCGGGCGCCAAAGACGCCGGAGTTGCTGGAAATGATCTCGCCATCAAACTGCATACCGAGCGATGGCGTGCAGGTAATCTTGGCTTCTTTGGTCTGGATGATCTTAAACTGCGGGCGGCCGAGTACCTTGCCGGCGGGGTCGAGCGCGGCGGTGATTACCGTGGGGAGCAACTGCACCGTGCGCACGGGCTCAATAACGACGATGTCGACCATGCCGTCGTTCATACGGCAGTTGGGGAACAGGTTGATGTCGTTTTGGATGACAGACGTGTTGCCCGCCATGCAGCAGATGCCGTCGAGCTCCTCAACAATGCCATCATGCTCAATGGTAAAGTGCGCCACCGTGGGGTTGGGCGTGGCGAGAGCGGAGAGGAAGTAGGCGATCTCGCCGATGTCGTTTTTGGTGGGGGCGGCCTTCATCATGATCTCGGCGTCAAAGCCCGAACCGGCGATGATGATAAAGCCATGGCGCTTTTCGTTGCCGTTCTCGTCGAGCCAAAAGAGCTCGCCCATGTCTACTTTGACCGTGCGGCCGGCGCGACATGCCTTGGCAAGCGCCGCTGCCTCGGGGGCATTGCCGATGTTGTTAAAGAACAGGCAGGCCGTGCCGGAGGGGAAGACGAGCGTGGGGACGCCGCAGCCGCGCATCTGGTCGAGCACGTTGGAGACGGTGCCGTCGCCGCCCGAGACGACCACGCGGTCGAACTCGCGAACGTCTGCCACGGCGTCCTCGGGCTCCATGCCATCGCCGATAAAGCGCATCACGACTTCGTCGCCGCCCTGTGCAAGGGCGTGCGTGAATGCGTAGATTTCATCTGAGCTGGGACCCGATGCCGGATTGTGGATGATAAGGCAGCGCATACTTACGTTCCCGTTCTGTGACTAACCGAGTATAGTTGTAGGGCAATGCCGATATCCTACCCGTGTTTTTCGGGCCTAACCTTATTCGATGGGTTGATATGTACATTTCCACACATCAGGCTCTGGTCGACTTTTGCCAGCGCGCCCGCGAGTTCGACGCGATCGCCGTCGACACCGAGTTTTTGCGCGAGCGCACGTTTCATCCGCGCCTGTGCCTGGTCCAGATTGCCACCCCCGCCGAGAGTGTCGCTGTCGATCCGCTGGTGATCGACGACCTGTCGCCGCTTGCCGAGCTTATGGCCGACGAGAGCGTGATCAAGGTCTTCCATGCCTGCTCGCAGGACATGGAGGTTATGCTCCATACCGTGGGCGTGCTGCCGCGTCCCATTTTTGACACGCAGGTGGCCGCCGCCTTCTTGGGCGAGCGCCAGCAGATTTCCTACGGCGCGCTCGTGCAGACGTTCTGCGGCGTCTCATTGCCCAAAACCGAGTCACTGACCGATTGGTCGCGCCGCCCGCTGACCGATAAGCAGATTGAGTACGCGATCGATGACGTCAAGTACTTGATCGTCGCCTATACCGAGATGATGAGTCGCCTGCGCGAGCTGGGCCGTGTGGACTGGGTGCTCGACGAGTTGCGCCCGCTGGCCGACGAGTCGCACTATCGCGCCGATCGCCACGAGGCGTTCCGTAAGGTCAAACGCATCAATTCGTGCAGCCGTCACCAGTTGGGCATCGCGCGCGAGCTCGCCGCCTGGCGCGAGGACCGCGCCGAGCGCCGTAACATCCCGCGCAAGTGGGTCATGTCCGACGACACGCTGCTGGCGCTCGTTAAGCGCAATCCCGTGCGCGTTGAGGAGTTCCGTAGCATTCGCGGTACCGATCAGCTGGGGGAGCGCGATGTGGACGGCGCACTCATGGCCATCAAGCGCGGCGCGAGCTGCCCGCACGATCGCCTGCCGCTCATGGTGCGCGGGCACCGTCAGATCTCGCCGGAGCTGGAGAGCGTGACGGACCTTATGTATGCGCTCATCCGCCTGGTTGCCGAACGCTCGGGAGTGGCGACCTCGGTTATTGCCTCGCGCGATGACCTGGCCGACTACATTGAGCATCCCGAGCAGAGTCCCCTGCGCGAAGGCTGGCGTTTTGAGCTTGTGGGCTCGCGTCTGGACGATCTGCTTTCCGGCAATATGGGGCTCACCGTGAAGGACGGAAAGATTGAGTTGTTATAGGTATATAGTTACGCGGTTTTACCAAACCGCGTAACAGCTCGACGCTGCAAACGGCCGAGAGCGAGCAATCTGACGTTCAATCGTCGCTCGCGTACCAAAGTGCGCGTCGCTTCTCTTTCACGTCACCTTGCTCGCTCTCGGCCGTTTTCGCTGACATTGCCAAAACATCGATGTTGATTTGCCTGCTGGGCGAGTGGGTAGAATGCCTCCAACGTGTAACTCGATTCGGAGGAATTCGCATGCCCTATTACTATGGATACGGCTTTGGCATCGACCCGCTGTACCTGCTGGTTGTTCTTGTCTGCACGGTGCTTGGCCTTGCCGCACAGAACTATATCAACTCGACGTACAAAACCTGGTCCAAGGTTCGCTCGGACGGCGATACGGGTGCCACGGTCGCTCGCCGCATGCTCGATGCCAACGGTTGTAGTGCCGTGGGTATCAAGGGTGTCGCTGGCGAGCTCACCGACCATTACAACCCGCAGGACAACAACCTGTATCTGTCGGATGCCAATCGTTCGGGCGGTTCGGTCGCAAGCGTTGCCGTCGCCTGCCACGAGGCGGGCCATGCCGCCCAGCGTCAAAGCGGCTATGCCATGATGAAGGTACGTACCGCCCTCGTGCCGGTCGTCAACTTTACCCAGAACACCTGGACCATCGTGTTGCTCTTGGGCCTGTTTATGAACATCGCGGGACTCACGACCATCGCGCTGATCTTCTTCTCGTTTAGCGTGCTGTTCCAGCTCGTTACGCTGCCGGTCGAGATTGACGCCAGCCGCCGCGCCGTGGCGTATATCGAGCAGTCGGGCATGAGTTCCAAGCAGGTCAACGGTGCCAAGAAGGTGCTGACGGCCGCCGCGCTTACCTATGTTGCCGCTGCGCTCACCTCGATTATTCAGCTGCTCTATCTTATGGCTCGCTACAACAGAAACTCCAACCGATAACAAATGGGACAGGCAGGCGCCGCGGGGATTCGTGTCCTCGCGGCGCTGTACTATGCGTTGGACTTGAATTTGAGCAGGGCCGGAGCCCTTGTGCACGATGACGAAAGGAGGCTGCGTGGCAGGCTGGAATCTAACCGGCAATGCCGTTTCCGCCGAGTTCGACGGTTCGGACGAGCAGGAGCGTAAGGAGCTCAGCGTGAGCCAGGCGGTAGAGATCGCCGCCGGTGCGCTCGATGCCATTCCGCAGCTGAGTGTCCTGGGCGAGGTCACGGGTTTCCGTGGTCCCAACGCCCGAAGCGGGCACTGCTACTTCCAGATTAAAGACGACTCGGCCGCCGTCGACTGCATCATCTGGAAGGGCGCCTACCTTAAGCGCACCTTCGACTTGCGCGACGGCATGCAGGTAAGCTTTAAGGGCAGCTTCAATCTCTACAAGCCTACGGGTCGCATGAGCTTCGTTGCCCGCTCGTTCTCGCTGGCGGGGGAGGGTCTGCTGCGTCAACAAGTGGCGCAACTGGCCGAAAAGCTACGCCGCGAGGGCCTGATGGACGAAGCGCGCAAGCGCCGCATCCCGGTGTTCTGCTCCCGCGTGGCGGTCGTCACCTCGCTTTCGGGTGCCGTAATCGACGACGTCAAGCGCACATTGCGTCGTCGCAACCCGCTTGTCGAGCTCGTCTGTGTGGGCGCCAAGGTTCAAGGCGAGGGTGCGCCGGCCGAGCTCATTGAGGGCTTGCGCCGCGCCGCTTCCATTACGCCGGCGCCCGACTGTATTTTGCTGGTGCGCGGCGGCGGCTCCTTTGAGGACCTCATGACCTTTAATGACGAGGAACTTGCCCGCGCGGTGGCGGCTTGTCCTGTGCCCGTGGTGACCGGCATTGGTCATGAGCCCGATACCTCGATCTGCGATATGGTGAGCGACCGTCGCGCCTCCACGCCCACGGCGGCGGCAGAATCGGTGGCGCCGGCTATGACGGAGTTGGCCGATGTGCTCGAGGCGCGCCATCAGCGTCTGGGTGCCGCGATGGCATCGATGATTGGGTCGGCCCAGGTCGACCTGGAGATGCTCGATCAGCGCGGTCGCCGTGCCTGGGATACCTATACGGCTCGCTTGGGCGATGCGCTCGATGCGGCTGCGTGTCGCCCGTGCCTCAACGACCCCACATTTATGGTCGACCGTCGCGAATCGGAGCTTGCGCTGACTGCCGATCGCCTGTCGGGCGCCATAGTACGCTCGGTCGGGACATTCCGCTCCAACTTTGAGCGCTTGCCCGAGCGTCTGATTACAAGCACCTCGGGGCTCGATGGTAAGCGCCATGCGCTCACGCTTGCGAGTTCCCGCCTAGAGCATCAAGGGCGCACGATGCTCAGCAAGCCAGCGTCCGACCTGAGCCGTGCGGCAGCGTCGCTCGATGCCCTGTCGCCGCTCAAAGTGCTTGCTCGCGGCTATTCCATCGCGTACAGCGATGATGGTGTGGCTACGAGTGCCAAGACCTTTAAGCCTGGCGACGCCATTCGCGTGCGCATGGCAGACGGCAACGTGGCAGCAACGGTCGATACGGTCGAGTAGACCGCGTTTCGCAGTGATAGACCCTTAGGAAAGGAAACAGATATGGCAGAGAAGACCCCGGTAGAGCAGCTTACGTACAAGCAGGCCTCGCAGGAGCTGGAGCTCATCATCCGCAGCCTGGAGTCGGGCGATATGGAGCTCGAGGAGTCGCTCGAGAGCTACACCCGCGGCGTCGAGCTCCTCAAAAGCCTGCGCACCCGCCTGTCCGATGCCGAGCAGAAGGTCTCGGTGCTCCTTAAGGACGTCGACGGCAACGACGTGCTCGCCGACGGCGAGGCCGCCAACACCGATGATAACCTTTCGTTCTAAGCATCTCGACCAAATATAATTACCTTGGTCTGTAAGAAAGGAACCAGCTATGTGCGATTGCATCTTCTGTAAAATTGCCAACCACGAGATCCCCTCGACCGTTGTCTATGAGGACGACCAGGTCATCGCCTTCGACGACCTCAACCCGCAGGCGCCGGTCCACACGCTCGTGATCCCTAAGAAGCACTACAGCGACATCGCCGACAGCGTGCCCGCCGAGACCATGGGCGCCATGGCCCACGCCGTCCAGGAGGTCGCCAAGGCCAAGGGTCTGGAGGACGGTTTCCGCGTCATTTCCAACAAGGGTGTCAACGCCGGCCAGACCGTCATGCACTTCCACATGCATGTCCTCGGCGGCAAGAACCTAGGCGAGAACCTCATCTGAGGACACGTAGCCCGTCGACTTGGCTGCCTTTGGAGTAATCTATGCAGCTTTCTCAACTCGAATACCTTCAAGCGGTAGCGAACTATGGCGGCGTGCGCAAAGCAGCTCGCGCCGTTCATGTGAGTCCGCAGGCCGTTTCGTCGGCAATCAAAAAGTTGGAATCTGAGTATCAGATTGTTTTGCTCGACCGATCGGCGGGGGAGGCTGTTTTGTCTCCGGCGGGCAGAGAATTTGCGCGTCGTGCACGCGTGATCCTGGCACAAGTCGACGATCTTAAAAAGTACGCCCAATCGAGGGACGACGGCGTCTCGCCCGACGGCCACTTCCGTCTTTACGCCCCCTGCCTTCAAGGGCGGGGGCGTCTCTTTTCCGAAAACTGGTACGACTCGTTTGAAAGCTCGCACCCTCAGATTCACCTTGATGTGTGGCATCAGCCAACGGCTACATGCTTTGAATCACTTGTGCTTGGCATTTCGGATGCGGCCATCTCATTTGAGGAACCAAGGAACAGTGTCCTTTCTTCGAAATACTTGGGTGAAAAGGAGCTCAAGGTTCTTTCGTGCCCAGCGGGTCATCAATCTGTGGGCGCTATGACCGTTCGTGAGTTACTGGGCGGCAGGTTAGCTGTTCCCATTAATTTGTCGCCCTGTCTCAATGCAATCAATCAATGCCCCGAAGCTCAGCTGGTTAATTTCCGCTTCCGCGACGTCGAATACGGAAACAGAGCGCAGGCTGAGTTTCTTCAAGCCGGGGGATTGATATTGGGTTTTTCTGGCTCTTCTCTCGCATCAGATGGATCGGAAGTGAGCGAGTGCTCCATTGAAGCCTCGCATGACGTAGCCTTGCCCATCTACTTCTGCTATCGACAAAATGCCTGGACCGATCGACACCAGACGGTATTTCTTCACCTATTGCGTCATCTCGCTTCGTGAGGCCATTTGGCCTCGTGTCGTCAAGTGAATGTTGACGCCCTGCAACACATAGCTGACAGCTTTGCCCTCATGCTTTTCCAAGATTCCGATTTAGATTGCTGACTCTTGGAGGGCGGAGCATGAAAAACCGTACGGTTTTTCTTTATATGACGTTCGTTTTTCTGTCGAACTTCAGCACCATTTTGTATTTTCTGACGGTTTACCTTGAATTCGTCGGATTCTCGATGGTGGCGATTTCTAGCATGATGATTGCATATCAAGTGAGCAAGTTCATCCTCGAAGTTCCCACTGGCTATATTGCTGATAGGTTTGGACGAAAGGTGAGCGGCCTCGTTGGCATTGTGGGAATGCTTGGGTACTACGCCGCCCTGCTTCTCGTCCGATCTCCTCTGCTTTTAATCGGTGCGTTTGCTCTCAAAGGTTTTGCCGTTGCATGTCTGAGCGGATCCATAGAAGCGATTTACATTGACAGCGTCTCTCAGGACCAGCTCGTAAGACTTAATGTCGTTGAGCGATTTGTTTTCTATGCCTCTTATGCCCTCTCCGCTTGTGTGGGTGGTTTCATTTCGTCCGCTGGCACGTATCTCATTGGGCTTTCGGTCGATATCATCACAATGGTGCTGACATTGGTTGTCGTTGTCTGTATTCCTGAGGCGAGAAGAGAGGGCGCTGCGGTGACACCTGGGCATGGAATGAGCCCGAGGATGATCGGTGCTGCTATTGCGGGTAATGGCATTCTTCGGTCAGCGTTCATCATGGACTGTTCTCAGGCATTTGCCTTCGTCGCTCTGGAAGACTTCTTCTCACTGTTACTTGCAAGCCGCGGAATGAATGCCGTCGCTTCGGGCGTGACCATTGCGGTCCAGCTCCTTGCCTCGGCCTCCATGGGGTTTATTGTGCCCAGTGTGATTGCTCGTGTCGACAAGGGCCGTTTTGCGCGTATTTGCGGCATCTTTCGCTTAGTATTGACAGCTTTGTTTTTGATTCCTCTTACTCCGGCTAATTTGCTGCCCGTGTTCTATGTGCTGCAGACGGTTGCGTACTCGTTGTTTGCCCCAATCAAATACTCAGTTTTCCAAAATGCTGCCGATTCATCGATGCGCTGTTCACTGATTTCGGTTCAAAGCCAGATGGTGGCGGTGGGTGCTGTTCTTTTCTATCTGCTCAACTCTGTGCTGAGTAGCGTTGCGGGCATTCGAGTCGTATTGCTTGTTGCGCTCGGGATTTCTTCCCTGGTGTATATCCCCGCGCTATTTCGTCTTACAAGTCAAAGGCCATGAGTATTTAGGTACCGATAACTTATATATCAACGCAATAAACCCGAGCGCGAGGGCGTTTGGGTTTATTATTGATGTGTATGTAACCTGGCGGCGCCACACCGCCTGTTAGTAGGGAGACACATGAACGTTCTGGTCGTCAACGCAGGATCTTCGACCCTTAAGTATCAGGTCATCGATACCAAGTCCCATAAGGTGTCCGCAAAGGGCTCCTGCGAGCGCGTCTGCTTTACCGGCGGTACCTTCACCCACGCTGCCAACGGCTCCAAGAAGGTGACCGAGAACATTGAGTTCCCCGACCACAAGGTCGCCATCGAGGTCGTCCTGAAGGACCTCGAGGCCAACGGCGTCAAGATTGAGGGCATCGGCCACCGCATCGTTCAGGGCGGCTGGTACTTTGGCGATTCCTCCCTCGTCGACGAGGACGTCCTCGCCAAGATCCGCGAGGTCGCTCCGCTCGCTCCGCTGCACAACAACCCCGAGGCCAACGTTATCGAGTACTGCCTGGAGCAGTATCCCGACCTGCCCAACGTCACGGTCTACGACACCGCGTTCCACTTCAACATGCCCGAGGTCGCCAAGACCTACGCCCTGCCTAAGGACGTCTGCGACAAGCTGCATATCCGTAAGTACGGCGCTCACGGCACCAGCTATCGCTACATCTCCAAGAAGGTCGCCGAGATGACCAACGGCGAGGCCCGAAAGGTCGTCGTGTGCCACATTGGCTCCGGCGCTTCCCTGTGCGCCATCGAGGACGGCAAGTGCATGGACACCACTATGGGCTTGACCCCGCTCGACGGCGTCATGATGGGTACTCGCTGCGGCTCCATCGACCCGGCTACTGTGTGCTACTTGCAGCGCGAGGGCGGCTATACCTTCGACGAGGTCGACGAGATGATGAACAAGAAGTCTGGCCTGCTCGCCGTGACCGGCGGCAAGACCAACGACTGCCGCAACGTTGAGGAGCTCGCCGCCGCTGGCGACCCCGAGGCTCAGCTCGCCTTCGACATGTTTGTCTACAAGATTGCCGCCAAGGCGGCCGAGATGGCTACTTCTATGTGCGGTATGGACACCCTGGTCTTTACCGCCGGCATCGGCGAGCATGCTCCGGCCGTCCGCGCCGGCGTTGCCGACCGCCTGGCCTTTATGGGCGTCAAGATGGATCATGCCCGCAACGCCCTGCGTGGTGACGGCGCTTGGTGCCTGTCTGCCAAGGATTCCAAGGTCAAAATCTTTGTCATCCCCACGGACGAGGAGTTCATGATCGCTTCCGACGTCGAGCGCATCGTCAACGCCAAGTAATTACAAGAGGGGCGGGCCTGGACGGCAACATGCCGTTCAGCCCCTCTTTTGAACTCGTTGGGCGATATGCCTGATAGTTATTTATCAAGTTGTGATAACTTCTTATTAACATACGGCCGCCTTGAGCGGTCTGCGCCGACCGTATCGCACTGCAAAGGAGTCTCATGAACGTACTTGTTGTCAACGCCGGTAGCTCAAGCCTTAAATATCAGCTTTTGGATACCGATACCCGCGAGGTTTTCGCCAAGGGCAACTGCGAGCGCATCGGTTCGGACATGGGCATCTTTGGCCACTCCGAGAACGGTGGCGCCAAGCAAACCGAGGAGGTTCCCTTCCCGGATCACCGTTCGGCTATCGCACGTGTGCTCGAGGAACTCGAGAAGACCGACTTTACGATCGATGGCATTGGACATCGCATCGTTCAGGGCGGTTGGTACTTCGATGATTCCGCTGTCGTCGACGACGAGGTTATGGCCAAGATTCTTGAGGTGGCTCCCTTGGCTCCGCTGCACAACTACGGCGAGGCCGCGGCGATTGAGTATTGCCGCGAGAAGTATCCGGAGCTGCCCAACGTGGCCGTCTTCGACACCTCGTTCCACATGACCATGCCCGAGGTTGCCTACACCTACGCCCTGCCCAAGGACGTGTGCGACAAGTATCACGTGCGCAAGTACGGCGCTCACGGAACGAGCCACCGCTACGAGTGGATGATGGCCAAGGAGATCCTGGGTTCGCGCTGCCACCGCCTGCTTTCGTGCCATCTAGGTAACGGTGCCTCGCTTGCCGCTATCGAGGACGGTGTTTGCCGCGATACCACGATGGGCCTCACGCCGCTCGACGGCTTGATGATGGGAACCCGCTGCGGCTCCATCGATCCGGCCACCGTGTGCTACCTGCAGCGCGAGGGCGGCTACAGCTACCAGGAAGTCGATGACATGATGAACAAGCAGTCTGGTCTGCTTGCCATCTCGGGCATCTCCAACGACGCCCGTGACATCCGTACGCGCGCCTCCGAGGGCGACGAGCGCTGCCTGCTCGCCTTCGATATGTTCGCCTACAAGGCCATGCAGCAGGCCGGCTCCATGATCGCTTCCATGGCGGGCGTGGACACCATTACCTTTACCGCCGGCATCGGCGAGAATGACTGGTCGATCCGCAAGGCTTTCTGCGACTGCTTCGAGTGGCTGGGCGTGCGCATCGACAACAACAAGAACCGCGAGGCCGTGGGTAACGGCCCGCAGGTCATCAGCGCCGCCGGTTCCGCCGTCACGGTCATGGTCATCCCCACCGACGAGGAATACATGATCGCCCACGACGTCGAGCGTCTGACCGCGAATAACTAGTGCGTTCGCTTGCGATTGAACGAAAGGCCTCCTGAGCAGCAGCTCAGGAGGCCTTTTTGCTAGCAGGCGGAAATTCCAGTCCCAAAGTGATCATCACCAGTAACGCCTGCGCTCCCAGCAATGACACCCATCCATTCAGATCCTCAGCCCCAGCTCGTAGCCAAGCCGCCGTCCACTCCAGATGCTCTGAATGCTTCGTAGCAGTAGAAGGCCGTACGGGCTAACCCCTGAAAACATTCCGCAGACCAGAAACGCCCCCGTTCGTAGCTCCGAAGGAGCAGAACGGGGGCGTTTCATTGGTCGAGGACGTTTTCAGGGGTTAGCCCGTACGGCCTTCGGGCGAGTGCGTCCGCTACTCAGCCATCTGAGCCTGGACGGCGGTGATGGCTACGACACCCACGATGTCGTCGGCAGAGCAGCCGCGCGAAAGGTCGTTAACCGGCTTGGCGATGCCCTGCAGGATGGGGCCGTAAGCGTCGGCGCCAGCGAAGCGCTGAACCAGCTTGTAGCCGATGTTGCCGGCCTCGAGGTCGGGGAACACGAGCACGTTGGCCTTGCCGGCAACGGAGGAGCCGGGAGCCTTGAGCTGGGCGACGGTGGGGACGATAGCGGCGTCGAGCTGCAGGTCGCCATCGATGGCGAGCTCGGGAGCCTTCTCCTTGCAGAACTTCACGGCCTCCTGGACCTTCTTGGCGACCTCGCCACCGGCGGAGCCCATGGTGGAGTAGGAGAGCATGGCCACGTGCGGCTCAACGTTGCCCATGAAGGTGGACCAGGAGTGAGCGGAGGCGATGGCGATCTCGGAGAGCTCGTCGGAGGACGGGTTGATGTTGAGGCCGCAGTCGGCGAAGATCAGCGTGCCGTCGGTGCCGAACTGCGGGGTGTCGGTGCACATCACGAAGAAGGCCGAGACCAGCTTGGTGCCCGGGGCGGTCTTGAGGATCTGAAGCGCGGGGCGCAGGGTGTCGGCGGTGGAGTGGCAGGCGCCGGAGACCAGGCCGTCGGCGTCGCCCATCTTGACCATCATGGTGCCAAAGTAGGTGGCGTCCATCACCTGGGCGCGAGCCTGCTCGATGGTAACGCCCTTCTTGGCGCGGAGCTCGGCAAACTTCTGTGCGTACTCCTCGTGCTTCTCGGCATTGCGCGGGTCGATGACGGTGGCGCCGGGAACGTTGATCTCGTTGGGATCGCCCAGGATGACGATGTTGGCCAGGCCTTCTTCGATGATCTTGTTGGCCGCGACGATGGTGCGCGGATCCTCGCCCTCGGGCAGGACGATGGTCTTAAGGTCGGCCTTGGCGGCAGACTTCATACGGTTTAGGAAATCGCTCATGTTACTCCTTGCAAGCGTTTCGCTAAGCTCCAGGCGCCCGGCTGTTCACGAATAAACCCGCTGCTAGCGGGTTTACCTTTCAATTATGTACGCCGCGGTGCTTGAGCTTTCCTTGTGTGGCAAGCTCATTATAGGACGCATTAGCGCTATAATCGCTCTGATAAATATGTCTCGAAGAATGTTCGAGAAAAGCCCAGCTAACGAGCCCGTGGCTTTTGACAAGGAGTATCGATGCAGATTACCTCAGGCCTGCCTGAAGGCTTTAACGCCGGCGCGTACGACATGATTGTCGTCGGTGCTGGATATGCCGGTGCCGTTTGCGCCCGCCGTCTTGCCGAGACCATCGGCTATCGTGTTGCCGTTTTGGAGCGCCGTAGCCACATTGCGGGCAATGCCTATGACTGCACTGACGAGGCCGGAATCCTGATCCACGAGTACGGTCCGCATATCTATCACACCTTTAACGAGCGCGTGCACAATTTCCTGTCGCGCTTTACCAAGTGGACGGATTATCAGCACAAGGTGCTCGCCAACATCAACGGCACCCTGATGCCCGTGCCCTTCAACCATGCGAGTCTCAAGCTCGCCTTTGGTGACGAGCGCGGCGAGGAGCTGTATCAGAAGCTCGTGGAGACCTTTGGCAAGGATGTCAAGGTGCCCATCATGGAGCTGCGTAAGAAGAACGACCCGGATCTTGCCGAGGTCGCCGATTACGTCTACGAGAACGTCTTTTTGCATTACACCATGAAGCAGTGGGGCCAGACGCCCGATCAGATCGACCCCTCGATCACCGGCCGCGTTCCCATCTTTGTGGGCGATGATGACCGCTATTTCCCGCAGGCTCCCTTCCAGGGTATGCCGCAGGACGGCTACACGGCGCTGTTCGAGCATATGCTCGACCACGACCTGATCGACGTGTTCTGCGACGTGGACGCCCGCGATCTCTTTGAGATCGACGAGACCACCGTCAAGATCGGTGGCAAGGTCTACGGCGGCGAGATCGTCTATACCGGTCCGCTCGATGAGCTGTTCGACCTTGACCTGGGCGCTCTTCCGTACCGTACGCTCGACATGAAGTTCGAGACGCTCGATATGGATCAGTTCCAGCCCGTGGGCACCGTCAACTACACCACGAGCGAGGACTACACGCGCATTACCGAGTTCAAGAACATGACTGGTCAGGTCCTGCCCGGCAAGACCACCATCATGAAGGAGTACTCCAAGGCCTATACGCCCGGCTCGGGCGAGACGCCGTATTACGCCATTCTTGAGCCCGAGAACCGTGAGCTCTATGAGCGCTATCTTGAGCGCGTCCAGAACCTGACAAACTTCCACCCGGTGGGTCGTCTGGCCGAGTATCGTTACTACGATATGGACGCCGTGACCAATTCCGCCCTCGATCTTTCGGATGAGATTATCGCCTGCCATGCATAAAGTCATAACATTCGGTATTCCCTCGTATAACGCCGCCAAGGACATGGACCATTGCATCACCTCCATTTTGGAGGGGAGCAATTTCGCTACCGATATCGAGATTATCGTGGTGGACGACGGCTCCAAGGATGAGACGGCCGCCAAGGCCGACGAGTGGGAGGCCCGTTATCCTGGAATCATCCGCGCGGTGCACCAGGAGAATGGCGGCCACGGTATTGCCGTCCTTTCGGGTCTGCGCGAGGCGCAGGGCACCTACTACAAGGTTGTCGACTCGGACGACTGGCTTGACGGCGCTGCCCTTTCGACCATGCTGTCGATTCTGCGCGGCTTTGAAGAGCGCGACCAGCGCGTTGACCTGTTTATCTCGAACTACGTATACGAGAAGGTTTACGAGGGTACGCATACGGCCATTGGTTACAAGTTTGCCCTGCCTCGAAAAAAGATCTTTACCTGGGACCAGATCGGCCATTTCCGTTTGGACCAGAATCTGCTCATGCACAGCCTGTGCTATCGCACGGATGTGCTGCGCGAGTCCAACCTGCCCATGCCGCCGCACACGTTCTATGTGGACAACATCTACGCCTACGTGCCGCTGCCGCGTTGCAAGACCATGTACTACGCCGACATCGACCTCTATCGCTACTTTATCGGTCGCGAGGGCCAGAGTGTCAACGAGGCCACGATGGTCAAGCGTCTGGACCAGCAGTTCCGTGTTACGCGCATCATGATGGAGTCATACCACTTGTACAGCGATGTTGGGTCGTCGCGCCTGCGTTCGTACATGATGGGCTACTTCACCATGATGATGGCGATCTGCTCGGTGCTGACCAAGCTTTCCGAGGAAGATTGCGCCGACGAGCGCCTAAAGACGCTGTGGAATGATTTGAAGGCCTACGACGAGCGCATGTATCGTCGTGCCCGCTACGGTGTGGTCGGGTTCTTCACTAACCTCCGCGGTCGTGCCGGAGACAAAACCACACTCGGCCTATACCGTCTTGCCTCAAAGATCTTCAAATTCAACTAGCACAGAAACGCTCGGGTAACGGGGACCCCTGGTCCTTAACTTGCTACTTCGGACAGTCCTGCGCAAGACGGAGGCGCCACTGGCGCCTCCTTTGCGTGCGGAACTCGTATCAAGTTAAGGACCAGGGGTCCTCTGCTATGTCTTGCTTTATGCCAGACGGCTGAATTTGAAGATCTTGGACGCGCGGTACACAGGGGCCTGGGCTGAAAGGGATCTAGTTGAGTAGGTTGCCCGGTGGGCTTGGTTATGTTTGTCGCGAGTTCCGCACGAGCCGAAGAGCACTTAATGTGCTCTTCGTGCGAGCCAGGACTGTAGAGCAGCAAACATAACCAAGTCCCACCGGGCAACCGTTCAGGTTAGGCTACTTCGCGGCGCCGGGGATGCCGTGGGAGGTTTTGGCGTTTTTTGCTCCGTTTACGATGGCGGTCTGTAGGGCCCTTACTGCGAGCATGCCCAGCAGGTCTAGGGGAACGGCGGCACTTGCCTGGGCGCCTAGTTTGCCACTGGCGAGGGTGTAGATGGTGTCGCCGTCGTTGGTGGTGTGCGTGGGACGGATGGCGTGTGCGTAGGCGTCTGCGGCCATTTGGGAGACCTTGGTGGCCTGGGCCTTAGTGAGCTCCATGTTGGTGACGATGCAGCTGATGGTGGTGTTGGTGCGGTCGAGCGGCATCTGCATGGATCCGGCGGCGGCAAAGGCTGCGAGTTCCATATCGACGATTTGGTCGCTATCGGCTGAGGCGCGCATGCCGGCGACCCACTCGCCGGTGAGGGGGTCGACAACGTTGCCGCAGGCGTTGACCGAAACCACGGCGCCTACCTTAACGGGACCGAGCGCCACGGCGGCAGTGCCAAGGCCGGCCTTCATGCAGGTGGCAGGGCCCATGAGCTTACCTACGGTGGCACCGGTGCCGGCGCCCACATTGCCTTGCTCGAGCGTGGTGGGGGTGTTGTCGAGTGCCTCGCGCACGGCGGCGATGCCGGCCTCTATGTCGGGGCGTACGGTGGGGTCGCCAAAGGCAAGGTCGAAGATACAGCTGGAGCACACGATGGGCACCTGCGTGGGGCCGACGGACAGACCAATGCCGCGGCTCTCGAGTTCGCGAGCGACGCCGCTTGCAGCCTCGAGGCCAAAGGCCGATCCGCCCGAAAGGCAGACGGCGTGAACCTTGTCGACGGTGTTCTCGGGTCGCAGCAGGTCGGTTTCGCGCGATGCTGGAGCACCGCCGCGAACGTCAACGCCGCCGGTGGCACCCTCGGGCGCCACGATTACGGTGCAGCCGGTGCCAGCCTCCTCGTCCGTATAGTTGCCAAAGCAAAAGCCATCGACATTGCAAACATCGATGGCTTCGAGCAGTGTGTCCATGTTTTCTCCTATCGGTTTTCCGCCGGGCCTTATGCCCGGTCGGGATCCGTACGGTACGGCAAAATTGTAGGCGCTGGGGGATACCCAGCGCCAGATGCAATTACGAGAGTTTTTGAATCGCGCGTGCGACGCGAGCGATGGGCAAGCCCACCACGTTGTAGAAGTCACCCGAAATATCGTGCACAAGCATGCGGCCGCCTGTGCCTTGGATGCCGTAGGCCCCGGCCTTGTCCATGGGTTCGCCGGAGGCAACATAGCGCTCGATCTGCTCTTCGGTAAGCTCATAGAACGTCACGTCGGTCACATCGACAAACGACAGGCTCTCGGCGGCATGCGGAGCTGTAGCGTCGCCGGCTTTAACGATGCAGACGCCGGTTGCGACCTGGTGCGTGCGGACCGAAAGCTCGCGGAGCATGGTGCGCGCCTCGTCCCCGTCTGCCGGCTTGCCCAAAATTTGGCCGTCAAAGGTGACAATAGTATCGGCCGCGACGGTCAGTTCGTTGGGCTCGGCATGCTCGGCGGCAACTGCGGCGGCTTTGGCACGCGCCAAGCGCTCGACGAGTGTAAGCGGAGCTTCGCCATCAAAAGGCGTTTCGTCGATATCTGCGGGAATCACGCGAATGTCATAGCCCGCCTCGCGCATCAACTCGATGCGGCGCGGTGATTGCGAAGCCAAAATCATAGCTGAATGCCCTCGGCGACCTTCTCGACGGCCTTGTCGCCGGCGAGCGTGCGCAGCAGCTCAAGCGCAAAGGGGAGCGACTGGGCCATGCCGCTGGCGGTGATGATGTTGCCGTCTTGCGTAACCTTCTCGCCGGTATAGGCGCCTTCGGGGAAGCTTTTCTCAAAGCCAGGGAAGCACGTGGCGTGGCGCCCCTCGAGTAGGTCGAGCTCGCCCAGGATAAACGGGGCGGCGCAGATGGCGGCAACGTGCTTGGTCGCGGCGAACTCGCAGACCACGTCGCAGACGCGCTGATCGGCACGCAGGTTGGTGGCACCGGGCAAGCCGCCGGGCAGCACGACGCAGTCGTACTCGTCAAAGTTGATCTCATCAAAGAGCGCATCGCAGGTCACGGGGATCTGCAGCGAGCTTACGACCTCACGTGTGGGCATAATCGAGACGAGCGTGGCACGCACACCGCCGCGACGCATGACATCGACCATGGTCAAGCATTCAATAGTTTCAAAGCCATCGGCGGCGAGAACGGCAACGCTGGGCATGAGGGTTCCTTTCATAGGCGGCATACAATTAGCCGTCTTATACCCCGAAGACCTCCGCTTGCCACGCTCGATTTCTCAATGATTTATCTGAGCAATGATTGAGTGACTAGTTGCGCCTAAGGTGGACGACGGTCTCGCAGTGGAAGGTTTGCGGGAACAGGTCGACTGGCGTGATCTTGACGGGGGAGAAGGTGCCTTCTTCGACAAAGCGTTTGAGATCGCGCGCCAGGGTGGCCGGGTCGCAGCTCACGTAGGCGACATCGCGAGCACTCGTGCTGGCGATAAGGTCGATCGCCTCGGGGGCGAGGCCTGCGCGCGGCGGGTCGACCACCAGGACGTCGGCATCCTGGTCGGGGAACTCGCGCACGGCATCGCCGCCAATGACGTCGACGTTATCGAGCTTGTTGATCTCGAGGTTGCGGCGCAGGTCGCGCACGGCCGGTCCGTAGGCTTCGACGGCGGCAACAAAGTCGCAGCGGCGGGCGAGCGGCAGGGTAAAGGTTCCGGCGCCGCAATACAGATCTACGGCAAGTTCGTCTTCCTGGGGGTCGAGCGCTTCCATGACAAGCTCGATCAAAATCTCGGCACCCTTGGTGTTGACCTGGAAAAAAGACGGGGCAGACAAGCGCATCTGACCCTCGGCGATATTCTCGGTCCATGAGCCCTCTCCGGCGAGCATTTCGACCTTGGAGACACGGCGGGCCTTCTTTTCGCCCTTGCTCATCACACGCACGATGCTCGTGGGATGAGCGGCGTCCGCCAGCACGCGGGAGACTTGCGAGCGCGGAAAAGAGCCTGTGGGCGTCCAGAGTGCAACCTCGAGCGCCTTGGTGCGGCGCGATGCGCGAATGCCCACGCGTTCGAGCCCTAAGTCATGGCTGCCGCTTAGATAGTTGAGTGCGCCGACGACCGATTTGAGCGCCTTGGGAAAACGTTTATCGAACAGCGGGCACGCATCGACGGTCACGATTTTGCTGGGGTCGACACCGTGCATGCCAAGGCGCACGCGACCGTTGACGACGGTCGGTTCGAGCTCGATTTTATTGCGGTAGCCCCAGTCGTCCTTGGTGTGGCAGATGGGCTGTACCAACTCATCGACCTGCTCAGGAGCGAACTTTCCGATGCGTTCGAGCGTGGAGCGCAGGTTTTGCTCCTTGGCGGCAAGCTGTGCCGTGCGTGAGAGATTGCCCCACGAGCAGCCGCCGCAGATGCCCACGAAGGGGCAGGGAGGCTGAATGCGATCGGGGCTTGGCTCCAGAATCTCGGTCGTGCGGGCGCGCATGAACGACTTGCCGTCCTGTACGACCTCGGCCTCGACGGTGTCGCCTGCCACGGCGCCCTGCACAAAGACGGCCTTGCCGTTGTCGGCGTGCGCCAGCCCGTCGGCGCCGTAGGTCATCGATTCTATAGTGAGCTTCATATCCCTGCCTGTCATTCGCGTTGTTGTCCGCACCATGGTAGCAGGGAAAAGCGCCCCGCATCCGAGGCTTTCCTCAAATGCGGGGCGCTTCTACAAACTGCTTCTACAAACGACTATTTCGTCTTGCCGGTAATGAGCGTCTTAAGACCCAGGCCGATCAGGCCCAGGCCCATGCGCACACGACCGGGGCGATGGCGCTCGATGGCCTTGGTCTTGCCGGCGGGCTTATCGCGACGGGCGCTCGTCTCGGGTGCGGGCTTGGTGACCTGCGGCTCGGGCTGAGGTACAGGTGCGGGCTCGGGCTCAATGACGGTCGCCTGGACCTTCTGAACCTCGGGCGTGGCCGGCTGCGGCTCAGGAGAAGGGGCGGGCTTTGCCTCAATGACGGGCTCGGGCGCGGCCTCGGCGTTGCGGTAGGCACGCTCCAGCAGGGCTTCCTGCGAGTTGAAGGGTTTCTCACCCCCTGTACGCTCCACGGGAACCCAGGTGCCGTCACTTGTCAGGCTGCGGGCTTTCACGTTGTCGCGCAGCTGCATACCCATGTACTCGTGCACCAGGGCGCGGCAGGTGGGGTCGAGCACGGGGAAGGCGATCTCCACGCGGTGCTCGGTGTTGCGCGTCATCATGTCGGCCGAGCTCAGGTAAATCATGTCCGAGTCCACGCCGAAAGCGTAAACACGGGCATGCTCCAAAAAGCGTCCGACGATAGAACGGACATGCACGTTCTCGGTCTTGCCAGGAACTCCCGGCTTGAGGCACGAGATGCCGCGGATGATCATGTCCACGCGGACTCCTGCGCACGATGCCTCGGCGATCTTGTCGATGACCTCGCGGTCGGTGAGCGAGTTGAGCTTAAAGAACACGCGGGCGGGCTCGCCAGCGAGGGCGCGCTGGATCTCGCGGTCCAGGCCGCGCATGATGAGCGGCTTGAGACCGACCGGCGCCACGCCCAGGAAGCGGTAATCGCCGCGCAGATTGCCCAGCGACAGGTTGCGGAAGAACAGGTTGGCGTCCTCGCCGATACCGGGGTGGGCGGTCATGAGCATAAAGTCGCTGTAGAGTTTGGCCGTCTTCTCGTTAAAGTTGCCGGTGCCCAGCAGCGTTAGGCGCGTTAGCGCCATGCCCTCGCGATAGGTGAGCTGGCAGATCTTGGAGTGGCACTTAAAGCCCTCGGAGCCGTAGATGACGGTGCAGCCGGCCTCTTCCAGGCGCTCGGCCCACTCGATGTTGTTCTGCTCGTCAAAGCGCGCGCGGAGCTCCATGAGCACCGTGACCTCTTTGCCGTTCTCGGCGGCATCGATCAGCGACTCGCACAGGCGGCTCTGCTTGGCCACGCGGTAGAGCGTGATGCGCAGCGAGATGCACTCGGGGTCGTAGGCTGCTTCGTGCACCAGGTCCAAGAACGGATTCATGGCCTCGTAAGGGTAAAAGAGCAGCTTGTCGTGCTGCAGCACCTGCTCGCGGATGGAACGGGACATGTCGATGGTGGGGTTGGGCTGCGGCTTAAACGGCGTAAAGAGCAGCTCGTTGCGTAGATGCTCGGGAATCTTGCCCTCAATGCCGAAGACGTAGCCCAGGTCGAGCGGGATATCGCAGGTAAAGACCGAGCGGCGAGAAAGCTCGAGCGCCTTGCGGATGGTCTTGAGCGTCGCCTTCTCGAGCGACCCCGAGACCGCGAGCACCACCGGCTGCAGGCGCAAGCGTTTCTTGAGGATGCGCTTCATGTGCTGACGGTAATCCTCTTCCTCCTCGACGCCCTCGCCGTCCGGGTCGATGTCGGCGTTGCGGGTGACGCGGATGAGCGCGCGGTCGAGCGGCTTATAGGAGCCAAAGCAGCTGTTCAGGCAGGCGAGGATGACGTCCTCGAGCAAGATGTAGGAGTAGGTGCCGGTGGGCGAGGGGATCTCGACCACGCGGTTCATCGAGGTGGGAATCTCGATAAGGCCCAGCAGACTCTCCTCGTCGGTGACGCCGTCCAGGCCGCAGGCCAGGTAGAGTGCGCCGTTGCGCAGGTTGGGGAAGGGGTGGCGCGGGTCAATCACCAGCGGTGAGATGACCGGCGACACGTAGGCCTGGAAGTAACGGGTTACAAAGGTGCGCTCCTCGGGCGTAAGCGAATCGATGCGGGCGCGGTGAACGCCCAGGGTGTCGAGCTTGCCCTCGATGCTCTTAAAGATGGACTCCCATCGGGTAAGGAGCCCGGGCATTTCGGCCATGACAGCATCGACCTGTTCGGAGGCGGTCATATTGCTCTTGTTGTCGACAGGCTGTTTTTTGAGCTCTGCCAGATCGGACAGGCCGCCCACGCGCACCATGAGAAACTCATCGAGGTTAGACTCGAAAATCGACACGAACTTTAGCCGCTCGAACAGCGGAACGGTCTCGTGGAAGGCTTCGTCAAGCACACGGTTGTCAAAGCGCAGCCAGCTGAGCTCTCGGTTCTGCGTGTACGAGAAGTCGCGCGGCGGCTTACGCAGCTTTGCAGCGGCTTGCATTTTTTCGATTTTGCTCGGCATATGCATCTGTCCGTTCAGTCCCCGTGGGGGACGGTTGCCTAACACTATTCACTATTGTCTCAATTTAGTCGACCTATGGCACGGACGTATCGCGTGAACGGTATCTTTACCTACTTCTTACGCTGACAAGCCATAGAGCTGATGCCCTTCGCGTTGTGAAAAACGGTCTATATCCTCACTCAACTGGTGACTATGTGTGAATAAGAATGATAGGTAGCTGAATATCATCGAATACAGACAGAAACACGAACAAGCGTCATTTATATACATAAAACCGTTTTAGATATGCAATTCTTAATCGAAAGATTGGAGTTGTAATTGCGAATGATTTTTAAGAAAAAAGAGCATTTACCTTAGAAAAGCTACTTTAGAACGCCGAAGTGCATTATGGGGGAATCATATTCGATATACCGTTCATCGAACTTTGTTGACCGTTCGGGGGCGAGGTGGAATTGCGGGTGATATTTGGATATAACCAGAGCTGTCAGCAAGCAGCACCCGTTACGGAAGGGTGCTGAGAGATTCGGCCGAAAGGCCCGAAAGAAAGGTAGGAGGCCATGACGAAAGGTCTGCACGTGCCTTCCGAGA
>URQD01000010.1:0-47726 GCA_900549905.1 uncultured Collinsella sp. | reverse complement strand
GCCGCGGCCGCCGTCGCCCCCGACATTAAGGTCCTCAAGGGCCGCGTCGTCTCCGGCGACCAGTTCGTCTCGCCCGCGGAACAGAAGGAGCGAATCCTCGCGACCTTCGGCGACCTGTGCTGCGAGATGGAGGGCTGCACCATCGCGCAGGCCGCCTATCTCAACGGCGTGCCCCTCGTCGTCGTGCGCGCCATCAGCGACAAGCCCTGCGCCGAGGGCCGGGTCGTCGACTACAACACCTTCGAGAAGAAGGCCGCCTGCGACTGCGCCCGCATCGCCGCGCGCATGGTTAAGCTTTAGGCCCTGCGCGCCGGGGCCCTTCTTTATGTTGGGACCCCGGCGCGCCGGGGCCCTTTCCAAAGCGAAGTGTCGAGCCGAAGTGTTGAGCGTCGGCCCTGAATGTTCAATGGCCGTTGTTTTCTGCCCCTCAAGTGGTGGACTTTTCCTCGGAGCTGTTGATTCCCCCACGCGCCCCCTTCCGTTCTCTGTTCTCCCCTTATACTCCTTGTACGAGGAGGTAAGAAGTCATGGACAAGACCACACAGGACAGCTTGGCAAAGAAACCCGTCGACATGAGGGACAGGATTCTCGAGCATCTCGAGGCCCTCACCTCTGCCGTCTCGCTCGACGACCTTGCCCGTCTGTCCACCTCCGACATCGCCGAGACGCTCATCATCTCCAGGAGCCTGGCGAGCCAGTACCTCAACGACCTTGTTCGCGCCGGTCTTGTGGTTAAGGTGGCGGGCAGGCCTGTCCGTTATTTTCATCGCCGCGCGTTCCAGAAGCGTTTTCAGGTAAAGCTCTCTGCAAGCGAGTACGCCTCGCTCGCCGACCTCATCCAAGCGACGGGAATCGCCGATCACCGCGACTTCGCGCGTGCCGTGGGCTTCGACATGAGCCTCAGCTCCGTTGTCGAGCAGTGCAAGGCTGCGGTTCAGTACCCTCCGTTTGGCCTGCCCATCCTCTTGAGCGGCGGCGTGGGTGTCGGTAAGTCTTTCCTTTCTCGCCTTGTGTACGAGTACGGCAAGAACCAGGGCTTGCTGTCCCGCGACTCCTCCTATGTGCGCATCGACTGCGCCGGGGTCCCGGACGCCGCCTCGTTCAACGGGCTTCTTGACGAGTCGATCGCGAAAGCGCGCGGGGGTGTGGTCTTTGTCAACGGCATCGAGGCACTCTCTCCCTCTGCGATGGAGCACTGCCTTGCGACGGCCCTCGGGCTCGATGCCTCCCAGGATGCGCCGCGCGCTCGCCTCGTTCTTTCGACGACGCTTTCCGCCGATGACCTGAAGGTTTCCTCGGCCTACAGCAAAATGCCCATCTGTGCCCGCGTCCCCTCACTCAAGGAGCGGACCCCCGAGGAGCGCGAGGATCTCATCTTGAGCTTCCTGCGCAGCGAGGGGTGCCGTATCGGTTCTGATGTGAAGATCAGCCGCGGCGCATACCGTTGCCTCGTGAACGCGGACTTTTCCGATAACATCGCCGGCTTGCGCGCCTGCGTGACGAACTGCTGCGCCAAAGCGTTCCTCAATCGCGAGGGCGACTACGTCGTCGTTCGCCCGTATCTTCTTCCCAGCGGGCTCCTCTCCTCCGCGCAGATCGATCAACAGCCCGACGATGGCGTTCTGATCGACGCGTCTCTGGATGCCGCCGAGAGCACAGGGCCGGTCGAGCAGGCGCTCGATGCCCTGTGCTCCCTCGATGAGCGATTCTACGCCGGGGAGCTCTCTGTCTCCGAGCTTGTCTCGCAAGCTGTCTCCGCTGTGCGCGGCGTTGAGGATCACTTGATCTTCGACCACGGCGTCGCCTCCTCGAGGTCGCGCGCCTTCGAGCGCGTCGTGGGCGCGGTCCTTGCCGACGCAGGCTCTTCTTATGGCATCGAGCTTTCGAGGAAGGTCGCTTTTCTACTGGCCCAGGAGATTTGCCTGCAGTTGTGGCCGGGTATCGGCCTGGCTAAGCGAAAGTCTGCCTGTGCGGAGCAAATCTCCCATCTCCTCGGTGCCGTGACCTCCGAATTGCCGTTTGCCTCGAGTGTCTCCGATCAGGTCGCCGCAGACGTGGAAGGGGCGCTGGGAATCTCGCTCGATCACTTCACGAAGACGCTTCTGACGCTGTGCGTCGCATCGGAGTCTCGCGATGCGAAGGCCCTTCGGACGCTCTGCGTCATCTTGTCCCACGGCTACTCAACGGCGACGAGCATCGCCGACGCGGCGAACCGTATGCTCGGCATGCATGTGTACGAGGCTGTCGACATGCCCTACGACCAGCAGCTGAAGGACATCGTCGGTCCGCTCCAGCGCCTCGTCGACCGCCATTCCTACTGCACCGGGGTCGTGTTCCTCGTCGACATGGGCTCCTTGGAGGAGGCCTATAAGGCCCTCGAGAACGTTACCGACTCCACTATCGGCGTGGTGAACAACGTCTCTACCGGTCTTGCGCTCGAGATCGGGGTCGGGCTGCTCGGCGGCAAGTCCATCGCCGAGGTTCTTGGCGATGCGACCGCCGCGTGCGTGACGCACTGCAAGGTGATCGAGCGCGTCAACCGTGAGGACGCCATCGTCTTCTGCTCCGAGTCCGGGGTCGACGCCGCGGAGAGGATACGCCAGCTCGTCTCGCAGAGCCTCCCGCGCACCATAGGCGCGCGCCTGCTCACGAGGCCCTTCAAGCAGCTCGTCGCGAACGGGTCGAACGACGCCGTTTTCTCCGAGCACCGCGTCTGCGCCGTCATCGGCACGGGAGACCCCGGGGTCGCCTCCGTCCCCTTCGTCGCCCTCGAGGACATCATGTCGACGGCGTCCGCCTCTAAGGTTGATGCCGTGTTCGGCAGGTGGCTTGACGCTTCCGAGCTCTCTTCTTTCCACGAGAAGCTGCTCTCGAACATGACGCTGCAGAACGTCATCCGCTCCATCACCATCCTCGACCCGGAGCGGCTATTCCATGAGATCGAGAGCGCCGTGCACGAGCTTCAGCGCAGGACAGGCGAGAAGATCGGCAGCAACGCCATCATTGGGCTCTACGTTCACCTCTGCTGTCTCGTCGAGCGCCTTGTTACCAGAAACCCCATTGAGACCTACGTTGGCCAGGACCGCTTCGAGGAGGAACGCGCCGATTTCATCGAGTCCTTCAGGCAGAGCTTCTCGAGCATCTCGACGCGCTATCGCGTAGAGGTTCCCGTAAGCGAGATCGCATATGTCTTCGACTACATAAGCGTGAGCGCCGCCCCGGCGCGAGAAGAGCGCCTCGGCTCCTCGGACCTCCTGCTCGACGAGTGACCTTCCCCGCGCCGCCGCAAGCTGACCGCGCGTCCTCAATAATCCGATAACCCCTTGCCCGGCGCGAATCCGGATAGCGCCGAGGCAGTACCGAACGCAAAACTTCATTTGATAGGAGCAAACATGAGTGTTGTTATGGCACGAATCGACAATCGCCTGCTTCACGGCATCATCGTGACGCAGTGGGCCCCGGTGTCGGGCGCGACCCGAGTCATGGTCATCGACGACAAGGTCGCCGGCGACGAGGTCCTGAAGTCCACCATGAGGATGGCGCGCCCCGCGGGCATGGCCGTTTCGATCATCTCCGAGCAGACCGCGCTCAAGAACTTCGCCGCGGGCAAGTACGACCGCGAGAAGGTCTTCGTCATCGCCAAGGAGCCCGAGACGATGCTTCGCCTGGTCGAGTCGGGCGTCGAGCTCCCGTCGCTGGTCGTCGGCGGCTCGCTCGTCAAGGAGGACGGCATCCAGCTCACCCAGCGCGCCTACGCCTCCGCCGAGAACGTCCAGAGCTACAAGGCGCTCATCGCCCGTGGCGTCAAGGTGACGGCCCAGTTCGTGCCCGCCGACAAGCCCGTCTCCGTCGCAGACCTCATCTAAGGGGGAAATATGGTCAACTTCACTATCCTGCAGGTCGTCCTTTTGACCCTGCTGGCCTTCATCAAGCACGTGGACTACTACGGCATCCCGATGATCTTCGTCAATTACGCCGTTTTCTGGGGCCTCATCACCGGAGTCGTCATGGGCGACTGGAAGACCGGCCTTGTCATCGGCGGCACCATTCAGCTCATGCAGCTCGGCGTCGCGGGCTTCGGCGGCTCCTCCATTCCCGACTACGGCACGATGGCCATCATCGCCACCGCCTACGGCGTGACCCTGGGCTCCGACACGGGCCTCGCCATCGGCCTGCCGGTCGGCATGCTCGGCATCCAGCTCGACGTCGTCGCCAAGATCCTCAACGGCTTTGTCGTCGAGAAGTCCCAGAAGTTCTGCAACGAGGGTAAGTTCAATCAGATGAACGCCATCCTGTGGGTCTGCCCCGCGCTCTTCGGCCTGTGCGCCGCCCTGCCCGTCTTTGTCTCCGTGACGCTCGGCCAGCCCGCCGTCAACTGGCTCCTCGAGGTCATGCCCCAGTGGTTCCTCTCCGGCCTCACCCTCGCCGGCAAGATGCTCCCGGCCGTCGGTATCGCCATGCTGCTCCGCTACATGCCAACCGCCAAGTACTTCCAGTACCTGCTCGCCGGTTTCTTCCTCTCGGCCTTCCTGAACGTGCCCATCATCGGTGCCGCCATCGTCGGCTTTGCCCTCGCGATCGCGTTCTACCAGCGCGCCGAGAGGGACACCGAGCTCGCCGCCCACGCTTCCGCAGACGCCTTCATCGGAGAGGATGAGTAACCATGGAAAACGAGAACATCACCGCCGTCGCCGAGGGCAAGCCCTCCGGCTACAAGGTCACCAAGAAGGACCTGCGCAACGCGAACTGGCGCTGGCTCATGAGCGTGTGCACCTTCAACTACCAGACCCAGCAGGGCGCCTCAGTCGCCTACGCCCTCTCGCCGGTCCTGAGGAAGATCTACACGAACGACGAGGACTATAAGCAAGCGCTCAACAACCACTTCCGCTACTACAACACCCAGCCTTGGCTCGCCGCCATCATCCTTGGCGCCTGTGTGGCCATGGAGGAGCGCGACGGCCTAGCGGCGGCGGACGCCGTCCAAGACCTGAAGATCGGCACCATGGGACCGCTCGCCGGCGTCGGCGACTCCCTGCTCATGACCATGATCCCGACCATCATGGGCTCCATCGCCGCCTACATGGCCATCGAGGGCAACCCCGTGGGAGCCGGCATCTGGTTCGCGCTCATCCTGGCCATCTTCTGGGTCCGCATGCACGCCCTCGAGTTCGGCTACAAGCAGGGCGTGAAGCTCGTCACCGACTTCAGCGAGAAGCTTCCCAACCTCACTGCCGCCGCCTCCGTGCTCGGCCTCACCGTGGTCGGCTGCCTCATCGCCTCGGTCATCGGCGTCACCTGCCCGATTAGCTTCAGCTTCGGCGACGTCGCGATGGAGATTCAGCCGCTGCTCGACAAGATCCTGCCTGCCATGATCCCCGCCGCCATCACGGGAAGCGCGTATTACCTTCTTACCAAGAAGAACGCGAGCATGACGGCCCTCATCCTCGTGGTGATCGTCCTCGCGATGGTCGCCTCCGCCGCCGGCATCCTCGCCTAGCTTCGACCCAAGAGATTGGTGAATCAATGAGAAAGATAGTTGTGGCGAGCCATTCCCTTCTCGCCCAGGGCTTCAAGGACACCCTCGAGTTCCTTACGGGTAAGGGCGACGCCGTCAACGCCGTGTGCGCCTACGTGAACGACAACGGCGAGGGGCTCGACGCGGCGGTCGAGGCGGCTCTTTCGGGCACTGACGAGGTCGTCGTCCTCACCGACGCGTACGGCGGCAGCGTGAACCAGCGCTTTTCCCGTTTCGCCTCCGACCGGATCCACGTGATCGCGGGTGTCAACCTCCCGCTCGCCATGACGGTCGCGCTCGCGCGCCCCGACGAGAAACTCGACTTCGACGCCCTCGTCAACGAGGCGCGCCAGCAGATCATCTACGTGAACGGTGCCAGTTCCGCCGAGTGCGACGACGACGAATAGAGGAGGTCGACGATGAGAGAGTTCCTTAAGGACGTGTGGATGCACGGCGGTGAGGAAAGCCGCGCCATCACCCCCGAGAACATCACGGGCGAGAAGGGCCGCGCCGCCATGTCGGCCAGCCACCTCGGCGTCGGCCGCAAGGGCTCGTGCTGCGTGCCCCTTGAGTCCGGCGAGACCATCACGCTCGCGGACATCGAGGGCCCCGGCATCATCCGCCACATCTGGATGACCGTCCCCGACAAGACCGCCGCCGGCAGCTTCGTCATGCGTGACCTCGTGCTGCGCTTCTACTGGGACGACGAGGAGACCCCCTCGGTCGAGTGCCCTGTCGGCGACTTCTTCTGCAACGGCTTCGGTGAGCGCGCCATCGTCAACTCGATGCCCATCTGCGTGAACCCGACGGGCGGCATGAACTGCTACTTCGAGATGCCCTTCAGGAAGCACGCCAAGGTCACGCTTACGAGCGAGCACCCCGGGTTCATTAAGTACATCTTCTACACGTTCAACTACGCGCTCACCGACGTGCCGGACGACGCCATGTACTTCCACGCCCGCTTTAACCGCGAGCGCAGCACCCGCAGGGGCGTCGACTACACCGTGCTCGACGGCGTGCGCGGCAAGGGCTACTACGTCGGCACCTACATGGCCCTGTGCGCCCTGGAGCGCTATTGGTGGGGCGAGGGCGAGATGAAGTTCTTCCTCGACGGCGACGAGGAGTTCCCCACGGTCACCTCGACGGGAGCCGAGGACTACTTCGGCGGTGCCTGGGCCTTCCTCGACAGGCCGCCCCACGCGCTGCCCGAGGCGCAGTGCTTCAACACGCTGTTCGCCGGCTACCCGTACCGCTCGACGCGCGACGCCACGCGCGACCGCTTCAGCGCGGGCAAGCCGAACCCGAATCCGATGCTCGCGACTAACGACGACGCGCTGCCCAGGCACGGCCTCTACAGGTGGCACCTTCCCGACCCGATCTCGTTCAAGGAGGACCTGCGCGTGACGTTCCAGGACCTCGGCAACGACGACATCAAGCTCTACGAGCGCGAGGACGACATCTCCACCGTCGCCTACTGGTACCAAAGCGAGCCGCACGCCGTGCTCGCCCCGTTTGCCGCAAGGCAGGACCGCGTGCCCAGGTAGGGTCGCCTCGAAACAAGCCAACGTTATGGGCGCCCGCGGTTGACCATGACTGCGGGCGTCCCTTTGTAAGGAGGATCACATGAGCGAAAAGCAAATGAGGCTCGGCGCCCTCGAAGCCGGCGGGACCAAGATGGTCTGTGCCGTGGTGTCCGGCGACGGCGAGGTCCTCGACCGTATGGAGACCCCGACGCTTACGCCCGCCGAGACCGTCCCGCAGATGATCGAGTGGTTCACCGCCCGCGATGTGGACGCGTTGGGCATCGGCGCCTTCGGCCCGACCTGCGTCGACCCCAACGACGAGCGCTACGGCTCCATCCTCCAGACGCCCAAGCTCGCGTGGCGAGGCCATGGTCTTCGCGCCGCGTTCGCCGACGCCCTCGGGATTCCGGTGGCCTACGACACGGACGTGAACGTTGCCTGCCTCGGCGAAGTGGTCTTCGGCTGCTGCAAGGGGCTCGAGGACGCCGTCTACGTGACCATCGGCACCGGCGTGGGCGCGGGCGTCATGTGCGCGGGCAGACTCCTTCACGGCATGCTGCACCCCGAGGCCGGTCACATGCTGGTAAGGACCCGTCCCACCGAGGAGGGACGCTGCGTCTGCCCGAGCCACGCGAGCTGTCTCGAGGGGCTCGCCTCCGGCCCCGCCATCGCCGCGCGCTGGGGAAAGCCCGCGGCCGAGCTCGCGGACAACGATGAGGTGTGGGCGCTCGAGGGGGATTATCTGGGGCAGATGTGCGCGAACCTCGTGCTCATGTACTCGCCTCGCCGCATCGTCCTCGGCGGCGGCGTGATGCACCAGGAGCAGCTCTACGGCATCGTCCACAAGAAGACCCTCGAATATCTGGGTGGCTACATCCAGACCGCCGAGCTTAAGGACATGGAGAGCTACATCTGCGCCCCGGGCTGCGGCGGCGACCAAGGAATCCTCGGCGCGGCCGAGCTGGCAAGAAGGGCGCTCGCGTAACTTGCGCTCTCTCCGCCATACAACGCGTTAAGAAAAGACGAGCGCTTCTTGCCAATTGAGCGGCAAGAAGTGCTCGTCTTTTGCATTTGTTTTTGGGGCAGGACGCCCCGCCTCCGCTAGAGTCCCTGGACCGCCACACCCACGAGGTTTGGACCGGTGTGGACAAGAAGCGCGGGGCTGATGTCGGAGCGGACGACCTCCACCGCGTTGGCCACGCGCTCGCACAGGGCCTGCTCCATGCGGTCGTAGAGGTCGGCGTGGGCCGAGGTGCGGCTCGCGGCAAAGCGCACCTTGGGGTGCTTCTCGACGATGGCGGCGATGAGCTTGACCTCGGTGCGATGCGGTACTTGCACAGCCATTTCGTGTACGCGAGGCTGTTGGCTTTCTGGGCCACAGCAATCACCTTCCCCCTAGTATGATGACCTGAACAATCCTCATGCTAGGGGGAAGGTTTTTGTCGCGTAGCGGAAATTGGCCTCCACCCGCTGAGCGGGTGGCTTTCTATGCCGCGCGTGCCGCGCGGCACGGACTAAAGTCCATGAATAAAAACGAGGAAGGCCACGTCCGGCCTCCCTCGCAAAGAGTCTCTGATTGCTCCCACTCATTGGGGACAGTCTTAAATGAGTGCTCTTGAAATGCCGGCGCCTGGGGACGTTCTTTTTCTGTCTGCAGTTTGGGACGATCCTTAGAGCTGCAGCGCGCCATGAGCGACGAGGCGAAGCGGATCATCCTGTCTTTTGAGTTCTAAGCATAAGCCCCTGTCTCTGAGCAATGACCGGTTCGCATTTGTGCGTATTTGCGTGCGTGGGATTGCGTGAATATGCGTATAGATGCGCCGTTTACGGGACAAAAATGACCGTTTAGCGGTGAGATACACAAAAACGCGCACAGACGCGCGTGTTTGTGCGAATATAGAGCTATCCGAAATGCAAGACGTTCTATGACACAGGAGGCACATATGGTAGATTCCAAGCAGGCTCCACTCGACTCCGCGGCAGCCGCAAAAGCAGCGTTCGCTTCGGTCCAGGACAAGCCATTCCCCGATGATATCTTTACGGCTCCCGAGCTTCGTTGGGCTGTGATCGGGTGCGGCGTTATCGCCAACCAGATGGCCCAGTCTCTCGCTCTTGCCGGCCGCAAGCTTGCGGGCGTCGCCAACCGTACGCTGTCCAAGGCTCAGGCTTTTGCCGAGCAGTATGGCATCGAGAAGGTCTATGAATCGGTTGAGGACCTCTACGCCGATCCGGGCATCGACGCCGTCTATATCACCACGCCGCACAACACGCATATCACCTATCTGCGTGACGCGCTGGCCGCCGGCAAGCACGTGCTCTGCGAGAAAGCCATTACCCTCAATTCCGCTGAGCTCGACGAGGCGCGTGCCATCGCCGACGAGCACAACGTCGTCCTCATGGACGCCACCACGGTGCTTCATATGCCCTTGTATCAAGAGCTGCGCCGTCGCATGGATGCCGGCGAGTTTGGTCGCATGAACCTCGCCCAGCTCAACTTTGGTAGCTACAAGGAGTACGGCGATCTGACCAATCGCTTCTACAACCGCAACCTTGCTGGCGGTGCCATGCTCGACATTGGCGTGTATGCCCTGTCCGTCATGCGTCTCTTTATGGCAAGTCAGCCCGCTGAGGTCGTTTCACTGGGCAACACCTGTGAGACCGGTGTTGACGTTGCGGGCGGCATCGTCTGCCGTAATGCCGAACAGCAGCTGGGCGTGGTGAGCCTTACGCTCCACTCCAAGCAGCCCAAGCGCTCGATCATTAGCTTCGACAAGTGTTATATCGAGGTCAACGAATATCCGCGTGCCGATCACGCGACCATCGTGTGGACTGCCGACGGTCACCGCGAGGAGGTCCACGCTGGCACCGAGGCCTACGCACTGTGCTACGAGATGGCCGATCTTGAGAAGGCCGTTGCCGGCGACGACTCTAAGCGTGAGCTTCTGGGCTATGCTTCTGATGTTATGGAGCTGATGACCAAGCTACGCGCCGACTGGGGAGTCGTGTACCCCGAGGAGGAGTAAGCGATGCTAGCGGAAGATAGGCTCAACGCGATCGTGTCGATGGTTCAGCAGACCGGCTCGGTTACCGTGCCGGAGCTTGCCGAAGCCCTGGGCGTGACGGCGTCTACCATTCGGCGCGACCTGCAGACGCTCGACCGAGCACACCGTATCGCCAAGGTGCACGGAGGCGCGACAAGTCTGGAGCGCGCGCACGTGACGCGCGACCTAACGCTTAATGAGCGCAGCGACCTCCATAACGACGACAAGGAGCGTATCTGCGCCCGTGCGGCGGCACTTGTGGAGCCCGAGAGCTTTGTATACATCGACTCGGGTTCGACGACGCTCAGGCTCATCGAGCATCTTCCACACCTTGAAGATGTCACCTATGTGACTGATTCCGTGCTCCATGCTCAGCATCTCGCTGTGCGCGGCATGCGCACCGTTGTGCTGGGCGGCGAGCTCAAGCCTGAGACCGAGGCTCTCGTCGGTCCCGATGCCTTGGCAACCCTAGACCGCTATAACTTCAACTGCGGCTTTTGGGGCTCTAACGGCATTGCCACCGAGCAGGGCTTCACGGCGCCCGATATCGAGGAGGCGCAGGTCAAGCGTATCTCGATGCGTCATACGGCCAAACGTTACGTAATCTCGGACGCCAGCAAATTTGGCATGGTGGCGCCCGTCAAGTTCGCGGACTTCCGCGACGCAACGATTATTACCGCAGGCGAGGTCCCCGCCAAGTACCGGGCAATGGACAACGTCATCACGGTCTAGCAGCAGGGGACGGGCTAAGGCCAAAACCACCACAAAGGTGCCTGTCCCCATTGTGGTGGTTAGTAACGAAAACCGAGTAGTTTTCTCAATAGAAAAGCGGCAACGTCCATCACGGACGTTGCCGCTTTCGTCGTCTACTGTTTCTGTCTAAGTCTGTAACAACTGGACCGTTAAAAGTGGGATAGGTGTTACAGATCGAGATACTTACGAACCGCGCCGTCCCTTTGTCTCAATCTGTAACATCTGGGACTGATTTTGCCGAGTTACTGTTACAGATTGAGATTTTCCCTTAAGGGGGATTCGAAAGTCTTGATCTGTAACAGGTAGACCAGAAAATGGGTTCTAACTGTTACAGATCGAGACGTTTTGGGACCGCGGCTGAGCCATCGCGGCAAAACCATCATAAAGGTGCCTGTCCCCATTGTGGTGGTTTAGGGCTCCCAGGGGCAAGGGGCTTCGATGTGGATGTGCTCGCCGGTTACGGGATGCGTAAAGGACACGCTGTGGGCGTGGAGCATCAATCCACAGGGGCGCGGCGTGCCGTACAGGTCGTCGCCTACCAGGGGATGACGCTCGCTGGCCAGATGCACGCGGATCTGGTGCTTGCGGCCGGTGAGCAGCTCGACATCGATATACGAACGCGTGGGCAGGCCGCGGCGGCTCTTAAGGCGCTTGAGCACCTTGACGCGCGTCTGAGAGGGCTTTCCGCTGGCGCCGACACGCATCTTGCGGCTATCGTGGCGGTCGCGCGCGATGGGCTTGTCGATGAGCTTTTCGTTCCAGTCGATCTTGCCCTCGGCGAGCGCCAGGTAGTGCTTTTCGAACGCGTGGTCGATGATCATCTGGTCAAAGGCGGGCTGCGTTTGCTTGTCGAGCGAGAACAGCACCACGCCGGTGGTGTCGCGGTCCAAGCGGTTGAGCGGCTGCATGTCGGTCGCGGCAAAGCCGTCGCCCATCGCCAGCAAAAGGTCGCTGGCGTAGTCGGTAAGTGTGCGCTCGCCGGTGCCGTCACCGTGGACGATCATGCCGGCGGGCTTGTCGATGGCCATGAGCCAGGCGTCGCAATAGAGGACTTGAGGTTCTTCGTTCACGTGTAAACCTTTCGGTTAGCTAATTCCCACAAACATGCAGCCCGAGGTGGCGCCGCGCAGGCGGGCGGCCGGCTTGCGGCCGGCTTGAGCCGCCTCGACAGCGCGACGGACGCGAGCGACGGCACGGCCAATCTCATCGGCCTCGAGCAGCGTTCCGTCCACCATGAGACGACGGACGCCGGCGTCGAGCAGCTGTGGTACCTGGGGCGTAAGGTCGATGGGGTAGGCGTCGTACAGGCGTGAGCGGCCGTGGATGTCGGTGCGCACCGGCATGACCTTGCCGTCGATATTCTTGAGCGACAGCTTGCGGGCGCGCAGGCGGCAGTTGGCACAATCGTGGATGCAGCCGTTGGCAACCTGCAGAATGCAATGCTCGCTTGTCATGACGCGCGGGCGGCCAAAGACGGTGATGCCCAGAGCCGCGGGCGCGGCGGCGCCGAGCGAGACGATCTCGTCGAGCGTGATCTCGGGCGAGAGCCAAAACGCGCCGGCTCCGCGCTCGGCAAGTGCCTCCATGCAAGGCGTGTTGTGCACAGGCAGGCAAGAGCGAATCTCGGCCGTGGCGCCGGCACGCGCGGCTACGGCGAGCTCGGAGATATTGCCGACGGCGACGGTGGCTCCGGCATTGATCCAGGGATCGACGCGGACGTGGTCAACGGCGCGGCAGACCTCGTCGAGTACGGGCACGATACCCTGCTCAAATGCGTCGGTGGGGGAGAGCCCGGACGCGTCGAGTACGTCGGTGGTCATGTAGATGCGCGTTGCGCCCTCCGCGCGGGCTGCCTCGGCGGCCTCGAGCGAGGTGACGGTGGCGCAGATCTGCGGCTCGTCGCGGTAGTGCTCGGGCGCGGGGCGGGAATCACTGGTGACAATCGCCGGCAGCTCGAGCGTTTTCGCGCGCTCCGCGTACGGCGCCAGAATGGCCTCTTCCAGCGCCTTGCAAGCGGCGGCGCGCACCTTATGTACGGCGGAGAAACCCATGCCACAGCCCTCATCGAGTGCCACCTCAAAGCTTGCAGCCTCAAAGGGAGAGGAACCCATGCGGCCGACGTGTTCAACCAGATCGGACGCCTCGACCGCACGGGTCTTGGCGGCTTCGACGGTAAAGCCCGTGGCCGTGGCCGTAAGCGAAGGGTCGTCGCAGCAGGTGAGCGTAACGGTAAACGGCTCGCCCAGACGCGCCACGACGGACACATCAACAGCTCGGCGGCGCAGCACATCGCGCTTGAGCGCGGCGCCGGCGGCGTCGATGGCACGCTGACTGCGAATCACGCGGACGCGGCAGCCCTCGGGCATGCTGCGGGGTACGCGACATTCGATGACTTCACCGGCTGCGGCATCATCGGCGGCAATGGTGGTCAGGAACTGGTCAAACTCGTTATCGTGGCGAAGCTCCAGCAGGTCGCCCTTGCCCACGGGCTCAAACAGCTCAATGCGGGCGATGGCGGCGCGGCGACGGCGGTCGTCGGGCTTAAGGCCGCGCACATCGCGGTTGGCCGGGCGGCTGCCCAGCACCGTGCCCACGATCTGGCCGCGGTTGTTGGAACGCTCATAGCTCATCATCTCGTCGCCCGAGGTGCCGTCCTGATAGGCGTGCGTAAAGTCGCGGTTAAAGCAGCGCTTGAGCTGGCGCTGGCGGGCGGCTTTCTCGTCCTTGGCAACGGTGGTTCCGGCCAGCATGTCATCAATCTGATGACGATACACGTCGACGATGGAATACACGTAATCGGGAGCCTTCATGCGGCCCTCGAGCTTGAGCGATGCGGCGCCGGCGTCATACAGACGGCGAACAAGCTGCGAAGTGTTGGTGTCGCGCGGGCACAGCGCGCGCTCGCGACCGGCAGGGGAGAGCGAGCGGCCGTTCTCGTCGATCAGCTCGTAAGGCAAGCGACAGGGTTGAGCGCACATGCCGCGGTTGGCCGAGCGGCCCGCCATGGCAAAGCTCGAAAGCAGGCACAGGCCCGAGTAGCAAAAGCAGATGGCACCGTGGCTAAAGACCTCAAGGTCCACATCGGGCGCGGCATCGTGAATGGCGGCAATCTCGTCGATGGAAAGCTCGCGCGAGAGGGTCACGCGGTCGGCGCCCTGCTCGCGGCACCAAAGGGTTCCGCGGTCGTCGTGGATGTTCGCCTGGGTCGAGATATGCGTCTCGATGCTGGGCATCGTGCGCTTGACCTCAAAGAACAGGCCCCAGTCCTGGATGATGAAGGCGTCGGCGCCCAGCGTGGAGCAGCGATGGATGAGCTGCAGCGCATCGCTCATCTCGGATTCCTTGATGACGATGTTGACCGTGACGTAGACGCGCGAGCCGGCCAGATGCGCGGCGCGGCAGGCCTGCTCAAAGGCCTCGTCGGTAAAGTTGGTGGCCTTGCGGCGGGCGTTGAAGCTGCCCATGCCGCAGTAGATGGCGTCTGCCCCGGCGGCGAGTGCGGCGGCAAAGGGCTCGGGCCCTCCGGCGGGCGCCAAAAGCTCGGGTCTGCGGTTGGTGGTTCGACTGGCGGTTGCGGTCATATCCTGCCTTTCAAAATGCTCAGATAATCAAAAGTATAGTGGTGCCGTCGCGGCAGGCGATGCCCGTGCTCTAAGCGGGATAAAGTCTTCAGCAGCTTGGACTGGCTGCTTCACATGAGAACCGTTCAGCGGTCCGGGGAAACCGTTGGGCGATAAAATATTCTCGCAACGTGATAATAATCTTGCATCGCGCGGAAACCTTGAGTACTATCCCAATCAAGCGCGGTGTTCAGACCGAACTGTGCCTCCCGGTGTGAACGCCGCGCTCCCGTTCCCTTTTACTTGTAAGGAGAAAAACATGAGCAAGACCGTCGTGTCTTCCGATAACGCACCCGCAGCCATCGGCCCGTATTCCCCTGGTATCCAGACCGGCAACATGGTGTTCCTGTCCGGCCAGCTGGGCATCGATCCCGCAACTGGCAAGATGCCCGAGGGCGTCGAGGCCCAGGCCAAGCAGTCCCTTGCTAACGTCGAGGCCCTGCTGACCGCTGCCGGCGCCACCTTTGCCGATGTCGTCAAGACCACAGTCTACCTGGCTGACATTGCCGACTTCGCCGCCGTGAACGAGATCTACGCCTCCAAGTTCGAGGCTCCGTTCCCCGCGCGCAGCGCTTTCCAGGTTGCCGCCCTTCCGGCTGGCGGTCTGGTCGAGATCGAGGTTGTCGCCGCTCTCTAAGGTGTTGGTAACAACTAAACATGACATGCAAAAAGACCCTGCAGCGCGTGCGAGCTGCAGGGTCTTTTGTCAAGCGATGCGACAAAAATGATCCGTTTCCCTTCGTCCCCAAGGGATCACGTTTAGCCCTCCTTGCGAACTTTTTGCAGGTAGCGGTAGACGCTGGGCTCCGAGATGCCCAGCGCGGTGGCGGCGCAGGCCACGGCGCCCTTGAGCATAAACACGCCGTTGCCGTTGAGGTGGCGAATGACGTCCACGCGGTCGCTCTGGCCAAGCGACGCTACATCCAGCCCGCGCGCGCTCAGCAACTCGGCAATGCTGCGGTCGATGAGCTCCTGTGTGGACTCCGAAAGGCTTTCGACCTCGATAGGGGCGGGCTCCGTGCGCGTCGGCGCCGCGTCGAAGCAGGCCATGAGCTGCTGTGCCATGGCGTTGATGGAGCGCACGGTCGAGAGATCGGTGTTGACGCAGAGCATGCCGACGATCTCTTTATCCTCGCGGATAAAGTACGTCGCTGACTCCAACGTCTTGCCACCGGCACCGCGCCCCTCATAGCCCGTAATAAACGGCAGGTCGCGATACTTTGGGTCGTGCATGATCTTGAGCGCCAGATCGGTGGCGGGACCGCTGACCTTACGGCCGCTCACGATGCCGTTGCGAATATCGACGATGGCGTGGTCGGGATCCGAGAAATCGTGCAGCACGATCTCGCTGTTTTTGCCGAGTATCTGCTCCAGGAAATCGACCATCGGCAAAAAGCGACGTACGGTCTCGTTCACGGGCAACTCCTTTGGGTGAAAGCGGAAGTTTCATAACAATTTTTTCTCATGGTAACACGCTGCTCATCATCTCGTATATCCGCAGGTACATGACGTAATGCAGACGAACGGTATGATTTTGGCGGTAAACGGTTGACCAAAAGAAAAGTTAGATGCTATTTTGACCAGACACTTTCCTGACCTGCGGAAATGCATTATCTCAGCTGAAGAATAGTCTGATAACAAAAAATTATTATTGAGAATGAGAATCATCTTTAATACGATATGCAACGAAGGCACAACCTCAACCCCGCACTGCGTCACAATAGAGCGTTAGATGCGAAAACAACTATTTCGAGGATTGGTGGTCAAATGACCCAGGAGACGGTTACGAACGGCACTGAAGCCCTGTTCACTCGTGAAGGCTTGCCTCCCGTTAAGGAAATGATCCCGTGTGCCCTTCAGCACGTACTGGCATCGTTTGCCGGCATCATCACCCCGGCTGTCATCATGGCCGGCGTCTACGGCTTTAATAGCCAGCAGAGCACCGACATCATCCAGGTCGCGCTCATTCTTTCGGCGATCGACACGGCCCTTCAGGCCTTTGCCCCCTTCCGTCGCATCGGCGGCGGCCTGCCCATCGTCATGGGCGTTTCGTTCGCGTTCCTCCCGGCCCTGCAGGCCATGGGCGCCTCGGGCTTTAGCTTTGGCGCGCTGTTGGGCGGCGAGATTGTCGGCGGTGCCGTCGCGGTCCTCTTTGGTCTGGCCTACAGCAAGATTAAGTGGCTGTTCCCACCCGTCGTGACCGGTACGGTCATCTTCTCCATCGGCGTTTCGCTGTATCCCACGGCCGTCAAGTATATGGCCGGCGGTATGGGTACGCCACTGTGGGGCACCCCGCAGGCCTGGTGCGTCGCTCTTATCACCTTCGCCGTGGTCTTTGCGCTCGCCAACTTTGGCAAGGGCACGCTCAAGCTGGGATCCGTGTTCTTTGGCATGATCGTTGGCATGATCGTCTCCATCCCCTTTGGCATGATCGACTTCTCAAGCGTCGCCACCGCTCAGGTCTTCGCCCTTCCCAAGCTCATGCCCTATGCGCTCGAGTTTGATCCCGAGGTCTGCATTACCCTCGCCGTCGTGTTCCCCATGGTTGCCATCCAGGTTATCGGCGACGTCTCCGCCGCCTGCCTGGGCTCCATCGACCGTATGCCCACCGAGCGCGAGCTCTCCGGCGCTATCGTGTCCCAGGGCCTCACCTCTATGGTCGGCGGCCTGCTGGGCGGTCTTCCCACCAGCGCCCTTGGCCAGAACGTGGGCATCATCTGCTCCAACAAGGTCGTCAACAAGTGGGTCTTTGTGATCATCGCGGCCGTCTTTGCCATCGCCGGTCTGTTCCCGCAGCTCTCTGCCGTCCTTTCCGCTATCCCGCAGCCCGTCATCGGCGGCGCGACCGTCGGCGTCTTTGGCACCATTACCATGAACGGCGTGCGCATGTTCACCCGCGAGGGCCTCACGCAGCGCACTACCACCATCGTCGGTACCTCCGTCGTCTTTGGCCTGGGTATCTGGATGGCCAGCGGTTGCCTTGCCGGCGAGGGTATGCCCGCCTGGGTATCCACCGTCATCGGCTCCAATGCCGTAACCCCCACCGCCATCATGGCCATCGTCCTTAACCTGATTCTTCCGCAGACGCCGGTCGTGGCTCGGCACATCGATGCTGCCAAGGACGCTGCCGTGGATCTGGTCTTGCCCGAGAGCAAGAAGTAACCAATTCGGTGCTATTCGTCGGCGGACGCATCGCCTCGTCCGCCGACGTCATGCGGCGTCAAGCCGCACTTCAAAGGGTTTGTCCCTTTGGTGAAGCGTTGACGGGAGAGGGCCCGTTTCCGGTGTAGGCCGGCGCTTCGCACTCCGCCATGTCAGAGGTGTCAAACCCCGCCTCTGATGTTGAAGGGAGCATCCATGCTTCTGGTCGCTAACGGTTCCGTTTTTACCCGCAACGCTCAGACCCCGTTTATTCCAAACGGTGCGGTCGCCATTGACGGAGATACGATCGTCGAAGTGGGCCCCGAGTGCGAGCTCAAGGTCAAGTACCCGGATGCCGAGTACGTCGACGCCCAGGGTAACCTCATCATGCCCGGACTCATCAACTGCCACACCCACATCTACTCGGGTCTGGCCCGCGGCCTTGCCATTAAGGGCTGCAACCCCACCAACTTCCTGGAGAATCTTGAGCAGCAGTGGTGGAAGATCGATGACAACCTGACGCTCGACGGCACCAAGGCCAGCGCCTATGCCACGATTCTTGACTCCATCCGCGATGGCGTCACCACGATCTTCGATCACCATGCGAGCTTCTGCGAAATCCCGGGAAGCCTCTTTACCATTAAGGATGCAGCTCAGGAGCTGGGCATGCGTTCGTGCCTGTGCTACGAGGTCTCCGATCGCCGCGGCCAGGAAAAATGCGACCAGGCCATTGCCGAGAACGCCGAGTTTGCCCAGTGGGCCGCCAAGGAGCGTCGCGATAACGACAACCACATGATCGCCGCCATGTTTGGCGGTCACGCCACCTTTACGCTGTCGGACGAGACCATGGACAAGATGGCCGAGGCCAACAACGGCCTGACCGGCTTCCACATCCATGTTTGCGAGGGCATGAATGACGTGTGGGACTCCCGCCTCAACCGCGGCGGCATCAGCCCCGTCGAGCGCCTGCTGCAGCACAACCTGCTGGGTCCCGACACCATGCTCGGCCACTGCATCCACGTGACGCCTGCCGAGATGGATATCGTCAAGGAGTCTGGCACCTGGCTCGTCAACAACCCCGAATCCAATATGGGCAACGCCGTGGGCTGCGCCCCCGTGCTCGAGTTCTTCCGCCGCGGCATCCCCGTGTGCATGGGCACCGACGCCTACACCCACGATATGCTCGAGAGCCTCAAGGTCTTCCTGATCATTCAGCGCCACAACGCCGCCATGCCCAACGTGGGCTGGTGCGAGGCCATGACCATGCTGTTCGAGAACAACGCCAAGATGGCGAGCAAATACTTCGATCGCAAGCTCGGTGTGCTCGAGGCCGGCGCTGCCGCCGACGTCATCGTTATGGACTACAAGCCCTTTACGCCGCTGAGCGAGGAGAATATCGACGGCCACATGCTCTTTGGCATGATGGGCAAAAACTGCCGTACCACCATCATCAACGGCCGCGTCCTGTACAAGGATCGCGAGTTCGTCGGTATCGATGAGGACAAGATCAACGCGTGGACCATGGCCGAGTCCAAGAAGCTCTGGAGCACGCTCAACGATCGCGCCTACTAATTACAAGTAGATTCGCGCGCGTCGGATGTTTCGCCGCATCCGACGCGCGTATAGGCGACCTCCGCGGGGTCGCCGGCGCTGTGCTAGCGCTACACCGTATTTGCGCCCGCCGCGCGGTCTCGCCGGGCGTTACAGAGAGGAGCTCACTATGAGCGACATCATGAGGCCGATCCCGTTTTCGCAGCTGATGAACTGGATCATCGAGGAGCACAAGACCCAGGACGCCATCTTTGGCGTGCGCAAGATGGTCACGACCAACCAGGAGGGTGCGCTTCCCATTTTTGACGAGCGCATCGAGACTCCGTTTGGCCCGGCCGCCGGCCCCAATACGCAGCTTGCCCAGAACATCGTGGCATCCTATGTGGCTGGTTCTCGCTTCTTTGAGCTCAAGACCGTCCAGGTTATGGACGGCGAGGAGCTCTCCAAGTGTGTGAACAAACCCTGCATCGTGGCGCAGGATGAGTGCTACAACTGCGAGTGGTCGACCGAGCTCGAGGTTCCGCAGGCCTTTGCCGAGTACGTGAAGGCATGGTTTGCCTGCCACCTGATCGCTCGCGAGTACGGTCTGGGTAGCCCGGACGGCTTTGTCTTCAACATGTCCGTGGGTTATGACCTCGAGGGTATTAAGAGCCCCAAGGTCGACGCCTACATCGAGGGCATGAAGGATGCCAGCGGCTCCGACGTCTGGAACGAGTGCCGCACGTGGGCGCTCGCTAACCTGGACAAGTTTGAGCATGTCGATGCCGCGTTTGTCGAGTCCATCCCGGCGCGCGTCTCCAACTCCATCACTGAGTCCACGCTGCATGGCTGCCCGCCGGCGGAGATCGAGCGCATCGCGACCTATCTGATCACCGAGAAGGGCCTCAACACCTACATCAAGTGCAACCCCACGCTGCTGGGCTATGAGTTTGCCCGCCAGCGCCTGAACGAGCTGGGCTTTGACTACATTGTCTTCGATGACACGCACTTCCGCGAGGACCTGCAGTGGGTCGACGCCGTGCCCATGTTCGAGCGCCTGATTGCCCTGTGCGCCGAGCGCGGCCTGGAGTTTGGCGTCAAGCTGACCAACACGTTCCCCGTCGACGTGACGAGGAACGAGCTGCCTTCCACCGAGATGTATATGTCCGGCCGTTCGCTGTTCTCGCTGACCATCGAGGCTGCCCGCCGCATTACCGAGCAGTTCGATGGCAAGCTGCGCATCAGCTACTCCGGTGGTGCCACGGTCTACAACATCCGCGCCCTGTACGATGCCGGTATTTGGCCCGTTACCCTGGCGACCGACGTGCTCAAGCCCGGTGGCTACGAGCGCTTTAGCCAGATGGCCGGCAAGTTTACCGATCTGGACGGCAAGCCGTTTGAGGGCATCTCTCTCGAGGCCGTGACCGCGATCCAGGCCGACTCGCTCACCAACCCGCTCTACAAGAAGCCGCTGCGCCCGCTGCCCGACCGCAAGGTCGCTGGCAAGAGCCCGCTTTCCGACTGCTTTACCACGCCGTGCCGCACGAGCTGCCCCATCCAGCAGGATATTCCCGCCTACCTGGCGGCTGTTGACGAGGGCCGCTATGAGGACGCGCTCAACATCATCATCGAGCGCAACGCCCTGCCGTTTATCACCGGCACCATCTGCCCGCATCCCTGCGGCCGTGCCTGCGAGCGTGCGTTCTACGAGCCCGAGGGCGCCCAGATCCGCGCCAGCAAGCTCAAGGCCGCCCGCGAGGCCATGACCGCCGTGCTGCCCAAGCTGCGCGCCCAGGCCATCGCCAACGACGGCGAGCGCAACGTTGCCGTTATCGGCGGCGGCCCTGCCGGTCTGGCTACGGCGTTCTTCCTGACGCGCGCCGGCGTGCCCGTCACCATCTTCGAGGCCCGCGACTCGCTCGGCGGCGTGGTCCGTCACGTGATCCCCGAGTTCCGTATCGCCAGCGACGATATCTCCCACGATGCCGAGCTCTGCCTGGCCTTTGGCGCCAAGGTTCAGCTCAACGCCCACGTGGGGTCCATTGACGAGCTCAAGGCCCAGGGCTTTACCGACGTGGTCGTGGCCACCGGTGCCTGGATGCCCGGCTCTGCGGGCCTGGGCGAGGGCGCCGAGCTCGATGTGCTGGAGTTCCTCGAGGCAGCCAAGAAGGGCGAGAAGCTCGAGCTGGGCGAGGACGTCGTGGTCATTGGCGCCGGCAACACCGCCATGGACGCCGCCCGCGTGGCCAAGCGCCTGGCTGGCGTGAAGAACGTACGCCTGGTGTATCGCCGTACCAAGAAGCAGATGCCCGCCGACGAGGAAGAGCTCGATCTTGCTCTTGCCGACGGCGTTGAGTTCTGCGAGCTGCTGGCGCCCAAGGCGCTCAACGGCGCCGTGCTGACCTGCGACGTCATGGAGCTTGGCGAGCCGGATGCAAGCGGCCGTCGCAGCCCCGTCGCCACGGGCGAGACCGTCGAGCTTCCCGCCACCACGGTGATTTGCGCCGTGGGCGAGGGCATCGATGCCAGCCTGTACGATGCCGCGGGCGTCGAGCACGACCGTCGCGGCCGCCTTGCCGCCACCTCCACCGGCGTCGAGGGCGTCTGGGCTGCCGGCGATTGCCGCCGCGGTCCGGCCACCGTGGTCGAGGCTATCGCCGATGCCGCCGAGGTTGCCCGCGCCATCGCCGGTGTGGACTTTAACAAGTACGCCGACTGCAACGAGCAGGCCGGTCGCGAGGACACCTGCTACGAGCGTAAGGGGTCGCTGTGCCGCGACAAGCGCAACTGCACCAAGACCCGCTGCCTGGGCTGCGGCTCGGTGTGCGAGGTTTGCTGCGACGTGTGCCCCAACCGCGCAAACGTTGCTATTAAGGTGCCGGGCCTGGACAAGCATCAGGTGGTACATGTCGACGGCATGTGCAACGAGTGCGGCAACTGCGCCGTGTTCTGCCCCTACCAGGAGGGTCACCCCTACAAGGACAAGCTCACCCTGTTCTGGAGCGAGCAGGACATGGAGAACTCCGAGAACGAGGGCTTCCTGGCCGTGGACGAGGACCACTTTAAGGTCCGCGTCGCCGGCACGGTCCGCACCGTCTCGGTCGATGCCGTCAACACCGGCCTTCCCGAGGCCGTCCGCCTGACCATCAGGGCTGTGCGCGACAACTATTCGTACCTTCTTAAGAAATAGGCGAGTCTCTTATGTCCAAAACTATTCAACATAACGTGGCCTACGTTGCCTGCGGAAGCGGTTGCGCTTCCGCAGGCGGCGACGCCCGCTGCAGCGAAGGCTGCATTGGCTGTGGTGCTTGCGTCACGGCCTGCCCCCACGGCGCCATTGCGCTGGTCGATGGTGTCGCCCGCGTAGATCGCTCCAAGTGCACGGGCTGCGGCCTGTGCGGCATGGCGTGTCCACAGCGCGTGATTGCCTTCGTTCCCGGTTACCAGAACATCCTGGTGCGCTGCAACAACACTGATAAGGGCGCCATTGCCCGCAAGATCTGCGACACGAGCTGCATCGGTTGCGGCATGTGCGCCAAAAAGTGCCCTGCCGGCGCTATCCGCATCGAGGACAACTGCGCCCATATCGACGGCGCGGACTGCCTGTCGTGCGGCATGTGCGCCGTCGTCTGCCCGCATGGCGCCATTCACGACCGCACCGGCATCGCCGCCGGCGTGTAGAAGGGAATCACCATGGCACAGGAATTCACTTTTACCGTTAACGGCGTGGAGCGCACGACGACCCAAAACAAGCCGCTGCTGCGCTACCTGCGCGACGACCTGCACATCCACTCCGCCAAGGACGGCTGCTCCGAGGGTGCCTGCGGCACCTGCACCATCCACGTGGACGGTGCGGCCGTCAAGGCGTGCGTACTGACCACCGCTCTTGCCGCCGGCCGCAACATCGTGACCGTTGAGGGCCTGCCCGAGGACGTGCGCGAGGCCTTTGTGTACGCCTTTGGCGCTGTGGGCGCCGTGCAGTGCGGTTTTTGCATTCCCGGTATGGTCATGGCGGGTGCAGCGCTGATCGCCGAGGACCCCGAGCCCACCGAGGAGCAGATCAAGTACGCCATCCGCGGTAACGTCTGCCGCTGCACCGGCTACAAAAAGATTATCGAGGGCATTGCGCTGGCCGCTGCGGTGCTTCGCGGCGAAAAGCAGATTGACGAGGGCCTGGAGCGCGGCGACGACTACGGTGTGGGCAAGCGCGCCTTCCGTATCGACGTGCGCAAGAAGGTGCTCGGCGAGGGCAAGTATCCCGACGACATCGACGAGCTCGATCAGCCGGGTCTGACCTACGCCAGCGCCGTGCGCTCCAAGTACCCGCGCGCCCGCGTGCTCTCCATCGATACCTCCAAGGCCGAGGCCCTGCCCGGCGTGGTGGGGATCCTGCGCGCCGAGGACGTGCCGGTCAACCAGGTCGGCCACCTTATCCAGGACTGGGACGTCATGATCGCCCAGGGCGATATCACCCGCTGCGTGGGCGACGCCATCGTGCTGGTGGTTGCCGAGGACGAGGCGACGCTCGAGAAGGCCAAGAAGCTCGTAAAGATCGATTACGAGCCGCTGGAGCCCGTGCGCAACATTGTCGAGGCCAGGGCTGCCGACGCCCCGCGCCTGCACGACAGCTTCTTTGCCTTTGGCAACACGGTGGAGCTCAAGGACAACGTGTGCCAGAGCCGCCATGTGACGCGCGGCGACGCCGCCAAGGCGCTGGCGGAGAGCGCGTTCACCGTGACGCAGCGCTTTACCACGCCCTTTACCGAGCATGCCTTCTTGGAGCCCGAGTGCGCCGTCGCCTTCCCGTACAAGAACGGCGTCAAGGTGCAGTCGACCGACCAGGGCGCCTACGATACGCGCAAAGAGTGCGCCCATATGTTTGGCTGGGATAACGAGCCCGAGCGCGTGGTCGTTGAGACCATGCTCGTGGGCGGCGGCTTTGGCGGCAAGGAGGACGTGTCCATCCAACACCTGGCCGCGCTTGCTGCCTATAAGCTCCAGCGTCCTGTGAAGTGCAAGCTCACGCGTGCCGAGTCGCTCGCGTTCCATCCCAAGCGCCACGCCATGGACGGCACCTTTACGCTGGGTTGCGACGCCGAGGGCAACTTTACCGGTCTGGACTGCGAGATCAACTTTGACACCGGCGCCTACGCGTCGCTGTGCGGCCCGGTGCTCGAGCGCGCCTGCACGCATGCCGTCGGCCCCTACAAGTACCAGAACACCGACATTCGCGGCTTTGGCTACTACACCAACAACCCGCCCGCCGGCGCGTACCGCGGCTTTGGCGTGTGCCAGTCCGAGTTTGCACTCGAGAGCCTGATCGACCTGCTGGCCGAGAAGGTCGGCCTGGATCCGTGGGAGATCCGCTACCGAAACGCCATCGAGCCGGGCGAGGTTTTGCCCAACGGTCAGATTGCCGACTGCTCCACGGCGCTTAAGGAGACGCTGCTCGAGGTCAAAGATGCCTACTATGCGCATCCCGGACACGCCGGTATCGCCTGCGCCATGAAGAACGCCGGCGTGGGCGTGGGCCTGCCCGATGCCGGCCGCTGCAAGATTCGCATCGAGGATGGCGTGGCTGTGGTCTATGCCGCCACGTCCGACATCGGCCAGGGCTGCAACACCGTCTTTTTGCAGGACGTTGCCGAGGCGTGCGGTCTGCCGCTGAGCTGCATCGCCAACGGCGAGTGCTCTACCGAGAACGCTCCCGACTCCGGCACCACGTCTGGCTCGCGTCAGACGGTCGTGACCGGCGAGGCCGTGCGCGGCGCCGCCTTCCTGCTGCGCGATGCCATGCTTGGCATCGAGGCCGGCAGGGTTGCGCCCGATGCTCCTGTGAGTGCGCATGGTGACGGCGTCAAGATCGAGTACGACGACGGTCGCGCCTATCAGCTGCGCACGCAGGAGCTCGTCGCCGGCCAGGGCATGCATCCTCAGGATCCCGCGACCGCCATCAAGGCGCTCGAGGGATGCGAGTTTGGCTACGTGTATCTGGAGCCGACCGACAAGCTGGGTGCTGACGTCCCCAACCCCAAGAGCCACATCTGCTACGGCTTTGCCACGCATGTGGTCATTTTGGACGACGACGGCCGCGTGAGCGAGGTCTATGCCGCGCACGATTCCGGCAAGGTGGTCAACCCCATCTCCATTCAGGGTCAGATCGAAGGCGGCGTGCTCATGGGTATGGGCTATGCGCTTACCGAGGACTGGCCGCTCAAGGACTGCGTGCCCCAGGCAAGGTACGGCACACTCGGACTGTTCCGTGCGCCCGAGATTCCGGATATCCACGCCATCTACGTGGAGAAGGACGAACTGCTGCCCGTGGCATACGGCGGCAAGGGCATCGGCGAGATCGCCACGATTCCCACGGCGCCCGCCGTGCAGAACGCCTACCGCGCGTTTGACGGCAAGCTGCGTCCGGATCTGCCCATGGTGGATACGCCGTACAGCCGCGCTCGCAACCGCGGGTAGGGTGGAGCGCGAACGGCCATTGCTGACGGGCTGTTCGCGCTCAACATCAACTGCATACGCTGCGCCTTTGGCCCCAGCTCCATCGCGAGCCGGGGCCTTTTGTTTGAAGCGGAAACTGTGTCCCGGAATGAGCGCTCAGAACGGGACGCGCTTTCCCCTTGGAGCCCTCGGCGGAAATTACATCCCAGAATCGATGCTCAGAATGGGATGCGCTTTCCGGTAGAGCCTCTGGCGGAAAGCGCATCCCGGAATTCGGCTCCAGAGTGGGACACACTTTCCGGTTGGAGCTTCAACTGGAAAGTGTGTCCCGGTTTGGCAGGCAGACGGGCATAAGCTCAGCAGTCCCTACAGCTCCACGTCGTTAAGCCATGCCGGCAGAGCGGTCTGCCGGATGCCTGCCGTCTGCAGCTTTTTCGCGAGCAGTCCTGCCGAGCGGACTTCGCTCATGGTAAAGCGCAGCAGAGGGTGACCGTAGAGCGATAGGTGCGCCTCGCGCTGTCGTTCGGCAACGAGCGCCTCGGCGGTGGTGCGTCCGGCCAGCATGGTCTGGTCGGTATATTTGATGAGCCCGTCGAGCTCGCCCAGCGTGAGTTCCCGCGCCTGGCGCTCCCAGGCAAAGTCCGTTCGTATGGGCTTGGCCGAATCGAAGGGGTCCGTCAGCTCGTATTGAAGCCAGTCGGGCGCAAAGCCCGTCTCGATCATGACGGCTCGGGCGACCGATTCCCCGCCGCTCTCGGCGCGGGCGTCGGCATATCGAAGCGTTGTGAGGGCGGTGCGAATCGCGCGACCATTGCGGGCAGTCGCTCGTTGCTCAACGGCCTCCATCAGCTGTTCCGGCGCAAGGCCAAGCTTTGAGATCGCCGAATCGGCAATGGGCATGCCATCGGCAAAACCGGTTTGCAGCAGGCAATCTGTTACCGTTTGGATGGGCGGCGTTATCGATATGCCATTTTGATTCACCGCACCGGCCGGATCAATCTGGTGTCGCTGGATTCGTGCGCCCGGGCGAGCCGACGGCTTTGTCGAGCTGCAGACGTGTGCGACGTTCAGGTGCCGCCACGAGACCTCGAGCCCCAGCAGACAGGCGGCCGAAAACGAGCAGAACGTCCAATCAGGGTGGATGATCGCAAGGGCGCGAATAATCTCGCAATGACGCTGCGCCCGGTTGAGTCCATGCCAGCGCGTTTTTCGCGCAAACAGCCCCGGCATGGGCGAGACAACCGTGCCGCCGGTGCGCCGAAGGAGCGCTTTGCGGATTGCCGTGCTCGGGGGAATCAGACAGCGCCCCTCTTGTTCGGCTTGAGTGAGCAGCTGGTCGATGAGTTGGTCATTGCAATGGGTCATGAGCTACCGCCTCCTTTTGGGTAGCAAAAACGTATCAGCCGCAACTTGCCGCTCAGCTGACCAAAAGCTGACCAAAATCTAACCATGCAGGTAGATGGCCTGTTTTTGGCGACTTTTTTACATCCGAATCGGTGGGCGGTAATCGGCGACCGTGAACGGTGGCTGGATATGAAGTCTTGGTAAGTTTCGGGACGTGTACTTTTTGAAAAAGAGCATTCTATCTGCTGTTTTGTGTTTCTGGATCGCATATTTGAAGGCATGTGATAAGGGCGGCGGACTGTCGCCTTGTATCTGCGGAAACTGTGACCAGGAATTGCCACTCGGAATGGGACGTGCTTTTCGGATCGCCCTTCAAGCGGAAACTACATCCCAGATTTCGGCTCCAAACCGGGATGTGCTTTCCCGGCGGCGTCTCTGGCGGAAATTGCACCCCGGAATGAGCGCTCAGAGTGGAACATGCTTTCCTAACGAAGCCGCATGCGGAAACTACGTCCCGGATTCGATGCTCAGGACGGGATGCCGTTTCCGATAGAGGCATGGGGTGGAAAGCCTCCCATTTCTAATGTTCAAGAAATGGGAGGCAGCTCATCGCGAGCCGGGGCCTTTTGTTTGGAGCGGAGGCAGCATCCCGGAATTCAGGCAATCCGGTGGTCAGGGGTTGAGCGAGCGTTGCGCTAAGGATGCCAAGCGTAAAACCTTCAATGAAAATAGCGTAAAAACTGCATCTGTTATGGCGTAAAAACTACATTGAATGTAGCGTAAAATCAGCATTGAGAATGGCGTAATTTCGCATATCGCGTGATAGAGAGGGACGGCCGTCTATGGATGCACCAAAGAGATTGACCCAAAAGGGATATAGGCCCCGGCTCATAGAGGAGCGCCTCGACACCCTTATGCGGGCGTTTGGCTGTGTGGAGATCAACGGCCCCAAATGGTGCGGCAAGACCTGGACGGCGCTCTCTCGCTCGGCAAGCGTCTCCAGGCTCGATGAGCCTGCGCAGCGCGCGGCGGCAGAGGTTGACCCAAGCCTGGCGCTCATCGGCGATGCGCCACACCTGGTCGATGAATGGCAGGAGGTGCCCGAGGTTTGGGATGCCGCCCGGCGCTTCGTGGACGCGAGCGGCAACGAACGCGGGACACTTTTGCTCACGGGCTCGACCGCGCTCAAAAGCGAGGAGCGCAGCCATGTTCGTCATTCCGGCACGGGTAGGATCGCCCGTCTGTCAATGCGCCCCATGGCCCTGTGTGAGTCGGGCGACGGCGAGCCGCTCGTGTCACTGGCAAGCCTCTTTAAGGGCGAGGGTTTTGCCCCTCAGCGTTGCGAGAGCACGGTGGATGACGTCGCCCGCTGGTGCTGCAGGGGCGGTTGGCCTGCAAATCTTGGGCTTTCGGAAGATCTTGCGCGAGAGACGGCAAGCCAGTACGTGCACTCGGTGCTCGACGTCAACGTGCTGGATGAGGGCATGTCGCCCGAGCTTGCACACGGCCTTTTGCGAGCTCTTGCCATGAACGAGAGCCAGGCTGTCACGTACAAGACGCTCATAAAGGACGCCTCGTACGGTGAGGCGGGCCCCGACGAGAGGACCATCGCTGCGTACTTGGACCTCTTCAACAGGCTCAAGCTGACCGAGGACCTGTGCGGATGGGAGCCGCCCATGCGCTCGAAGGCCCGCGTTCGCGTGCGCCCCAAGCGCTACTTCTGTGACCCGTCACTTGCGGCGGCGTTGCTGGGGGCTACCCCTGAGCGGCTGCTTGGCGATATGCAAACGTTGGGGATGCTCTTTGAGAACCTCGTTCTGCGCGACGTGCGCGTGTTCCTTTCCACCTACGGCGGTGTCGACAACAGTGTCCATTATTTCCGAGATGAGAAGGGCCTTGAGGTCGATCTGATCGTTGAGCACGACGGGCGCTGGGGAGCCATCGAGGTCAAGCTGAGTGATGCGAAAGCAGACGATGGAGCGAGAAATCTCAAGGCGCTGGAGAGGAAAGTGCTCTCCAATCCTGCCGCCCAGAATGCCGCGCCGGCGTTTTTGGCGGTCGTGGTTGGAAAGGGGAGCATTGCCTACACACGCGACGACGGCGTGGCGGTGATCCCCATGGCGGCACTTGGGGCGTAGTGGTTTTGCGGGCGTGCCGTGCTTCCTTTACCGAAAATCCATTTGGTAAACCAGATGCTCGCGGATAGAATAAAGTCGACGGCAGCCCAAGTGGTGAAGAGCTGGGCAGCGCCGTTGCTTGGTCAAGAGGTCAGTGCCTTAATGGCAGCGACTTGTTATGCTTCGAATGCTGCTTGAGTGCCTCGGAAAGTTCGATAAGCGCCGTGAAGAGCAAGACCAAAGCAACCAAGAGCTCTACGAGCTCTGATGGGCCCGGGATGACCGCTGATTCAAGTCACCGGGCCTAAATCTTTTTCATGCATTTGAATAGAGCGGGCGGGATCCCTTGGGTCCGTCTGTGTGGCGCGTGCCTGGTGCATGGCATTGCACCCCGCTTTTGTGTCCGCACGGGCGCCTATCCTTACGGCAATGTAGCCGCTTGTGTAACCAAGCGGCAGGCAACGGAGAAAGGCCCTGACCGTGCCAGACAAAAAGACGCCGGATATTTCGGCCATCGATACGACGAACTTTGCGCGCCAGATCGTGCTGGACTTTGAGTTTGCGCCGGTGCCAAAGCAGCGCCAGCGCCGTGGACTGCACAATGAGATTATCGAGGTCGGCGCCGTCGAGCTCGATTACCACGGCAACGTGATGGGCGAGTTCTCGCAGTTTGTGCAGACGGAATTTACCGAAGGCGTTGCGTTTCCCGTCCGCGAGCTTACAGGGATATCGACCGTGGACACCGCGATGGCCGATCCGCTCTACACGGTGATCAAAAGGCTCAGCGATTGGATTGGTCGCTACTCCGCCCAGGTGGTTTGCTGGAGCGAGGTGAATCGTCGACAGCTCTTGACCGAGTGCCAGGCAAAGCAATCGATCTTTCCGTATTTCGTACGGACTGGTCCGACCTGCAGGCGTTTTACACCTCGATCATGGACGTGGGCAGCCACGGGTGCGTCTCTTTGAGTGACGCGGCAGCGTGGTTTGGCATCGAGTTCGACGAGTCGACGGGCCATGCCCACAGTGCCCTAGCCGATGTGCGCGTGACCGCCAAGCTGCTCAAGCAGATGATGGAGGGGGACTATCACGTGAGTCTGCACGCCCAGGAGATCCGCCAGCGGTGGGGGATGGGCGAGCGACCCCAGACGCGCCTTTCCAGCAAGTGCCCCGAGCTGGGCGACCTGCAGCTGAGGTTGAAGACGGAGGGGAGATAGGCGGCGTTGGCCGTCTGCATGGCGCGTGGCCTGTCGCGTATCGCTACTCTTCCTGCCGCTTGGCAGGCAGGATGTAGACGTTCTCGGCGTCCACGGCGATCTGCGTGGGGCGGTTGTAGAGGGTGTCTACTTCCATTACGCTCTGCTTGAACGGTGCGACGTCAGGCGTCTTTGCCCGATGGAGCTTTTCGAGGAGTTTCTCGGATTGCCTGTCGTTGAACCTGCCGATGTCCTCTCCTGCACCCTCGAGTGCCTCGTCGATGAGCGTATGTTCGCCCACGGGGGTCTTTGCGATGGCGTGACCGAGCAATTTGCCCGCGGACGCGATGCCGCCCAGCAGTGCCGCATCGACGGTGTCGGCAGTTCCCGCCTCGAGGGCGTCGTAACACTCGGTGTAGAGCTCGCGATACGCAATCGAATCGGCCTCGATCTTCGCGGTGGCGTCCGCGAGCTTTGCGGGCTCGAAGTTCTGGGCGAGCATGGGTTCGAGGAACAGTGAGAACGCGTGGATGTAGGTGGCGAGCTGGCAGTCTTTGAGGTAGTCGAGCACCTTGTCGAGGCGTCTGCCCAAGCCGTCTCGCACCTCGATGAACCCTTTCTTTTTCAGATCCGCTTGCGCCTGCGAGCGGAAGAGTTCCATGTCCTGCGCGGACGACTGTTTGATGTCGAGCACCTTCATATGAGCGTTTGCCATGTAGGTGGCGTTGCCGTAGTTGAGGCCGTAACCGTTGAGGATGTCTGCGAGCGTCTTGAGGTTGCCACGCATGTTGGCCTTGTCGCGCTGACGCATGTACTCGAACATCTCGTCGACGGACTCCTGGATGGAGTCGAGCTTTTGGTTTATCTGCGCGATTGCGGCTGCCATGAACAACGACGTCGGGTCGTAAGGCACTTGAGTGACGCTCGTGGCGATGTCGCCCTCGACTACGTGGAAGCGCGCCTGTCCAAAGCCCTTGACTGCGTCGCGGTAGCCCCCTGTGAGACCGCTGCCGTCCTTGAACGAGTTGAGTTTCGACGGATCGAGCGGGTTGCCAAATTTGTCAGTCGCCTGGAGCAACGTGGGTACGCTCACCGTGTTAGTGACGGTGCGAAACATCGAGGGGAGCGAGGCGAACGCCACGCCGAGCTGGGGAATTCGCTCGAGCGGCAGCTTGATGGCGCCGGAGACGTCCACCCGCTCCTGGGTGAGCGCGAGGTGGATTTTGGTCGATGCGAGCTGTTTTGCCACGAGTTCCTCTCGGCCGCCGTCCGTTGAGGGTTTGATCTCGTTGTCTGCCATAGCGTGCTCCTTGTTTGCGTTGATCGCCGTGGGCATTATCTCATTGCTAGGTGGCTTGCCAGAGCGGGGTAGAGACCGAGCGTCTGGCAAAACTCGTTAACTGATTGCATTTCAGCGGATTGGGTTGATTGCAAGAGAAGGACGGCTATCCATCTGCCCTTCCCAGTTGAGTTCGCTTTGAGCTACTGTTCGTGCCTATGCTGCTTGGGCTCAAGCCTTCTCGCTGCCGCGAAGCAGGCCGTGGCCGCCATGGCTAATGCGATGCTGGCCATCCAAGCGGAGTCGCCGGTTACGGCGAGCTTTAGTTCATCGGTTGTCGTGTGTCCCGACCTTTTTGTAGACGCCTCGTCGGCGTCCTTTTCAGGATTGGCAGGATCACTTTTGTTGTCGCCGGGTGAATCTACATCGGTCTTGCCGCCCGCCTGCTCCCCTTGGGCCTTCCCCTCCACGGTGAAGGATGCATCGGTCGCCGTCCCGTCCTTCCAGACGGCCGTGACGGTGTGTCCGCCGGCGGCAAGCGTGTCCAGGTAGGCCGGCTTGAGCTCGATAATCGTGCTGCCCTTGGTTGCGGTGTAGTTCTCAGCGGAGGCCTCATTTCCGTCCACGAGGAGACGCGTGAACTCATCGAGAGGACCGCTGAAGCGGAAGGTCAGACCGTTCTCGTTGCCCTTTGCATATGCCTGTCCGTTGCCCTTGGTGGCGGCATACAGCGGGGCGGTCACGTCGAAGGTGACGTTCTCCGCGTCGTCGACATCAAAGGTCCGGACGCCGGTCTTGCCGTTACGCTCGGCGTAGGCGGAGCTGTAGACGAAGGTCTCATGACCCGCCTTGTCGAGGACCGCGAGGGCATGGATTTCAAACGAGCCCATCGAGAGCGACGTGGGGAACTCGATTTCGATATAGCCTCTTGCCGCATCGTAGCTGCAGCTCAACGTTTTACGGGCCTTTACAGAGTTCGGGTCCTCGACATAGCCGGGGTCGCCGAGAATCGGGGAGACAGACTTCACGCCGTCCGCGTCGCCTACATTGCAATAGATGCGGAGGAGCCCGCCGACAGGGACTCTCTTCGCGGAGATGGAAACGTTCGAGACCGTGGGCGGGTTCCGGTCGATCGCGCTGCCGGTCACCTCGAAGCACAGCTCGCTCGGGTCGGCAACCGAGAAAGTCGCGCCCGAGATGCCGTTGGCCCTGGCGTAGGAACTCTCGTACACATCGGTCTCGAACCCTAGGTCATCGGTGACCGAAAGGCCGATCAGCCTGTGCCTTCCGATCCTATTGCTGTCGAATGTGAGGTCGAACCCGTCGATAGACGAGCCTCCGTGATAATAGGCCGACGAAACGGAGCAGCCGTCGTCCTTATCCTCCCAGCCCCGCTGCAGTATGGGGGAAACGGAGCGAACGCCGTCCGGGTCCGCGACGGACCAAGAGATGTGGAAGTCGGCACCGGTCGCGACCTCCCTGCTCGAGAACGACACGGAGGACACGGTCGGCGGGTTCTGGTCCGCGGGCCCCTCGGTCACCTCATAGACGAGGGGGCTGGTGGCGAAGGTCGGAGAGTTGAGTCCCTTCTCCTCGGCATACGCCGCGTCGTAGACATCGGTAACCCATCCAAGGCTATCGGTCACGCCGAGGCCGATGATCCGGTACCTGCAGGGCCGGTCGCTCGGGGAGGTGGGGATATCGAAGCCCGCGGTCGTGTCGCCGGTCGACCGGAAGGCGAGGTGGGAGCTGTTGCCCTGGTCCCCGTCATCGCTATCGACGACGACCTCGACTATCGGCGTGACTGACCGCACCCCATCGGGGTCGTCCACATCGTAGCCGACATGCAGCGTGGAGCCGGCCGTGACTGTCGTCGCGGATAACGTTACGTTGGAGATGCTGGGCGGGTTCGGGTCAGACGCAGCGAGGGCGGTTGAGGGCAAAGCTAGCGCTACGGCGGCGGACAGCGGGACGAGCAGGCGGTGCGCGAAGCGCCTGGAGAATTTCAAGGAGGTCATTGACGATGCCGATCTTCCATAATTGTTGCAACGATACCAGTATATCTTTGGCCCACGCTAGCCTGATGTTCTTTCCGCGAACGGCTCGTTAGTTTAGAGACGGCGTATGGACGCCCGTCTCGTCCAAGTTTCTCGTAAGGGCGATTATGAGGGCATGAAGAGACTTTCTCGGAACAATCAATTGGGGATATCAAAGAAATGCTGGACGCCGCCCGATCGCTCAATGCCTTTGAGGCGAAATGCGGCGCATCGGCTACGTTGTTGAGATCATTTATCGAGCGATACGTCATTCCAGCCGATGCCACCATCATGAGGCTTCTGTTCCTACACCCCCGCAATCCCGCGGGCCGCACTCAACAGCTCATACTCCCTCTGGCTCCACTAGTACAGCTCGGCCGTGCGTACGGCGTCGCGGCACAGGTTTAGGAACACCTCAGCTCCCTCGCAGAAGCACTCGCGGGCAAAGGCGCCGGATCCGTCCGCAACGCACGCGCCGTCGGCGAAGAGCATCCAGCTGGACGGCTCGCGCGAGTCATCTCCGAGCAGCTTGATCTGCAGTACGTGCGGATTGTCGGCAACGCAGAGCTCTTCCTCGAACACCTGCACGGTAAAGCGCATCTGGTGGGAGAGACTGCTCTTGATCATGGCCGAGGCATAGCCGTTCGGCTTGTCCAGAAGATGCATTCGTTTTGGCTTGGCTGCCAGGTTGTGGAAGTTGCGCTCACTGCGCACAGAGAAATTGTCCATACGGACTCCTTTCATCGATGTTGGCAGGGCCACCGTGCCTCTTGGCCGGTTGGCGTCGGGATCGTGGAGCCAACTCTCTACCCCGACTCTGGATAAAACCGCCCGCTCCTTGCGGGCAAGATGGAGTCTATCAGCGCGCGCGGACAGAAATCAAGCGCTGCGTTTGAAATGACGCGCGGACGGCGCTTGATTTCGCCAGCTGCTGCTAGGCTTAAATCAGAAAAAGTGTCGAAATCGCCCATGTAAAAGTATGGAAAAGTGTCGTAATGTACACTTTAAAACCTCGGAAAAGTGTCGAAATGAGCACCTAACAACCACGAAAAAGTGTATCCTAGTGCTAAAACAGCACGTAATAAGGGGTGCGCTTATGCTACAGAGAAAAGCGAAAGCACAATTTGAATCTTGGCTTGCCTCGTCGCCTAACAAGGCCCTTTTGGTCAAGGGCGCCCGACAGGTAGGAAAGTCATATCTGGTCAACGCGTTCGCACGTGAATCGTTCGAAAATGTCGTGACGTTCGACCTTATCGCCGACGCGTCCGTGCGCGATTCGTTTTTGGCGGCGAAAAGTGCGGACGACCTGCTTATGCGCATGTCTATTGCTGCGACGCAGCCGATGGTTGCGAACAAGACCGTCGTGGTTATCGACGAGGTGCAGCGATGCCCCAATGTGGTGACGTTTATCAAATACCTGGTCCAGCGCGGCGACTTTCGATACATCCTTACCGGATCGCTCCTTGGTGTTGAGCTCGAGGGCATCGATTCCCTGCCGGTGGGGTATGTCGAGCAGGTCCAGATGTACCCGCTCGACTTTGAGGAGTTTTGCTGGGCAAATGGCGTTGGTGCCAGCGTGTTTGACATGCTCAGGGGCTGTCTAAAGGATGAAGGGGAGCTCCCCGGCTATCTGTATGACCGCTTGCTCGATCTGTTCCATCAGTATGTGGTGGTGGGAGGCATGCCCGACGCGGTCAATTCCTTCTTGGCGACGCGCAATGTCGACGAGGTTCGAAACATTCACCGCGATCTTCACGCCCTGTATCGCGATGACATCGCAAAGTACGCTCCGCCCGAGCTACGCTTGGTTATTCGAGATATCTATGATTTGATTCCCAGCGAGGCCGGCTCCAAAAACAAGCGATTCAAGCTGTCGTCGATTAACGGTGTCAAACGTTTTTCGCAAGTGACAGATCATTTTCTCTGGTTATCGGAGGCGGGTGTCGCGCTTCCCGTGTATAACGTAACGGCGCCCGTGGCACCCCTTTTATTGGGGGAGCAGCGAAATCTATTTAAGCTGTTTTACCTGGACACCGGAATGCTCATGTCGTCGTATTCCAAAAAGGTCGCCCAAGGCGTTTTTGATGGGGAGGCGGAAGACGCCTTTGGCATGAATATGGGGGCGGCGTTTGAGGGCTTCGTCGCCCAAGAGCTCAAAGCTCATGGATTCAGATTGCGCTACTTTACGTCGAAAAAGGTCGGCGAGCTCGATTTTGTGGAAGAGACGTTCGATGGGGAAGTGCTCGCCATCGAGGTCAAGTCGGGCAAGAGCTTTAAGTCCCACGCGGCGCTCGATAACGCACTGGCAACGAAGGGCTACGGAATCGATCGCGCCCTGGTACTTGCGGAATGTAATCTTCACCGCGATGGTGACGTGCTGTATCTGCCCATCTTTATGGCAGGGTTTTTGGAGCCGTAACGTGCCGCCGGCTCTTCCGGCCTTCCCTTAACCCTCGCTACTCGTCGTCTCCGTCGTTGGGGTCGCCCTTGAGGGTGTTGATGTCCAGATACTCGTTGTCGTCCTCTTTTTGCTGGGTCTCAGACTCCGCTTGGGTGGGGCCGCGGAACAGCTGGAATCCCTCAAACGCAATGACGCCGAGCAGGGCGATGATAATGGCGATAAAGGCAACCTTGACTGCCTGCGGAAATTCCGAGAAACGCAGCGCCTTTTCCTCGGCGTAATAATCGGCGAAGCGCTCTTCGCCCGTGCTTTTGGTATACGCCGGTGCGGACGCGGCCTCCGGGTCATATTCCGGTGCAGGTGTGGCAGTGTACGGATCGTTGAGATAATCGCTCGATGCGGTGCCATAATCCTCGGTCTCGATGCGACCGGTGCCAGCATAGCCATCGGAATAATCGGAATATGCCGCACCGCCCTCATAGTTCGCGGCGCTCGTGTTGGCGGCAAAAAGCGGGTTAACTGGAACGTCGAGCGCCGGCATGCCGATAGAGGTCTCATCCAGATCGGCTGCAGCCCAGGAATCGTAGGCAACCTGATGGGCAACGGGCTCATCGAGCCTTGTGACCGGAGACTTGCGTGCCGCAGGAACAGGCAACTGTTGGGCGCTGTACATAACGGTGCTGTCGGCCGATTTGCTCCGCGTCGCCGCAGCGAGAAATGCCGCCGTCTCGGACGGGTCGCTTGCGGGGCGGGGAGTGGGCGTGGGCGCCGAAATGGGTGCGGGCGTAGACGCGGGCGTCGAAACAGGCGGCTGCGCAGGAGTCGGCGCAGATGCGGGCTTAGGCGCAAGTGCGGGATTGGGGCTTGACGGGCGAGCCCCACCGCCCATGAGTTCGTCGGCGGTCCACGGGCGATCATCCATCACGTCGTCAAGGCTCAGCGAAAACAGGTCGTCTTCACCCTCATCGAACATGCGGTGCACATGTCCACCAATTGCCGGAATCAATCCGCGACCGGTGCATGATGCCTTGCTCAACGCCATTCTGTTCCACCCTTTCGAAATACTAATGACATCGATTATATGGAACTTTCCAAGCGGCTCGGTCTTGGATTCATGCTTTCCAGAACTCGCGCCCAAAAGGGGAGGGGCAATCTAGGCAAGTGCCTACTTGTCGTCGGCCGCCGCCTTGGCCTCATTGAGGTAGCTATAGAAGCTGTACTTGGAGATGCCAAAGAACTCGCAGGCGCGCTCGCTCGACTTGGAAATGAGGAAGGCGCCGCGACGGTCGAGGTAGCCAATGGCGCGAATGCGCTCATCTTTGGTCATGAGCGCCGCGGGCTTGCCCACAAACTGCTCGCACTCGTGCAACAGGTCCTCGAGCAGGTCGCCGATGTTTTTGGTAATGGGCTCGGGCTCGGTGTAGCCCGTGCCGCCGGTGCCGGTAAAGGCGTCGAGCGAACGCTCAAAAGCCTTCATAAGCGTAATGTCAAAGTTGATGCCCAAAATGCCGACGGGCTTGCCCTCGTCGTTGCGGATAAAGATGGTCGAGGACTTGAGCAGCTTGCCATCGGTGGTTTTGGTGAGGTATGGCTCGCGGTCGTGCACGTCGGTGGTGCCCTCGTGCATGGACTCAAACACAATATGACTGGGGCCGTCACCTAGTTTGCGCCCGCTGACGTGGCCGTTTTCGATCACTACGATGGAGTGGTCCACGTCCTCGGTCTCCAGGTCGTGGACGACGACTTCGCAGTTGGGGCCAAATTGGAGCGCCAGACCGTGTGCAAGGCGCTTGTAAAACTCAATCTGTGCGGGGGTCATGGGTGCCTTCCTAAAAATTAGTTTGGGCACACTTTGCCATAAACCCCACTTGTTCGCAAATAACGAAAGCGTCGCTGCGTTATGTGACCGTTCGGCGGCGAAAAAGTACCGATTACGGCAACAAACAATTTGTTAGGTATGCCAATCAAAAAGTGTGATAGAACATTGCTAACAAACTTTTTGTTTGGCATCCACATAAAAGTTCAGCCGTGTGAATGGGATCGGGCTGAAACGCGTATGCGGGGGCCGGCAAGAGAGGACTTAAGGAGTTCACCGTATGGCCGATAAGATCCAGTGGGCGGGCAACACGATGCCCAAGAGCGATGACAAGCACTTGGGAATCATGAGCCTCGACCACGTGAAGAAGGCCCGCGCCTTCCACCAGTCGTTCCCCCAATACACCGTCACTCCGCTTGCCCGCTTGGACGGTCAGGCCGCGCGCCTGGGCCTGTCCAACCTGTGCGTTAAGGACGAGAGCTATCGCTTTGGCCTCAACGCCTTTAAGGTTCTGGGCGGTTCGTTTGCCATGGCCAACTACATTGCCGACGAGACCGGCAAGGACGTTGCTGAGTGCACCTTCGATTACCTGACCTCCGATCAGCTTGCCAAGGACTTTGGCCAGGCCACCTTCTTTACCGCCACCGACGGCAACCATGGCCGCGGCGTGGCATGGGCTGCCAACAAGCTGGGCCAGAAGGCTGTCGTGCACATGCCCAAGGGTTCCACCAAGCCCCGCTTTGATAACATTGCCGCCGAGGGCGCCACGGTGACCATCGAAGAGGTCAACTACGACGAGTGCGTGCGCATGGCCGCCGCCGAGGCCGACGCCTGCGAGCGCGGCGTCATCGTTCAGGACACCGCCTGGGAGGGTTACGAGAAGATCCCGTCCTGGATCATGGAGGGTTACGGCACCATGGCTTCCGAGGCGGCCGAGCAGCTGCGCGAGATGGCCATCAACCGCCCGACGCACGTGTTTGTCCAGGCTGGCGTGGGTTCGCTCGCCGGCGCCGTGGTGGGCTACTTCACCAACCTGTATCCCGATAACCCGCCCACCTTCGTCGTGGTCGAGTGCGCGCCTGCCGCCTGTCTGTACAAGGGCGCTGCCGCCGGCGACGGCGACCCGCGCATCGTGGACGGCGACATGCCCTCCATCATGGCCGGTCTGTGCTGCGGCGAGCCCAACATTCTGGGCTGGGATATCCTGCGCAACCACACCACTGCCTTTGTGTCCTGCCCCGACTGGGTCACCGCTCGCGGCATGCGCACCCTGGGCGCTCCCGAGAAGGGCGACCCGCGCGTCATCTCCGGCGAGTCCGGCGCTGTGACCACCGGCCTGGTCGAGACCATCATGCTCGATCCCGAGTACGCCGAGCTCAAAGAGCTCATCGGCCTGGACAAGACGAGCTCCGTGCTCTGCTTCTCCACCGAGGGCGACACCGATCCGGATCAGTACCGTCGCATCGTCTGGGAGGGCGAGTACCCGACTTGCTAGCAGACTGACCTGTCCGGAGGCAGCCGGAGGACTTTACTCCCTGCTCGGACAGTCCTGCTCGCACGGAGAGCACATTAAGTGCTCTCCGGCTCGTGCGGAACTCGCGACGGAGCAAAGTCCTCCGTCCGCCTCCTATGGTTACTTGCTTGCCGGGTGCTCAACCTCACGCTGCTTGGCACAAGTGATCTATCTGAAATATCTACCTGTAGGTAAACCCTTGTAGAAAGGTTGACTGTTATGGCTAAAGAACTCGATTTCGACGCTATCAAGGCTGCTGCTGAGTCCCATCGTGCTGATATGACTCGCTTCCTGCGCGCTATGATCTCCCACCCCTCTGAGTCCTGCGAGGAGGGTGAGGTTGTCGCTTGCATCAAGGCCGAGATGGAGAGCCTTGGCTATGACGAGGTCAAGGTCGACGGCCTGGGCAACGTCATGGGCTTTATGGGCGAGGGCGACAAGATCATCGCCATCGACTCCCACATCGACACCGTCGGCATCGGCAACATCGAGAACTGGGATGCCGATCCCTACGAGGGCTACGAGACCGACGAGATCATCTACGGCCGCGGCGGCTCCGACCAGGAGGGTGGCATGGCTTCTGCTACCTACGCTGCCAAGATGATGAAGGACATGGGCCTCATCCCCGAGGGCTACAAGATCATGGTCGTCGGCACCGTCCAGGAAGAGGACTGCGACGGCATGTGCTGGCAGTACATCTACAACAAGGACGGCATTAAGCCCGAGTTCGTCATTTCCACCGAGCCCACCGACGGCGGCATCTACCGCGGTCACCGCGGCCGCATGGAGATCCGCGTCGACGTTCACGGTACCTCCTGCCACGGCTCTGCTCCCGACCGCGGCGACAACGCCATTTACAAGATGGCCGACATCATCGCCGACGTCCGCGCCCTCAACAACAACGGCTGCGACGAGTCGACCGACATCAAGGGCCTCGTCAAGATGCTCGACCCTAAGTACAACCCCGAGCACTACGAGGATGCCCGCTTCCTGGGCCGCGGCACCTGCACCGTCAGCCAGATCTTCTACACCAGCCCCAGCCGCTGCGCTGTCGCTGACTCCTGCGCCATCTCCATCGACCGTCGTATGACCGCCGGTGAGACCTGGGAGTCCTGCCTGGACGAGATCCGCAACCTGCCGGCCGCCAAGAAGTACGGCGACGACGTGAAGGTCTCCATGTACATGTACGACCGTCCGTCCTGGACCGGCGAGGTCTACGAGACCGAGGCTTACTTCCCCACGTGGATCAACAAGGAGACCGCTCCGCACGTCAAGGCCCTCGTCGACGCCCACAAGGCCATGTTCGGTGACGAGCGCATCGGCTGCGAGCCCAGCATGGACAAGCGCACCGGTCGTCCGCTGTGCGACAAGTGGACCTTCTCCACGAACTGCGTTTCCATCCAGGGCCGCTACGGCATCCCCTGCGTGGGCTTTGGCCCGGGTGCCGAGTCTCAAGCTCACGCTCCCAACGAGGTCACCTACAAGGACGACCTGGTCACCGCTGCCGCCATGTACGTGGCTGCCCTGAACCTCTACGATCCGAGCCAGGCCGATGGCGACGCCACCGTCTTCCGCGCCGGTCTGACCAACAACAAGATCGACTAGCCCCATTCCTTGATCTTGTTGAGCCGGGGGCCGCTCGTGTCCCCGGCACCCCCTGTTGACTTGGGGCCCGCGGTCGTTATCTCCCATGCTTCCTCAACGGTAGCGGGTCCTCGTCATAGCGCTCTGCATGTTCTAGCCACACGCGCATGCCGGAGCACATCTACTCATTGCGATCGTTTCACCTTCAGAAAGGACATTTCCATGGACGCTAAGTTTACCGAGCTCGTCGAGCAGCTGAACGGCCTCGATTTTAAGGGTATGTACGGCAGCGACTTCCTGCACACCTGGGATAAGACCACCGATGAGCTCAAGGCTCTCTACATCGTCGCCGACGCCCTGCGCGAGCTGCGTGAGAACAACGTTTCGTCCAAGATCTTCGACTCGGGCCTGGCCGTCTCCCTGTTCCGCGACAACTCCACCCGTACGCGCTTCTCCTTCTCTAAGGCCGCCAACCTGCTGGGCCTTGAGCTGCAGGACCTGGACGAGAAGAAGTCCCAGATCGCCCACGGCGAGACCGTCCGCGAGACTGCTACCATGATTTCCTTTATGGCCGACGTCATCGGCATCCGCGACGACATGTACATCGGCAAGGGCGACGCCTACATGGCCGAGGTCTCCGAGTCTGTCCAGCAGGCCTACGAGGATGGCGTTCTGGATCACCGTCCCACGCTCATCTCCCTGCAGTCCGACTCCGACCACCCCACGCAGTCCTCTGCCGACATGCTCTACCTCATCAACGAGTTTGGCGGCCTTGAGAACCTCAAGGGCAAGAAGGTTGCCGTCACCTGGGCCTATTCGCCCTCTTACGGCAAGCCGCTGTCCTGCCCGCAGTCGCTGATCAGCCTGCTGCCCCGCTTTGGCATGGACGTCACCCTGGCCCATCCCGAGGGCTACGACCTCATGCCCGAGGTCGTCGAGCGCGCCAAGGGCTATGCCGCCGAGTCCGGCACCACCTTTAAGCAGGTTAACACCATGGCCGAGGCCTTCGAGGGTGCCGACATCGTGATCCCCAAGAGCTGGGCTCCGTTTGCCGCCATGGAGAAGCGTACCAACCTGTACGCCGAGGGCGACGACGCCGGCATCGCCGCGCTCGAGAAGGAGCTGCTTGCCCAGAACGCTACGCATCAGGACTGGTGCTCCACGACCGAACTCATGGAGAAGACCGCCAACGGCCAGGACACCATCTTTATGCACCCGCTACCCGCCGACATCTCCGGTGTCTCTTGCGAGCACGGCGAGGTCAACGCCGACGTCTTCGACATGCACCGCGTGGGCATGTACAAGGAGGCCAGCTACAAGCCGTACGCCATCGCAGCCATGATGTTCCTGCAGAAGGTTGCCGATCCCGCCGCTACCCTCAAGGCCCTCGACGAGCGCAACACCGCCCGTTGGTTCCAGGCCTAAAGCCGGGTTGAGGTAAGCCATGTAAAGGGGGCGCTCTGCCAACCGGCGGGGCGCCCCTTTTTTGCATCGCGGGCGTACGGGATAAGCGCTTTCGATGTGGATGCCCGCGGCGCGAGTTATGGGTACGATGGTTTCAGGGGAGGTATCGCCATGAAACTTGGTTGCGTCATTATGGCTTCGGGCGAGGGCAAGCGATTTGGCTCTAACAAGATGCTCGCCGATATCTATGGCGAGCCGCTGATTGCCCGGACTATCGATTCGGTTCCCCGGGGCTTTGACGTCGTGGTTTCGACGCGTTGGCCCGAGGTCGCTCAGATTTGTGATGACAAGCATTGCCCGTGCGTGCTGCACGATGGCGAGCTGCGCAGCGAAAGCGTCCGTGCGGGTCTTTCGTGGGGAGTCGAACGCAACTGGAAAGGTTGCCTCTTTTTGCCGGGCGACCAGCCGCTCGTGAGTTCGGATTCTTTTGAGGCTATGGTTCGTGCATTTGACGAGCGTGGCCGCAAGCATCCGGTGCGTCTTGCGTGCAACGGTGAGCCTTCGAGCCCGGTGCTCTTTCCGGCGGAACTGTTCGATGCACTTATGTGTCTTGAGGGTAAGGACGGCGGCGGTTCGATCCTCAAGGACCGTACCGACGTGGTGCTGGTCGAGGCGCGTGCCTACGAGCTGTGGGACGTCGATACCGTCAAGGGACAGCGACGCATAACGGAGCATATCACCGCCTGCTCGTATTTTGATCGCGTGGCCAACTGCATCAATCAATAAGGAGCAATTATGATCATCATCAAAAACGGCGCGCTCGTGACGCCCCAGGGGCTTCGCCGCGCCGATCTTGCCATGGAGGGCGACAAGATTGTGCGGATTGCCGCGGCAATCGAGCCGGCCGAGGGCGATACCGTCGAGGATGCCGCGGGCTGCTGGGTGTTTCCCGGCTTTATCGACGGCCACACGCACATGCAGTGCTGGACTGGCATGGATTGGACGGCCGATAGCTTTGAGACCGGTACGCGTGCGGCTGCCTGCGGCGGCACGACGACCATCGTGGACTACGCGACAGCCGATCGCGGCGTGACCATGCCCGATGCCTTGGCCGAGTGGCATCGCCGCGCCGACGGAACCTGCACGGCCAACTACGCCTTCCATATGGCGCTTGCCGAGTGGAATGAGCGCAATCGCGCCGATCTTTCGGCCATGCGCGAGGCGGGCGTATCGTCGTTCAAGACCTACTTTGCCTATGACCACCTGCGCTTGGACGATGCCGAGACGCTCGAGGTGCTGGAGGAGCTCAAGCGCGTAGGCGGTATCCTGTGCGTGCATTGCGAGAACGGCACGCTCGTGAACGAGCTGCAGAAGCGCGTGTTTGAGCAGGGTATCCACGGGCCCGAGGGCCATGCGCTCAGCCGTCCGGATGTGTGCGAGGCCGAGGCAGTGAGCCGTCTGCTATATCTGGCGCACTTGGCCGGGGATGCTCCGGTCAACGTGGTGCACCTTTCGACCAAGCTGGGGCTCGAGGCCATTCGCGCTGCCAAGGCGCGCGGGCAGAAGAGCATCTATGTCGAGACCTGCCCTCAGTATCTGATGCTCGACGATACCTGCTATCTGGAGCAGGGCGAGGACGGCTTTGCGGGCGCCAAGTATGTGATGAGCCCGCCGCTGCGCCATGCGGGTGACCGTGCGGCACTGCGCGAGGCGCTTGTGGCTGGCGAGATCGATACTATTGCGACCGATCATTGCGGCTTTAACCTGCACGGGCAAAAGGACCGAGGACGCGATGATTTCCGCGCGATTCCCAACGGCGGGCCCGGCGTGGAGCATCGTCCCGTTGCGATTGCCACGAGCTTTGAGGGACAGCTGGGTCCCGAGGATCTGTGCCGCTTGATGAGCGAGAATCCGGCGCGCGTTTTTGGCATGTATCCGCGCAAGGGCTGTCTTGCCGAGGGCGCCGATGCCGACGTGTGCGTGTGGGATCCGTGCGCGCGTTGGACGATCAGCGCCGCGACGCAGCATCAGGCCGTGGACTACACGCCGCTCGAGGGCTTTGAGGCACATGGCCGCGCCAAGGCCGTGTTTGTGAACGGCGTGCTGGCGGCACGCGACGGCGAGCCCACCGGAGCCCAACCCGGCCGCTACGTGCCCCGCTAACGGGAAGACCGCCGGGGTAGCTAATTTGGGAGATGATTTTTTGGGACGGGGTAGCAAAAAGAGCCCCGTCCCAAATTTGCTACCCCTGGAGGCTGGTGGCGATGAGGGGGCGGTTGAGGGCTGCCTCGAAGCGATCTGCCATCGTTGGATCGGCAAGCGTGTCGACTTGGTTGAGCATAATGCGGGCATTGCTGAGGTTCAGCATCTGCAGCTCGGCATTGAGCGCCATAGCGACGCGCTCTGGGGTGGCGGTGTCGGTGGGCTCGCAGCCGCAGCGCTCGCAGAAGACCTCGGGGCGGTGGACAACCTCGGCGACGGGCTTGCCCAGCCCCGAGGCGCCGACGACCCAGACAACGTTTGCCGTGGCGGCGGGAATTACCGGCTCCCAGGCGGCATGTGCCTTGAGCGGGAGTCGCTTGCTGCCATCTGCCTCGGCCAACACATAGTCAAAGCGCTGCGCCAGCTGGTCGAGCGGCTCGGCGGGGGCGGAGAGCTTGCCTGTCTCCGGGTCCAAGACGCCTGCCTGGCAGATGCTTCCGCGCACAAGGCCCGCGCAGGCCTCGCAGGTGCAGCCGGGGGCGTGTGAGGCACCTGGCTTCCAAGGCGCGGCGTCCAGGCGACGATTCGACCCGTCCCATGGCACGCCGGCAACGGGAAGCATATGCGTGGTGGTACAGAGGAGCACGCGGCCGCCAGCGCGCATGAGCTCAAGACCCAGCGTCTTGAGCAAGGTCGACTTGCCGCCGCTGCCGATAATCGCGGTAATGCCCGGCTCGATCCTGAGCGCCGAGGCAAGATTGCCGCTAACCGTTTCCATCTGTTCACCGCCGTATAATACTGTGATAATAAATAATCATCAGAGTAGCGGTCGGACCGCTTTTGCTCTGCTCAAACCGTAGCACAGGGAGGTGCCCCGGGAATGCTCGTTTATGTTCGCGGCGCCGGCGATATCGCCACGGGCGTCGCTGCCCGTTTGGTGCGCGCCGGCGTGTCGGTCGTTATGGCAGATATCGCGGTTCCCACGTGCATTCGCCGCACAATCTGTTTTTGCGAGGCCATTCGCCTGGGCGAGGTCGAGGTCGAAGGCATTCGCGCTCGCTTGGCACAGACGCCGGCTGAGGCGCTTGAGATTACCGAGGCTGGAGACGTCGCCGTTGTGGTGGACCCTCAGGCCAAGATGCTCGATGAGCTTAAACCCGCTGCTGTGGTCGACGCGATTTTGGCTAAGCGCAACTTGGGCACCACGCGCGACATGGCGCCTGCCGTCATCGCCGTGGGGCCGGGCTTTACCGCGCCGGTTGACTGCGACGCCGTGGTCGAGACCATGCGCGGGCATTTTCTCGGCCGTGTCATTACCCAAGGTTCGCCCCAGCCCAACACGGGCGTGCCGGGCATTATCGCCGGCTATGGCAAGGAACGTGTTATCCACAGCCCCGCCGCCGGCGTGTTTCGGTCCGACCGCGCAATCGGCGACATCGTGAGCGCCGGAGACGTGATTGGCTACGCGGGCGATACGCCCATGTGCACGCAGATCGATGGCTGTCTGCGCGGGCTTTTGGCGAACGGCGTGCAGGTGACTGAGGGCTTTAAATGCGCCGATGTCGATCCACGCGGCGATGCCAGCTATATCAACTACATTTCGGACAAAGCGACGTCGGTCGGCGGCGGCGTGCTCGAGGCACTCGCTATGCTCACCGATGTCTTTAGAGGATAGAAGGCGGCAATGGAAAAGCTCGATGTTGTGAATGCGGCGCTTGCCGCCCTGCGTGCTGGTGAGACGTGCGAGCTGGTGGTAGTGGCCGGTACGGCGGGGTCGTCCCCGCGCGGTGTGGGCGCATGGATGACTGTCTTTGCCGATGGCAGCCAAGCGGGCACTATCGGCGGCGGCAAGATTGAGCTCTTTGCGCTGGACGAGGCGCGCGAGCTGCTGGCCGGGGGTAAATCGCGTCTGGTCCGCTACACCATGGGCGGCGAGAACTCCGATACCGGCATGATTTGCGGCGGAGCCATCTGCCTGTGCTACCTGCATCTGGATGCGACCCAGGCACCGTTGTTCCAGTCGGTTGCCGACGTCTTGGCCTATCGGCGCATCGGCGACTTCGCCATCGACTTTGAACCGTTTATCGCAAGTGCGCATGAAGGCGACGTTGCCGAATACCATGGCGAGGAGTCGCGCCGCACCATAATGGGCTGCCCCGAGCTTTCGCTGGTGGAGGAGGGGAGTAAGATCACCTACACCAACGCGGCCTCCGAGATTCCCGCGGCGCACATCGAGACGCTCTGCCCCGAGGGCCTGACCTATATCTTTGGCTGCGGCCACGTGGGTGCTGCGACGGCGCGGGTGCTCACGGCGGCGGGCTTTGCCGTCGTGGCTTGCGACGACCGCCCCGGCACACTGACCCCCGAATGGGTGCCCGGTGTCTACGACCGTCGTCTGGTCGACTACAAGAACCTGAGCAAGCAGTGCCCCATCGGCCCGCGTGACCTAGTGGTCGTCGCCACGGCGGGTCACAAGTCCGATATCGACGTGGTGATTCAGGCCATGCACGCCAAGCCCGCCTATCTGGGCTGTCTGGGTTCGCGCCGCAAGACGGCCTTTGTGCGCGCCCGCCTGGAGCAGGAGGGCTTTACGCAGGACCAGATCGACGAGCTGCACCTGCCGATCGGTGTCGCCATCGAGGCCGAGGACCCCGAGGAGATCGCCATCTCCATCGCTGCCGAGATGATCCACCTGCGCCGCACCAAGCTCGTCCCCCGCAAGCGCTAATCGCATCCCCATATATGAGTTGCGGTGAAATACGGACTGTTAAAGCCTGTTAAGCCGTCAAACGGTCCCTATTTCACCGCAACTGCCATTTTCCTCCGTCCCCTAGGGATCAATATGTGCGGGGGAGTTGTGGAGTTGTGCAGGCAGACGAGGTTTTTCTGGAAATACGCTCCCGATGCGCGTATAGTACCGATTGTTTTGTCGGCTCCTGCTGCGTCGAGTCCAAACCGCGAAATGCCATGAGCGGCGCGGATGCAGCCAGGAGGCACGAGGACAACCCATCGTGGCCACGCCCCGTGCTTAAAACCCCAAGAAGGAGTGAACAATGGCAGAAGAGAAGTATGTGCCGCGTCTGAAGACCAAGTACAACAACGAGGTTAAGCAGCAGCTTCAGGACAAGTTCCAGTACGAGAACGTCATGATGATCCCCAAGTTTGAGAAGATCGTCGTAAACATGGGTGTCGGCGAGGCCGCTACCGATTCCAAGGCCATCGACGGTGCCGTGCGCGACCTGCGCGCCATCACCGGCCAGCAGC
>URQD01000009.1:0-48069 GCA_900549905.1 uncultured Collinsella sp. | reverse complement strand
CATGCCGCCGAAGTTGAAAGGCAGATTGCCGCTCTGGCGGGTTTGCAGCGTCAACTGGTTACGCGGGCTAGTAAGCCCGCGTAACCCTAATAATTGGCTTCGTAGCCGTTGCCGTCGCCCGTGGGCTCTTCATAATAATCGGAACTGTCGCTCGAATCGTCGGAATCGTCAGAGCTGACCGATGAGGTTGCGGTACCGTTTGCGTAGTCGTCAGACGTGTTGTTGCTGAGGTCACCGATCGTAGAGCTGGAGCCGTCGGAAAGACCCATGGTGTTGGGACCCTTGGGATCCTTGCCGGCATCGACGCGCTCCATCATTTCCTTGAGCTCGTCCTCGTAGACAAAGACATAGCTCACGCCGTCGATCATGGTGCTGTCGTCGGCGTACGAGGGCAGGTTGGCCGAGTAGATACCGTCGACATCCATACCGCGCATGGCATTGACCGTAGCCACGATATCCTGAACGCTCATATCGGTTACGAGCATATCGGACAGCGAATTAACCAGGCCAAAGATCTTCGTGGCATCGAAGTTATTGAGAATCTGGTTGGCAAGGGCGCCAAGCACCTGACGCTGGTGGCGCATGCGCGTGTAATCGCCGTCGGCATAGGTGTAGCGGCAGCGGGCATAGGTAAGGGCGGTGGCACCGTCCATATGCTGCTGGCCAGCGGTAATCTTAATATCCAGGTGCTCGGGGTCGTCAACATCATCGGTTGCGTTAATGTCGATACCGCCAACCGAATCAATCAGCGCCTGCATACCGTCGAAGCTGACCTCGGCATAGTGGGAAATCTGAACACCGCACAGCTCGTTGACCGCCTCGACCATGGCCTCGGCGCCGCCAACGGTATGGCAGGCGTTGATCTTCATGGTCTCGCCCTTGTACACGACCTTGGTGTCGCGCGGAACGGAAATGAGCGTCGCCTGCTTTTGCGTGGGGTCGATGCGTGCCAGGATAATCGAGTCGGCACGATACGTATCCTCGCCCGGACGGCCGTCGGTGCCAAGAAGCAGCACGTAGAACGGATCCTTTGCTTCATCGGTGTCAACCAGAACCCGACGCAGATTGTCGGTAATGACATTAGAATCGCCGAGCTTGCCCATAATGGTGGCAAACCACAGGCCGGCAGCGGTAGTGGCGCTCAGTAGCACGCCAAGCACGACAATGAGCGCGACGTGGCGAATCGTGTGGCTACGACGACGTTGGCGAGCTCGCTCGGAATAACGAGCCACGTTATCGCGACTGTAGATCTTGGCCTGCGCACCAGTTGAGGGTCTTCGGGTGGTGGTATCCGCGAGGGGCTTTTTATTAAACATAGGCAACCTGTATTAGTAGATGACGGGATCGGGGACGGTAGCATGCTCGACATGCGCGCCAAGCGCCTGCAGCTTTTCGACAAACTGCTCGTAGCCGCGCTTGATGTGATGGATAGCTGAAACCTCGGTCGTCCCGTCGGCGATCAAGCCCGCTACAACGAGGGCCGCTCCGCCGCGCAGATCGGGCGAGGTAACCTGTGCACCCGAGAAGCCCTTGACGCCATGAATCATGGCATGATGGCTCTCGATACGAATGTCGGCACCCATGCGCACCAGCTCAGAGGCAAACATAAAGCGATTCTCGAAGATGTTTTCGGTAATAACGGAACTGCCGTCGGCAAGGGCGGAGAGCACCATAATCTGCGCCTGCATGTCGGTCGGGAAACCGGGGAACGGAAGCGTCTGGATGTCGACCGGCTTGATACGCTCGGCACGGTTCACATGGACGCCATCCTCGACGCGCTCGCAGTCGATACCCATGAGCTCCATCTTCTTGAGCACCATGCCCAAGTGAATGGGGCAAAAGCCCGTGACATCGACACCGCGATCGTCGGCCATCAACGCACCGGCAACGATAAAGGTACCGGCCTCGATGCGGTCGCCCACCACGCGATGGGTAACGGGATGGAGCTCTTCCACGCCTTCGATAGTCACGACGGGCGTACCGGCGCCAACAATCTTGGCGCCCATCTCGTTGAGCATGTTAGCGAGATCGACGATCTCGGGCTCGCGGGCGGCATTGTCGATAACCGTGGTGCCCTGTGCGCGCACAGAGGCCATGATGAGGTTCTCGGTCGCACCGACGCTGGCGAACTCGAGCGTGACGGTGGTACCGCGCAGACCTTGGGGCGCATTAGCGTTGATGTAACCGTGGGCGGTATCGAACTCAACGCCCAGGGCCTCAAGACCAAGAATGTGCATATCGATCTTGCGAGCACCCAGGTTGCAGCCGCCCGGCATGGCAATTTTGGCGCGATGGAAGCGGCCCAGCAGGGGTCCCATGACGGCGGTGGAAGCGCGCATCTTGGCGACAAGCTCGTAGGGAGCCTCCCAGGAATCAACCTGGGAGGTATCGATCTCGAGCGTGTGCTCGTCGAGAACATCGATCGTAGCGCCCATACCCTTGAGCACCTTGCCCATCACGTGGACATCGGAAATATCGGGCACGTTCTGCAGCGTTGTCTTGCCCGGCGCCAGAAGCGTTGCCGCCATGAGTTTGAGTGCGGAGTTCTTGGCGCCCGAGACGGGCACGGATCCTCCGATGGCGTGGCCACCCTCAACACGGATAATATCCAAGGTCTACCCCTTCAAAAAGCATGCCCGGGGTGGCTGGGCCATCCCGGGCATGATGTGTTCGCAAATGGTCGAACGCTAAAACGTTTGACTATTGGGCAAGCTTGAGCTTACACCATGCGATTTCATTATAGAGGTAGGCGCGGCGTGCATCATCCTCCGACAAATTACCCAGCTTCTCTTCAAAACCTTGAATATCAGCTTTAACCTTGTCGGCGTCGACGGTCGCCAAATCGCAAGCGCGCTCGGCGAGGACGGTTACGACATCGTCCGCAACCTGGGCATAGCCGCCGGCCACGGCAAACGTGTGGTCGACAGTGCCCATGGCCTTATCGGAAACGCGAACGTAACCGCGGTCGATCGTGCAGATTTCGCTGGAGTGAGCAGGCAGAACGCCAAACTCGCCATCCGTAGACGGAATCGACACAAACGCAGCGTCACCCTCATAGGCGAGGCTCACGGGGCACACGATGCGGATACGCATAACCTACTTCTCCCCCATCTTGCGGGCGCGCTCGCGCACGTCCTCAATCGTGGAAGCATAGCGGAATGCCTGCTCGGGCAGGTCATCGGCCTTGCCGTCGACAATCTCGGCGAAGGAGCGGACGGTATCCTCGACGCGGACGTAGACACCGGGGTTGCCGGTGAACTTCTCGGCGACGTGGAAAGACTGGGAGAGGAACTGCTGGATCTTACGGGCACGGTTGACCGTAAGGCGCTGCTCCTCGGACAGCTCGTCCATACCCAGAATGGCGATGATGTCCTGAAGGTCGGAGTACTCCTGCAGGAGCTCCTGGACCTTGACGGCGACACGGTAGTGCTCCTCGCCGACGATCGAGGGATCGAGAGCGTCGGAGGAAGACGCGAGCGGGTCGATAGCCGGGAACAGGCCGAGCGACGAAATGCTACGCGAAAGAACCGTGGTGGCGTCGAGGTGCGTAAACGTCGTGGCAGGCGCCGGGTCGGTCAGGTCGTCTGCGGGGACGTAGACAGCCTGGACGGAGGTAATGGAGCCCGTCTTGGTCGAGGTAATACGCTCCTGGAGGTCGCCCATCTCGGTTGCCAGCGTGGGCTGGTAACCAACGGCGGACGGCATACGGCCCAGCAGTGCGGAAACCTCGGAACCTGCCTGGGAGAAGCGGAAGATGTTGTCGATGAACAGCAGAACGTCCTGGCCGCGATCGCGGAAGTACTCAGCGGTGGTAAGGCCAGCCAGACCGATGCGCAGACGCGCTCCAGGCGGCTCGTTCATCTGACCATAGACCAAGCAGGTCTTGTCGATAACGCCCGACTCGCTCATCTCGAGGAACAGGTCGGTGCCCTCACGAGTACGCTCGCCGACACCGGTGAACACCGAGGTGCCGCCATGCTCCTGGGCGAGGTTGTTGATGAGTTCCTGAATCAGAACGGTCTTGCCGACGCCGGCGCCGCCGAACAGACCCGTTTTGCCGCCACGGATGTAGGGCTCGAGCAGGTCAACGGCCTTGATGCCGGTTTCGAAGATCTCGGTCTTGGTGGTGAGCTCGTCGAAGCGGGGCGCTGCGTGGTGGATGGGATAGAACTCCTCCACCTCGGGCATGGGCTTACCGTCGACAGGCTTGCCCATGACGTTCCAAATGCGGCCGAGCGTCTTGGGGCCAACGGGCATCTTCATGGGCTCACCGGTATCGGTGGCGATGAGGCCGCGCTGCAGGCCGTCGGTCGAGGACATGGCGACCGTGCGGACAACGCCGCCTGGAAGCTGGCTCTCGACCTCGAGGATCGTGCTCAGGTGGCCGATCGGGGTCTCGGCCTCGACCGTGAGCGCGTTGTAGATCGGGGGCACCGCGCCGTCAAACTTGACGTCGACGACAGGGCCAATGATTCGCACGATGCGACCATCACCGGCAGTCGTCTTCTTGGTGGCTTCCTCGACCGCAAGCTTTACGGTGTTATTAGCCATTACTGTTCCTCCAATGCTGAGGCTCCGCCGACGATCTCGTTAATCTCGGTCGTGATCGAAGCCTGGCGCACGCGACTATACGTGCGGGTAAGGGTCGAGATGATCGCGGTGGCGTTTTCCGTCGCAGAGTGCATGGCCTTGCGGCGTGCACCCTGCTCGGCAGCCGCCGAATCGATCAGGGCCTGGTAGATGACCGTCAGGATATACGACGGTACAAGCTTGCCGAGAACATGCTCGGGAGAGGGCACGAACTCGAACGTGGACGAGATGCGCTTAGGGGCGTCGGTCTCGTTCTTACGCGGACCGTGGGCCATAGCGATCATCTCGGGGTCGAGCGGCAACAAATGCTCGACGCGAAGCTCCTGATCCACGCGGTTCTTGGCGTGGTGGTAGACAAGCTCGACACGGTCAAGCTCGCCGGCACGATACGCATCGCAGATATGAGAGGAGATCATGCGGGCCTGATTGAAATCGGGCTCGGAGGAATTGCCCTCAAAGTGCATGACGACGTTTGCGCGGTCGCGGAAATACGTGGCCGGTTTGCGCCCACACGCGATGATCTCGCACTCGATGCCGTCGTTCGCCCAAGAAGCGGCGAGCTTTTCGGCCGTGCGCTCCACCGTCGTATTGAAACCGCCGGCAAGGCCGCGGTCCGAGGCAATAACGACAATCAGGCCATGCTTGACGCTCTCATGCTTCTGCAGCATGGGATCGGTGCCCGAGCAGGAGGCGTCGCCGGCGACCGTCAACATGACGTCGGTCAGCGCCTCCTTATAGGGCTCGGCCTGCTTGGAGCGATCGAGGGCACGACGGATCTTGGCCGTAGAGACCATCTCCATCGTGCGCGTGATCTGCTTGGTCGTGGTAACCGAGGAGATTCGCTTCTTAATGTCGCGAAGGTTGGCCATGGGGCTTAGTTCTCCTCTGATCCAGTCGTATCGGCATGGTGCTTGGCCATGAACTGCTGCTTAAAGTCACCGATAACGCGCAGGAGCTCAGCCTTGGTGTCATCGTCAATCTTCTTGGCGCGAACCTTGTCGAGCAGCGAGCCAAAACCGTTGTCCATGTACTCGATGAGCTCGGCACGGAAAGGCAGCACGTCGGCGATCTCCAGATCATCCAGGAAGCCCTCGTTGCCGGCAAACAGCGTAACGATCTGCTCGCCAACCTCGAACGGCTTGTAGCGCGGCTGCTTAAGGAGCTCGGTCATGCGAGCGCCGTGGGTAAGCTGCTTTTGCGTGGCCTCGTCGAGGTCGGAGCCGAACTGCGTAAAGCCTGCGAGCTCCTGGTACGAAGCGAGGTCCAGGCGAAGGTTGCCGGCAACCTGCTTCATGGCCTTGGTCTGTGCGTCGCCACCGACGCGGGACACGGAGATGCCCACGTCGACTGCCGGGCGCTGACCCTGGAAGAAGAGCTCGGACTGCAGGTAGATCTGACCATCGGTAATGGAAATGACGTTGGTCGGAATGTAGGCCGAAACGTCGCCGTCCTGGGTCTCGATGATCGGCAGGGCCGTCATGGAGCCGTAACCGTTCTTCTTGGACATCTTGACGGCACGCTCGAGCAGACGAGAGTGCAGGTAGAAGATGTCGCCAGGATAGGCCTCGCGTCCGGGCGGACGATGCAGCGTCAGTGACATCTGACGGTAGGCCACGGCCTGCTTGGACAGATCGTCGTAGATGACGAGCACGTGGCCGCCGGGGTTGGTCTCGCTGGCGGGCTTGCCGTCCTCGCCGTTGTACATGAAGAACTCGCCGATAGCGGCACCGGCCATAGGCGCGATGTACTGCATAGGGGCGGAATCGGCAGCGGTGGCCGAAACGATGATGGTGTAGTCGAGCGCACCGTGCTGAGCGAGGGTCTCGCGGATGTTGGCAACCGTGGAGGCCTTCTGGCCGATGGCGACATAGATGCAGACCATGCCCTTGCCGCGCTGGTTGAGGATAGCGTCGATGGCGATGGCGGTCTTACCGGTCTTACGGTCGCCGATGATGAGCTCACGCTGACCGCGGCCAATAGGCACCATGGAGTCGATAGCGAGCAGACCGGTCTGAACCGGCTCGCACACCGGGGTACGATCGATGACGCCGGGAGCCTTGAACTCGATGGGGCGACGGTGCGTGGCGACGATGTCGCCCAGGCCGTCGATGGGCTGGCCGAGCGGATTGACGACGCGGCCGAGCATGGCACGGCTCACGGGGATATCCATAATGCGGCCAGTGGTGCGGCACTCGTCGCCTTCCTTGATGGAGTCGACGGCACCGAACAGAACGGCGCCGACCTCGTCACGGTCAAGGTTCTGGGCAAGGCCGAAGACGGTCTCACCGGTATCGGAGCTCTTGAACTCCAGAAGCTCGCCTGCCATGGCGCTCTTGAGGCCGGAGACGCGCGCGATGCCGTCGCCTACCTCGTCGACCGTTGAAACCTCATGCGTATCGACCGTCGCGGAGAGGCTCGTGAGCTGCTCCTGCAGTTTCTTGGCGATATCCTGGGCATTGAGGGTTTCGGACATTAGGCTTCACCTCCGTACGAATTAGCAGAGTTTGCGAGGGTCTCCTGCGCGATGCGCAGCTGCGTCTTGACGGAAATGTCACGACGCTCGCCGCGGGCCTCGAGCACCAGGCCGCCCACGATAGACGGGTCGACCTGCTCGATAAGGAATACCTTGCGGCCGAAGTCCTGCTCGCATTTCTTAGTGATGGTTTGACGCAGCTCGTCGTCGAGCGGGATCGCCGTGGTGACGGTCACGCCCACTACATCCTCGTCTTCCTCGGCAACATACTTAAAGGCAGCTGCCACCTTGGGAAGAAGGTCGAGCTGGTCGCGCTTGGACATGGTGTCGAGCACGGCGATGATCTCGGGGCTGGCGCTAGCCAGGCGCTCGATCATCTCGAGGTCCTCGAACACATGGTTCTCGGCCTTGGCGGCTTCCAGAAGGGAGCGCGCGTAGGTCTCGAGCACCTTGTCCTGATAGCGGCTAGTCGGCATTCAGGCTACCTGCTTCCTGGATGTAGCGCTCGATGAGCTTCTTCTGCTCGGCCTCGTCGTCGAGTGCCTCGCCCACGATCTTGGTGGCGACGGCAACGGACAGGTCGGCGATGGAGCTCGCGGCACCGGCGTAGATGGACTTGCGTTCGTCCTCGACGGTCGTGTGGGCCTTGGCGATGATCTCCTCGGCCTCCTTGTGAGCAGCCTCGATGATACGGGCGCGCTCGGACTCGGCGTCCTTACGGGCCTCGAGAACGATGTCGGCAGCCTGACGACGGGCGTCGGTGACGATCGAGTCGGACTCAGCGCGCTTGGCGATAGCCTCCTGCTTGGTCTTCTCGGCCTCGTCGAGGCTCTCCTCGATCTTCTTGCCGCGCTCCTCCATGGTTTTCATGATGCCCGGCAGGGCGACCTTGGCCAGCACGATCCAGATGATCAGGAAGGCGATAAGCGCCGGGATGAACTCCGCCATCTTAGGGATGAGGATGTCCGCACCGGCAGCGCCGTCCTCGGCGAACGCGGAAACCGGCATGAGCAGCGCGGCCGCGGACGCGGAGAGTGCGATCGCGCTCTTCTGGGATGAAAGATTCATACTTGACGCTCCGTGCTATTTAACGATCAGCGCGACAACGAAGCCGATCAGAGCCAGAGCCTCGCCGAAGGCGGAGCCCATGATGAAGACGGTGAACACGCGGCCCTGGACCTCAGGCTGACGGGCCATAGCACCCGTAGCACCCAGAGCAGACAGACCGATAGCAAGACCAGCGCCGATAACACCGAGACCGTAACCGATAACTCCCACGATTCCTCCTTTGTCGTGCGTGTCTTATTTCACGCAGGATAACCTTTTTTATAACTGCCGGGCTCCATGGGTACGGGCACCGGCGGTTTAACGAATTGCCTTACCTTTAAGGCGCGAACGGAGGACTACTCCTCCTCCGCGACCTCCTCTGCCTCGGAGACGTACACGGCGGTAAGGACCGTGAAGACGTAAGCCTGGATGGCGCCGACCACAAGCTCGATCGCATAGATCAGGATGAGGATGGCAAGCCAGGCCAGCGAAGGCAGGGCGCCGGCGGCGTGGGCCGCGGAAACCTGCTGAAGCAGCGGCTGCATGAACATGCTCGCCATGATGGCGAACGAGCCCATGACCACGTGTCCTGCGAACATGTTGCAGAACAGACGGACGGCAAGCGTGATGAGGCGCAGGAAGGTCGAGAAAAGCTCGACGACCCACACAAGCACGTTCATCGGGAAGCTCACGCCCTGCGGGGCGAGGCTCTTGATGTAGCCGATCACGCCGTGAGCCTTGCATCCGTAGTAGATGAAGTACACGAAGGCGAAGATGGCGAGCGCGGCGGTGGAGCCGATTGCACCGGTGCCGGGCTTCATTCCCGGGATCAGGCCGATCATGTTATTGATCAGGATGAACAGGAAAAGCGAGCACAGGAACGGGAAGTGCTTCTTCCAGTTCTCACCCACGACGCCCTTGCCGATATCGTTCTCGACGTACTCAATGATGTACTCGAAACCGTTGACGAAGAAGCCCTTGGGGACCAGGGTCTGCTTCTTCTTGAACACGGCCAGGACGATCAGGAGCACGATCGTGGAGACGATCAGCCAAAACGAGTACTGCGTGATGCCGCAGCTCAGATCGCCCACGACAGGGGTGGAGCTGAACTCGCTGACCAGATGATTAATCTCATCAGGCAGCTTTTCAAAAATATCCACGACTTACCTTTCGACCTCATGAGGATCTCGCAGCGCCTTGACGACACGAACCGTGCAGGCAGCCATAAAGGCCACGAAGCCGATCGCCTCGCCCAGGAGGAACATGCGAAATGCCTCTCCGAACAACACAAACACAACCAAGGTAAAGACGAGCAGGGCGATTGCCGAGACCGCCAGACTCACCATACCCTTGAGCATGTCCGCATTCTGTTTATCGTCAAGAACCGGCTTGAGCGTAAAGACAAAGGGAAGGAAGGCAATTGCGCCCGCGATGGCGCCTGCAACGATAGCGAGCAGATCGGCTATCTGAAACACTGGCGTCCTCACTTTCCTTTTTAACGCTTCACAGAACAGTTCCCGCCAAACATTGGTGACTATTGTACGAGCCAATCGCTAAAGTACAACCGAAAAAGCATCGGTTAATACGCACCTGTTCGTTTTCTTAAGACCTTCTTTATGCCGCAGGTACGGTAATACGTTTTTCTCGAACCCTGCAGGGCAAAACGTCCGTTAACAGGAGTGCGCGCGGTCGCCTTTTGTTCGTCCGCGCGCACCGTTTCTTCGTATTTGCAGCCGCGGCCGTTTAGCCCAGCGACTAGAGCGTGCCGTAGATGCGGTCGCCGGCGTCGCCGAGGCCGGGAACGATGTAGGCAGCCTCGTTGAGATGGTCGTCGATGGCGCAGGTATAGATATGTACATCGGGATCCTTCTCGGTCAGCGACTTGAGGCCCTCGGGGGCCGCGACGATGCACAGCATGCGGATGTCCTTGACACCACGCTCGCGCAGGTAGCTGATGGCCATCTCGGCCGAACCGCCCGTGGCGAGCATGGGGTCGACGACCAGGCAGATGCGCTGGTCGATATCCTTGGGCATCTTGCAGTAATACTCGTGCGGCTCGTGGGTGACCTCGTCGCGCTCCATGCCGATGTGGCCCACGCGAGCGGAGGGCACCAGGTCGAGGATGCCGTCGACCATGCCAAGGCCCGCACGCAGGATGGGCACGATGGCGAGTTTCTTGCCGGCGAGCTGCTTAAACGTTGCGGTGGTGATAGGGGTCTCGACCTCGACGTCTTCCATAGGCAGGTCGCGCATGGCCTCGTAGCCGTCAAAAAGCGCGAGTTCGCGCACGAGCTGACGGAACTGGTTGGTGCCGGTGTTTTTGTCGCGCAGGATCGACAGCTTGTGCTGGACGAGCGGGTGATCGACAAGCGTCACACGGGACGCATCGTAGGTGACGGTCATGGGTTGATTGCCCCTTTCGTTGCGGCCGCAAAACGGCCTTGCTGACAAGGCGCGCAGCAATGTTGCCGCCGCACGCCATGCATTAGTTTAGCGGTTTGTTGTATCGAGCAGCCCATCGCAGCCCTACTGTGAGGTGCTGAGCGAGCGCCTGACTGCATCACGCCAGCCCGCAAGGTTTTGCTCGCGGCGCTCGGCGGACATGTGGGGAAGGAAGGTCCTAACGATCTGGGCATTTTGCTCCAGCTCTTCCAGGTCTTCCCAATAGCCGACGGCAAGACCCGCCAAGTACGCGGCACCGATTGCCGTGGTCTCCACCGTCTCGCATTGCAGCACGGGGATATCCAGCAGGTCGGCCTGGAATTGCATGATGAACTCGTTGCGCGAGGCACCGCCATCGACAGACAGGCGCTCAATCGAAAGCCCCACGTCCTGCTCCATGGCGCGCAGCACGTCGTAGCTCTGATATGCCATGGATTCGCAGGCGGCACGTACGATGGTCGCACGGCTCGAGGCGCCGGTCAGACCGCACACGATACCGCGAGCATGCGGGTCCCACCAGGGAGCACCCAAACCCGCAAAGGCCGGAACGAAGTAGCAGCCCTCGTTGTCGCTAATCGAAGCGGCGAGTTGTGCCGACTCGCTCACGCTCGAGATGATGCCCATGTTGTTGCGAAGCCAGTTCATCGTTGAGCCGGCGGCAAAAATAGAGCCCTCGAGCGCATAGCTGACTTTGCCGTCCGCAGCGATACCGATGGTGGAGACCAGGCCATTCTTGGATTCGACGATCTCGTCGCCGGTGTTCATGAGCATAAAGCAACCCGTGCCATAGGTGTTTTTGGTCTGGCCGGGACGGAAACAGCAGTGGCCGAACAGCGACGCCTGTTGGTCACCCGCCACGCCCATGATGGGCGGCATGTTGGTCATGATGTCGCTCGCGACGCGGCCGTAGTCGCCCGAGCTCCAGCGAACCTCGGGCATCATGGAACGTGGAACGTCAAAGAGTGCCAGCAGGTCGTCGTCCCAATCGAGCGTATGGATATTAAAGAGTGCCGTGCGGCTGGCATTGGTGTAGTCGGTGGCAAAGACCTGGCCGCCGGTGAGGTTGTAGATGAGCCAGGTGTCGATGGTGCCAAACATGAGGTCGCCCGCCGCCGCGCTTTCGCGTGCGCCGTCGACGTTGTCGAGAATCCACTGCACCTTGGAGGCCGAGAAATACGGGTCGAGCGTGAGTCCCGTGCGGGAGCGCACCAGCCCTTCTGCGCCCTGCTCGACAAGCTCGTCGATCAGAGGTGCGGTACGGCGGCACTGCCATACGATAGCGTTATAGATCGGCTGACCGCTCACGCGATCCCAGACCACCGTGGTCTCGCGCTGGTTGGAGATGCCGATGGCGGCAATGCGGTCGGAGTGGATACCGCTCTTAAACTGGACTTCCATCATGACGGCGATCTGGCTAGCAAGGACCGCCATGGGGTCTTGCTCTACCCAACCGGGACGCGGGAAGCTGGTTTTGACGCTGCGACGTGCCTGCGCGACGATGCAGCCGTACTCGTCGACGATGGTCGCAAGTACCGAGGTGGTGCCGCAGTCGAGCGCCATGATGTAGGAACCGCCAAAGTCAAACGAGGCATCTTCCATGCCCAGGCTGCCCAGATTCAACGACATCGCTTAAACCTTTCTATTGCATCGGGTCGGACAGGACCCGTTCGATCTCTGATGCGGGAAGTGCGCCTTGGCGCAGGATCTGGAGCTCGCCGTGCTGAAACGACACGATGGTCGAGGCGTCGCGACACGGGGTCTCACCGGCGTCGACGGCAACATCGACCCCCTCCAGGATGCGACCCTCCACCGTGATAAAACTTGCCGGCGCGGGCGCGCCATGCGTGTTGGCGCTGGTGCAGGCAAGGGGGCTGCCACAGGCGCGAATGAGCGCCTGCACCACGGGCGAGGCCGAAGCGCGAAGTGCCACCGTGTCGTCGGCAGCGCGCATAAAGGTCGGCACGCAGGGGGCTGCCTTGACCACGATAGTCAGGGCACCCGGCCAGCATCGTCGGGCGAGCACGCGGGCCTCGTTAGGGATATCCACGCCATAGCGGTCGAGTGCCTCGGCATCATCGACCAGCCAGGCAACCGTTTGGGTGAGCTCGCGCTGCTTGAGAGTGAAGATACGGCGATAGCCGGTGCCGAGCGCAGGAACTGCGGCGCCATTGACGGCAGCCTGCGGATCGCGCGGCCACGATGGGAATTCGCTTGTATCTTGGGGCACGGCGTCCGAGAAGGCGTTGACTGCCACGGCGACACCGTAGACGGTCTCGGTCGGGATCAAAGCCAGGCCGCCGCGGCCGAGCACCTCGGCCGTGCGCTCGACGGCAAGCCGATGCGGCTCGCGCGTTCCCTCGTATACCCGATAGACCGTCTGCATGTGTATGCCAGCCCCTTACGTTCTGGTGCAAGTTTGTTTACTGTGGGGCATTCTCGCACGAAACGTTCAACCTATTTGCCCAGAGCGCATGTTGGTTTGGTGAGCGGCTCTAGTAGTCGGTGAAAGTGAGGGGGTTATTGGACTGCGACGAACTTCTTTGGCCTGCCGGCGTGACGTTCTTGGGCGGCGTAACGCTCGATACTGTCTATCGTTATCATCCGACGGCCGTCGACGAGTTCAACATCGAGCTTTCCGGCTTTGACCAGCGCGGTAATCCGCGGAGCGGAGACTTTGAGGTCCAGCGCTGCGTCTTTAAATGTTCGGCACGCCGCTTCCCGAGCGTCCTCGTTGTCGATTTCGACTGAAAGGGCCACGACCTCGGCCGAGCGTTCGTACCCTGCCGGAGTCAAACCGTTGTTGAGGTCGTCGGCCAAAAACGCCATCAGTGCCTCGGTGGCATGGGCAATCGCTTCTTCGCGCGTATCGCCATCGGCAAAGGCGCCGGGAATCTGCGGGAAGCTAGCGCAGTAACCATCGTCTTCTTTTATGAGAACGCAGTCATAGGTAAATCGCTGCCTCATTTTGCCTCCAACTACCATCCAGCTTGGCGACGAATACTTGCCCACGCGCCCTTCTTTGGTCGATCACCACCAGAGCCGTTCACGGTGACAACGCGGTCACCAGAAACATACTTAGCATGACTACCGACTTGCGCGACCTTCACGAATCCATCGTGCTTGAGTAGGGCAATGATTTCCCGAAAGGTAGGAGGTTGCATGGGCCGACCTCTTTCAGCCGTCCTAATTATAAACTACTTTATAATTTTTGCTAACCAGTTAATAAATATTACTGGCGTTGCTTGGGCTCGGTGACGACGGCCCGAACGATGCGGGGGCGATCGGTGAGGTCGCGGACGATGCGCACATCCGATAGACCCGCCTGGCGGCAGAGCTCGGCGGCGGCGTCGAGGGCACCCTCGTAGAGCTCACAGGCAAACAGGCCGCCGGCGCGCAGCATATAGGGTGCCGCATTGAGCAGGCGGCGGAAGATATCCAGGCCATCGGCACCGCCCTCGAGCGCCAAATCGGGCTCGAAGTCCTTGACCTCGTGCGGCAGCGAGCGCATAACGTCGGTCGGGATGTAAGGCGGGTTGGAGACGAGCACGTCGAAGGTGCCCCACTCGTCGTGGGGAATGGAGCTCACCAGGTTGGTGAGGCTGAAGGCAACCTCATCTGCCGTGAGGCCGAGCGCGTCGCGGTTTTTGGTGGCCAGATCGATAGCACGCGGCTCAATATCGGTAGCGGTGCAGGTAACGTGGCCGCGGCGCTCCCAAGCAAGAGAGAGCGAGATGCAGCCCGTGCCGCAGCCGACCTCGAGAACGCGAGCAGTGCGGGGCTCGGCTGGGGCAGGCGCAGCGGCATCCTGAGCTGAAACCGTCTCCTGGTCGGCACCCTCGATGGCGATGCCGTATTCGTCGAGCTCGGGCTCAGCAGCTTCCGCAGTCTCGGCTTCCGCTGCCTGTGCGGCGGCTTCCTCGGCCTCGCGGTCGGCCAGTTCCTCGGCATAGGCACGGCTACCCAGCACGTCGCTGCCTAGCGCCGCCTCATCGGCAGCCGTCAGGTTAGCGGCACGGCGCTCGGCGGTCGCTCGCTCGTCTGCCAGCGCGGCCTCGGCTTTGCGGGCCTCTTCGACCTCATCGTTCCAAGGCAGCTCAACACGCTGGCGGGCAGCAGCCTCGGGGCTCAGCACCTCGGCATCCAGATAATTGAGGACTTCCTCGACGAGCATCTCGGTCTCGGGACGCGGAATGAGCACACCGGGGGCGCACGCGACATCGATCATGCGAAACTGCGTGCTGCCCGTGATGTATTGCAGCGGCTCGCCCTTAGCGCGACGAACGACGGCCGCATGCATGGTCTCGAGCTGGGCCGCGTTAAGCGTCTCGTCCATACGCATATATAGGTCAATGCGCGCCAGGCCCGTGGCGGCGCACAGCAGCCACTCGGCAGAAAGACGGGGGTGCTCCTCGCCGCGCTCGGCCAGGTACTCCTTGGTCCACTCGAGACAACGCTTGATGGTCCAAATCTCGTTTGCCATGGGGCCCTCCCCTCTTAAGCGCCGGACGGCGCGCGAATGTCGGAGCAGATTGTAAGCGAGGCCAGCGCTTGGCAAGGGACGATTGAAGGCGATTATCGAGAATCAGCCCAGATTTTTGCTTGGAGCCCACCTGAATTGTTCATTCGTCGACGTCTAAATCTGCATCCGTCAAGTTTTTGGCAAGGTTGCCCCAAAACTGACCAATATCTAACCAAGAACTTGCCAAATCACTTGACGCGCGACCCATCAAAAATCGCTCCGCGACTTCTTGAACGATATTTTGAGCAATATTTTCGATAGCGGACTTATGCCGTCAATTACCTTAAGCAGGTAAGCAGCTCAAATGACATCACAGCCGACTGAATAAAATATCAAGGCAATGTCACCAATGACTCCCTACGGATCATTTGACAACCAAGGAAACGCCGATGTTTTGGCAATGTCAGCGAGCGACGTCCAGAGCGAACAAGTTGGCATGAAAAAGGCAAGGCATAGACCTTCTGGTCATGCCTTGCCTTTTGAATGACAAATTGTCGCTCTGGGCGGCGCGCAGCGTCGAGCAGTTACGGCGTTTGGTAAAACGCCGTAACTTAAACAGCCTGTGCCAGCTTCTCGGCACGCTCGGCGGCGGCGAGCGCCTCGATGACGGTGCCGAGCTGATCGCCCAGAAGGACGCCGTTGTAGGTGGAGTTGAAACCGATGCGGTGATCGGTCACGCGGTCCTGGGGCTGGTTGTAGGTACGGATCTTCTCGGAACGGTTGCCGTGGCCGATCTGGCTCTGGCGCTCGGCACCGAGCTCTGCCTGCTGCTTCTCGAGCTCCATCTCGTACAGACGGGCACGCAGCATCTGCATGCAGACCTCGCGGTTCTGGATCTGGGAACGCTGCTCCTGCGACTGCACCACGGTGTTGGTGGGCAGGTGGGTGATGCGCACGGCGGAGTAGGTAGTGTTAACGCACTGACCGCCAGGGCCCGAAGCGCAGTAGGTGTCGATGCGCAGGTCAGACTGGTTGATCTGGACGTCAATCTCCTCGGCCTCGGGAAGCACGGCGACGGTTGCCGTGGAGGTCTGGATACGACCCTGGGACTCGGTCTTGGGAACGCGCTGGACGCGGTGCACGCCGGACTCGAACTTCATGACGGAGTAGACGCGGTCGCCCTCGACCTTGAACTCGATGGACTTAAAGCCGCCGGCCTCGCTAGGGCTGGAGTCGAGCACGGTGGTCTTCCAGCCGCGCGACTCGCAGAAGCGCTGGTACATCTTGTACAGGTCGCCGGCGAAGATGGCGGCCTCGTCGCCACCGGCAGCGGAGCGGATCTCGACGATGGTGTTCTTGTCGTCGTTGGGGTCACTCGGGATGAGCATGTACTTGATGTCTTCCTCGAGCTGGGGAAGCTTCTCCTCGTTCTCGGAGATGTCCATCTGGAGCATCTCCTTCTCGTCGGCATCGGTAGTATCGTGGAGCATTTCCTTGGCAGCCTCGATGTCATCGAGCGCACCGATGTACTCGCGCGAGGCGGCGATGAGGTCGGACTGGTGCGCGTACTCCTTGTTGAGACGCGTGAACTCCTTGATATCGGAGGCGACGGCCGGGTCGGAAAGCTTTTTCTCGAGCTCCTCGTAGGCCTTGATGATCTTTTCGAGCTTGTCGCGCATGACGGGACTCCTTTATATGCGTGAAGGTGAAAATCGGCAGAATTGATGGGGCGCACGGCGCCATTGCGGGGGTAAGTCCAGCTAGAGCATGTCGATCTTCAGATACATGCGCATCCCTTCGCGTACGGGGTACATAGTTGCGGTCTAACCCATACATGATAGCGTGCGCAGGCAAACCTGCATATAACCCGCACGGAATCCGACAAAGGGAGAGTCCCTTTGTCGGATTCTAGAGCGTATGGAGCAGGGCGATGAGGAAGCGGACACCCTGGAGGTAGGCGCGGCGGGTGATGCGCTCGTTGGTGCCGTGGACGCCGCGGTCGCACTCGTCATCGTCGACCACAAACGCCGAAAAACGAATGCATTCGGAGCAAATGTGCTGGTAGTTGGCAGCGTCGGTCGCGCCGATCACGGTCGAGGGGACAATCGCCAACGGCTCGGATGATCCGTTTTCCTCCGTCCCCTTTGGATTGTGGAAATAGCGGGCGGCGATGGAGCGAACCGCCTCGAGGCCGGGACCACCGATGCGCGGGGACGGCGAGGGCTCGGAGCTGCCGGGGCCCAGCTCCACTTCGACACGACCGGCAAGGTCCGCCCCGGCAACCGCCTCACGGCAGCGCGCCACAACGTCGGCCACGCTCGTGCCCTCGAGCATGCGGAAGTTAATGTTGGCCCACATATCCTGCGGCATTACGTTGGCGCCGGCGCTGCCTCCCTCGATCTGCGTGGGCGCGCAGGTGGTCGTCACCAGCGGATAGAGCTTTTTGCTGGCGAGGCACTCGCGCACGATGGCATCCCCGTTGGCGGCAATCTCATCCGCCGTGTAGAGCCCCAGCTCGACAAGCTGCGCGGCAAGCAGATCGGTCACGCGCGTCGGCCACTCGATATCGCAGATTGCGGCGATGGCACGGCTGAGCACCTCGAGCGACGTGCCGCCGTAGGGGTTAGACGAATGCCCGCCCGCGTTCTTCGTCTTGAGCACGATATCGGCATAGCCCTTTTCGGCCAGGTCGGCATGCATAAGCCAGCCCTCGCCCACGCCGTACTCGGCAGCCGAAACGATACGGTAGTCACCCTCGTCGATCAGGAACTCGAGCTCAACACCGCGCTCCTCGAGCACGCGGCCGATAGCTCCAGCGCCGTACTGCGTGGTTTCCTCGTCCTGGCCAAAGGCGAGCAACAGCGAACGCTTGTGCTCCCAACCGTGCGCCAACGCATACTCAACCGCCTCGAGAATGCCTGCGACCTGATCCTTCATGTCGATAGCGCCGCGACCCCAAATGTAGGTGTCGTCCACCTGTCCGCTAAAGGGGGCGTGCGTCCAGTCGGCCTCGGTACCCGGCACCACGGGGACCACGTCCATGTGGCCCATGAGCATGACGGGTTTGAGGGCAGGGTCGGAACCGCCAAGCGTCACCAACAGCGAATGGCCGACAAGCTCGACCTCGCCCGCCGCAAACACGCGCGGCCAGGCCTGCTGCATATAGGCGCGCAGGTCGTCGAAGGGTTGCCAGTCCACCGCCTCGGCATCCATGCTCGAGATGGTCGGAAACGACAGCACGCGACCCAAGCGCTCGCACGCGCCGGCCTCGTCCATATCGGCAAAATCGTCCTCATGCGCAAAGAAGCGCCAAACCTCGGCCATGACATCCTTTCGATTGTGACGACAAAGGCCGCCCCACGGGAGCGGCCCTGCAACGTAAGCGTTTGCGGTCGGTTATTTGTCTTCGAGATAGCGAGAGAGGAACTCGCGAGTGCGCTGGTGTTTGGGGTTGCCGAAGAGCTCGGCCGGCGCGGCGTCCTCGAGCACCACGCCCTTGTCCATAAAGACCACGCGGTCGGACACCGTGCGGGCAAAGGCCATCTCATGCGTGACGACGACCATGGTCATGCCGTCGGCAGCGAGCTTGCGCATGACCTCGAGCACCTCGCCCACGATCTCGGGGTCGAGCGCCGAGGTCGGCTCGTCAAACAGCATGATCTGCGGATTCATGCACAGGGCACGAGCGATGGCCACACGCTGCTTTTGACCACCGGACAGGCGACCCACGGCGGCGTGCGCGAACTTTTCGAGTCCCACGCTCGCCAGATGCTCCATCGCGACCTTCTCGGCCTCGGCCTTGCTCATCTTTTTGAGCGTGACGGGCGCGAGCGTGCAGTTGTCGAGCACGTCCATATTGTTGAACAGGTTGAAGCCCTGGAACACCATGCCGATGTCCTCGCGCAGCTTATTGATATTGCAGCGCTCGGCCGTAAGGTCCTGGCCGTGGAACCAGATGTGGCCCGCGTCCGGGGTCTCGAGCAGGTTGAGGCAGCGCAGGAAGGTCGACTTGCCCGAGCCCGAGGCGCCGATAATGGTGACGACCTCGCCGGGATTGACAGCGAGGTCGATGCCCTTAAGCACCTCGAGCGAGCCAAAGCTCTTGCGCAGGCCCTCGACGCGGATAAGCGGCTCATTGGTCTGTGCGGCGGCCGCGGTGCCGGTAGTGGCGGTATCTTCCATGATGATTCTCCTCGTCTTGAGCCTAGTTGGAGCTGGGCAGCGTTGCCGGGGCCTCGGCGCCAAGCTTTTTGCCAAAGGCCTCGAGCAGGCGGCTCGCCACGAGCGTCAGGATCAGGTAGACCACGAGCGCCACGCAGTAGACCTCCATCTGGCGGTAGTACACGCCGGCGACCGTGGTAGTAGCGTACATGAGGTCAAACACGCCGATGACCGAAAGCACCGACGAATCCTTGATGTTGATGATGAGCTCGTTGGTGAGCGCCGGAATCGCATTTTTAATGCCCTGGGGGAACACGACCTTGCGCATGGCTTGCCACTGCGACAGACCCAGCGAGCGCGCTGCCTCGGCCTGACCGGGGTCGATGGACTCGATGCCGCCGCGCAGGACCTCCATCATGTAGGCGGTAGAGTTGAGCGAGATGGTGACGAGGCCAGCGGTAAAGGTACTCCAGATCTGGTTGGCCTGGGCGGTCTCGAAGCCCATGCCGCGCAAAACGGTGAAGCCCGCGTAATAGATGAGTAGGCCCTGGACCATCATGGGCGTGCCACGCACGATGGTGGAGTAGATGGTCGCAAAGCCGCGGCCGACACTCTTAAAGAAGCGCACCAGGTCGTTGTCCACGCGATCGAAGGTCTGAATGCGCAAAAACACAAAGAGCAGCGCAAGGAAAAAAGCGATGACGGTACCGAAGATCGCAAGTGCGATGGTGATCTCGATGCCGCGGATAAAGAAGTCCCCGCTCTTGTAGGTCATGTAGACCAGGCTCGACAAAAAGTCGCTGGGGTTGGAGTCCGAGACAATACTCACCTGCACCAGGTCGATAAACGACATGACGCAGCGGTCGACAAAGAAGATCGCCGCGATGACGACCACGACATAGCTGCCCAGGCGCGCGCCGCGACGGAAACGCTCGGATGCAAACGGTGACTTTTCGCGATAGTCGCTCCAGTGCATAACCTTGGTGACGAGCGCTGCCGCCGACACGACGATCCAGGCCCAAAGAATCGCCCAAAGGCAATCTTGGAAGATGCCGGTGGGCGCCAAAAAGCTCAGCGGCGTGGGGTTGCGCTGGCTAAATGCCAAGCCGAGCGCCGCGATAACGCTCGTGCCCAGGTACACATAACGGTGGTCGGCCTTGATAAAGGAGGCCAGACGATTGATGCCTTTCATGCTGCCTCCCTATGCCGGCTGACGGTCGAGGCACGCGTCCCACATTTGGTCGCGCTCCTCTTGGCTAATGCCCTTGAGTGTCTTGTCGATGAGCTTAAGCAGTTTGTCCGATCCCTTGCGGCAACCGACATTCGCCGTGACCTCCTGCTTAAAGCCCTCGCCCTCGGCAAAGTGGATGGGGACGATACCGGGATTTTGGGCCATATAGCCCTTTTCGTTCTCAGTGTTGTAGGTCACGGCGTCGCACGTGCCCTGCAGCAGATTCGAGAACACCGTGGGGACCGAATCGACCGGGTTCTTGTGCACAACGCCCGGAATCTCGTCGATGACGGTATCGAGCATGGTGTCCTTTTGGCCGAGCACCGTGGCACCGCTGAAGTCGCTGAGCTTGGTGGCGTTTTGGTAGGGCGAGCCCTCTTTTACGAACAGGCCAAAGTAGCCAATGAAGTACGGGTCGGAAAAGCCGACGGACTCCTCGCGCTCGGGCGTGGCGCTCATGCCGGCGATGATGAGGTCAATCTGGCCGTTGTTGAGCGAGTCGATAAGGCCCGAGAAGCTCTGCTTGACGGCAACGGGCTCGCCGCCGAGAGCCTTGCAGACGATCTTGGCGATCTGCACGTCGTAGCCATCGGCATAGGCGCCCTGCACGTTATCGATGGGGATCGTGAACTCGCTGGCCTCGGAAACCTGCCAGTTGTACGGGGCGTAGGCCGCCTCCATGCCGATGCGGATCTTATCCTTGCCGATAACGGAATCGGACAGGTCATCGCGACCGCCGCCCGTCGTGGGCTGAACTACTTCCAGCGTGGAGGGACGCTGGCAGCCGGCAAGTGCGCCGGCGACGACAGAAGCGCTCGCAGCGAGAGCGCTACCCAAGAAGATGCGACGACTGCACACCGGCTGTGGATGCGCGTCGCGTTGATGGGGAGAATGCATAATCTGCCTTCCCTGTTGAATCGTATGCTGACGACTTAACAGGATATACGCCAGCGACCAGCAGCGCAGCACAAGCTCGAAAAATTAATAGACACACGGTAGTCATTGGGAGCGTCGATGTTTTGGCAATGCCAGCGAGCGACGTCCAGAGCGAACAAGTTGGCATGAAAAAGGCGAGGCATAGACCTTCTGGTCATGCCGTGCCTTTTGAATGGCAAATTGTCGCTCTGGGTGGCGCGCAGCGTCGACCGGTCCGTCGTTCGTTAGAACGGCGGAACCTCTAGAGCAGGGTAACGCTAAAGCTGCGAACGTCCGTCTCACCCGGTGCCAAGGTAATGGTGTTGACCTTGTGCTCAAAGACGTCGTCCTCGGTGTCCATGGTGGTATGACCGGTCCAGGGCTCGAGCGCCACAAACGGAGCATCGTTGGCGGCAGACCACACGCCGATGTACTTAAAGCCCTCAAAGTCGATCTTGACGCCGTGGCCCGACTTGCGGCCGCGCAGTGTGAGCGTGGAGCCCGGAGTATCGGTGAACATGATGGCATCGTTATCGAAGCTGCGGTGCGTGATGGGCAGCACGTCCGAGTTATCGGGAGCCTTGTAGCTACCCTCAAACGTCATAAGACCGTCGGGCGTGATGATAGGAGCCTCGTTGGTCCAAGCCTCGGTAAACGCCAGCTCGTAATCCTCGAACGCCTCGTCTTCGGCACCGGGGGCGGGCACGTTGAATGCAGGATGACCGCCCACCGAGAACGGCAGGGCCACGTCGCCGGTGTTGGTGACGGCAAAGGTCTGCGTGAGCGTGGTGTCGCCGGTCAGGGCATAGGTCATGTTGAGCTTAAAGTGGAACGGGAACGCCTTGAGCGACTCGGGCGTGTCAGTGATCTCGTACGTTACCGAGGAGCCGTCCTCCGAAACCTCGACCAACTTGTGCTCGACGATGCGAGCGAGTCCGTGGCGCGGCATCTCGCAGGTGCCGGCCGCAGATGTCGCCATGTTGTTGCGCAGCGATCCCACGATGGGGAACAGGATAGGCGCATGCTTGCCCCAAAAGGCCGGGTCGCCCTGCCACAGATACTCGTTGCCGTTGAGGGCAAGGCTCGTGAGCTGGGCGCCCATGGAATCGATGGCCGCGATGAGGCCGCCGCGCTTGATGGTAGTGACGGTGGACATGCTACTTCCTCCAATAGTAAACAACGGTGTCGAGGGCTATTGTCCCACTCTTGGCGGCGGGGTTGAGCGACAGGTGCAGTTATTGAGCAATAGCGTAAAGGTCAAACCCGCCCTGCGGCGTGCTATCGACCGTATCGGGCGCCTGTGAATTAAAACTCACCGGAACCATGCGCTTTGAGGCACGGTAACGCGTGCCGTCGGTGGCGACGGGCGGCTCATCGACCGTGAGCTCGTAGTCGCCGGGCTTGAGCTCGATGCCGTCACCTTCGGAATTGACGTATTGGTACTCGTCGATCGCTTGCCCCTTGAGCGTGCGACCCACGATATGGACGAGCATCTGGCTGTCGCCGCGCGCGGTGTCCCACGTCGCGCCGTCCTTGACCTCGACCGATACATGCACCGAGCGCGTGCGGCTGAGCGATTGCTCGACAGACATCTCGACCTTGGCGGCGTCTTGGCGCTGCTGCTCGACATGACCCCAGATGCTGCCGATCGCCGAGCAAGCGATGACGCCGGCCATAAAGGCGATGAGAATGGGGCCGAGCGGAGAGCGACGGCCCGCGTCTTCCTCGCGAGCCAGGTTGGGGCGATGGGTGGGGGCGGGCGCCTGGGCACCCTGCGCGGGCACGTCGAGTATGCTGAAGGATGCCGTGCTGCCGGGGTCGATGGTATGGCGCGGCTGTGGGGTCTTTGCCGGCGAGATCGACATATCAGCCGGCTCGCCGAGCGTGGCCGTGGCATCGGCCTTCGCCTCGTCGGCCTCGGCCTGGGCCCAAGCCTGTTCAAAGGTTAGGGGTTCGGCGGCATCGGAGGCGGCTTCAGGCTCGACACCGGCATCGTTGCCGGTCTCGTCCTCGTCGCTCGACACGTCACACGGCGCGGGCTCGTCCCACTCTTCGTCCGGAGCCTCGCCCTCGCTATACCACCATTCAAAGTTATCGATATCCATACGGGGCGCCCCCTTGGCCTCGCAAATAAACACTTGCTAGCCTTATACCCCCAGATGACACGGGAGCTCGCCGGCACAGACAGGAAAAGCGTCACAACATTCGACGCTTTTCCTCGTTTTCGAGATTTTCATCGAATGTTGTGACGGTTTAGGCAGCAGCCACACCACGAATGCGACGAAGGAGCAGTCCCCTTGTCACATCTGGAGGGCGACGGGGATTTGGATGCAGCAGAAGTCCTCTTGGTGGGACTCGTCGTAGCTCGTGGTATCGAGGTAGCAAAAGTCGAAGGCGTTGCCAACGGGCTGGAGCGCGTGCTCGTCCATGCAGGCCACGATGGCGCGGATGCCTTCGGGCTCGTACGGCATGCCCCAGCGGCTCATGCACAGATACGTGCCTGCGGGCAGCACCTCGATGCCAATCTCTGCCAGCTCGGCGGGATCGCTCGGCAGCAGCTCCTCGGCACCGCGCGGCAGCACGGCAAAGGAGCCGGCGCCGGCAATAGGGTCGTCGGAATGCAGCGCCTCGCGACGCAGCATGGCGCCCCAGCCGCGCATGGGGCGCGTGCCCGTCAACGTACGCATGCGCAGAATCGCCCGCATGAGCGTGGGGTGAAGCATCGAGCGGCCGCGCTCGATATCGCCCGGAAACTCCTCAAAGACCACGTAGCGGCGCTCAAACTGTTTGAGCTCCGGCTTGCCCTCGCGCTCGCGCCAGTAAACCGCCTCGTCGTAAAAGCTCAGACGCTCCTGCACACTCGCGCGCTCGGCTTTGAGCCCGGCGATCTGTTCATCGAGCGCCTGCACCCGCGAGCGCAGGTGATCGGTCATCTCGCCAATGTCGAACGTCGAGGTCAGGCGGTCAATCTCGTCGAGTTCGAGCCCCAGGTCGCGCAGCATGCAGATCAGACGCATGAGCGGGATCTGCGTGGGCGAATAGAAACGGTAGCCTTTTTCGTTAACCACGGCGGGCTTAAACAGGCCGATCTTGTCGTAGTAGATGAGCGTTTGGCGCGAAACGTTAAACAAGCTCGCCATCTCGCTAATCGCATACATGCCCGTCTGCATAGATCCTCCCGACACACCAAAGCCCGCCGCCCACAGGGGCAGCGGGCTTAAACACTATTCGTATCCTACCCTAAAGACGCCTATGACCAGCGCTTATAGTTTGCACATGGCACGCCGACGGCCTCGAGCGCCTTGGCGGCGATGTGATGCACCGCGTCATCGAGCGTGGCGGGGCCGTTGTAAAACGTGAGCATAGGCGGCATGAGCATGATGCCGGGCACGCGCGCCAGGCGCGCCATGTTATCGACGTGAATGGCGCTGAAGGGCGTCTCGCGCACCATGAGCACCAGGCGGCGCTGCTCTTTCATCTGCACGTCGGCCGCGCGCAGCAGCAGGTTTTCGCTGTAGCCGCTCGCGATGCCGGCGAGGGTCTTCATGGAGCAGGGCGCCACGATCATGCCGTCGACCGGATAGGTTCCGCTTGCGATGGCGGCGCCGATGTTTTTGTTGTCGTAGACCACATCGGCATAGCACGCAAACTCGTCGAGCGTCATGCCGAGCTCCTGCTCGATGGTGATCTCTCCCCCGCGTGTGACGACAAGCGCCGACTCGGCGCCAGCCTGACGCAGGCATTTGAGACACTCAAGGCCCAGAGCGGCACCGCTGGCGCCAGACACGCCAACGACAATGCGACGGGGACGGGCAGAAGACTCAGGCATGACAGCTCCTTACTTAGTTACTCGGTAGGGCTACTTACTAGAAAGCGAGTTCCTTGGCCCACTTGTCCTTGTCGATCTCCATGAACTGCGAGCGGATGAAGTTCTTCTTGAGGTCGAACGGGACCGTGCAGTCGAAGATGGCCTTGCAGGCAATGCCGTGCTCGCGGATCGTGGGGTCGAACGCGGGGTCGTTGGACGGATCGAGCACGTGGCAGTGGCAGCCGGGGATGGTGATGAGGTCCACGTCGGCCTGGAAGCGCGTGGTCATGGCCCACATCACGTCGCTCATATCGAAGATGTCGACGTCCTCGTCAACAAGGATGACGTGCTTGAGCTCGGAGAATGCCGAGAAGGCGAGCATGGCAGCGTTGCGCTGACGGCCCTCGTCATTTTTGCTCGACTTCTTGAACTGCATAATGGCAACGAACTTGCCGCCGCCGCAGGGAGCGGCGTGGACGTTGAGCAGGCGGCCCGGGATAGCGGTCTCGACCATCTTGTAGATGGAAGCCTCGGTGGGGATGCCGGCCATGGACACGTGCTCGTGCGAAGGGCCGATGCAGCTCTCCATGATGGGGTTGATGCGCGTGGTGACGGCGGTGATCTTGATCACCGGGCAGACCTTGGCGCCACCGGTGTAGCCGGGGAACTCGGGCATGGCGTAGCCGTGGCCGTTGACGTCCTCGTTGATGGTCTCATCGTGCATGAGGTAGCCCTCGAGCACGTACTCGGCATTGGCGATGCACTTCTGCGGAACGGTGACGCAGTCGGCAAGCTCGACGGCGTGGCCGCGCAGGGCGCCGGCGATCTGCAGCTCGTTGAAGCCGAGCGGCGTGGTGGGAGCCTCGAAGCCGCAGCACATGTACACGGCGGGATCCAGGCCGATGGAGATGGAGATGGGCATATCCTCGCCACGCTGGCAGTACTCGTCAAAGAACGCGCCCAGGTGACGGCTGCCCGGGGTGATCCACATGGCAAGCTTGTCCTTGTCGACGCAGGAGAAGCGGTGGATGGTCACGTCGGACTGGGAGCCATCGGGGCTCGTGCCGTAGGCGAGGCCCATGGTGATGTAGGGGCCGCCGTCGACGGGGGTGTTGGTGGGAGCGGGAACGATCTTGCGCAGGTCAAAGCCCTCGTCGGTCGCCTTGTACACGACCTCCTGGCAGTCGATGTGCGCGCCCTCGGCGATCTGCTCGGGCGCGATCAGGTTCTCGAAGCGCTTGCCGATCTCGAGGCCCAGGTGCTCCTCGTCCAGGTCGAGCAGGGTGGCAACGCGCTTGCGGCTGGCAAGCATGCCGATGCAGACCTTGGCATCGTCAAAGCCCTTGACGTTGTTGAAGACCATCGCCGGACCCTCTTTGGTCGGACGCATAACGGTGCCGCCGGCACCGACGTGGCGATAGACGCCCGAGACCTCGGCATCGGGATCGACCTGGGTGTCGGTCTCGAGCAGCTGGCCCGGCATCTCGCGCAAAAAGTCGAGCGCGGAGCGCAGGTCGTGGATCTGGGAAGCATCGGTAGTGGACATAGCGTGCTCCTTTCGGGAGAGTGCCCGGCGGCGGGAGTGCCGCCGGGCTGGGGAACGTAGTGGGGCCACGGCGCTCATGGATGGGGCGCTCGGGCACTCGCAGTTCAAGCACTCGGCTAATTACAGCCAAGCACTCGACCGCTTACATCAGGCCAAAGAGGTGGAACCAGGCGGCCTCGACCAGCACGACGATAAAGACGACCGCAGTGAGGGGAATGCCCATGCGCATGGCCTCTTTGGAGGTGTAGCCGCCGGCGTCCTTGCCCTCGCCGATAAGGATCGGCAGGTTATGGAACGGTAGGATGTAGTGGATGTTGATGGACGTGAAGACGATGAGCGCCACGGCGAGCGGGCTCACGCTGGAGCCGGCCGCGAAGCTGATGAACGCCGGCACGCACACGCCGAGCACGGCCATGACCGAACCCATGAACATGTGGATGATCATGGAGAGCGCGGCGACAAGCAGGGCGAACAGGAAGATGTTCTCGGGCACGGAGCTGGGAAGCACAACGTCGGCGATCCAGGCGTTCATGCCGGTGGCACCGCCCACGGAGCCCACGGCCATGGCGGCCGTCAGGAACATGAGGGACTTGATGTCGACGGCGTTCCAGCTGGCGGGCGTGAGGACCTCGCCGATGATGGGCATGGCGAGCGCGACGCCAATGGCCAGGGTGACCCAGCCGATATAGTCGCCCGAGACGGTGAGCCACAGCGCGATGGCGATGACAAGCCACACGATGGTGCGGATCTCCTTGACGGAGAGCTTGCCGAGCGCAGCCTGCTTGGCCACGATCTGCTCGCGATCGTAGACGAGTTCCTTGCTGGGCTTAAAGAGGAAGAGGCCCAGGAACAGGGTGCACAGCAGCGCGACCAGCATAGGCACGCTCATGTACAAGAACCAGTCAACGAACGACGGGCTCATGCCGCCGGCCTCGGCGCTGTACTGCGCAACGAGCGGGTTGAGCGTGGAATCGCCCGTCAGAAAGAACATGGAACCCGGAGCGGCAGCGGCAAACACGAGGAAGCCGAGCTTGCCGCGGTCGTCGTCACCGTAGCCGGCGGACTCGGCGATGACCGAGACGACGGCGAGAATGAGGAAAGCGCGGGGGAACGGATGCGGGATCAGCAGCGACAGTACAAAGGTGAGCGCGAAGATCGAGATGATGAGCGACTTGGCGTCGCGCACGAACTTGAGCATAAACGCGTAGGCGATGCGCTCGCCCAGGCCCGACTCCTTGACCGCGCTGGCAATGAGATAGGCGCCGATGACCAGCCACATGGTGGCCTTGGTCCACGAGCTAAACGTAGAGGCGACCGTCGCCGAGATGCTCGCGGCGCCCGTGTCGTCCACGCACACCTTGAACAGAACGAGCAGCGCGCAGTAGAGCAGGCCCACAAAGCCCGGCTGCGCCACGCCACATGCCCAGAACACCACCGTGGCGAGCGTCAGTGCCAGACAGGTCTGGCCACCGACCGTGAGCTCGACCGTCGAGCTCAGCTCCGCCAAAGGAAGAAACTTCACCAGCAAAAAGACAACGATACCCAGCACAAAGCCAATTTCGCGCTTGGTGATCTTAAACGCCTTCTTTTCCGCTTCCATCTCCCCACCTTTCTTGTTGGGGGCGCTCCGGATTCGCAGCCACGTTGCCGCTTAAAAAGGGGCGCCCGTTATCGGACGCCCCTTACGTTGCGCTGTGTTGTTGCAATACAGTCAAGCGGGATTTTTGGATGAGAAGCGATCCTCTGGACAAAAAGCGTCACAACATTCGACGCTTTTCCTCGTTTTCGAGATTTTCATCGAATGTTGCGACGGTTTGGATATGGCAAAGGGACTGTACCTTTGTTACATGGCGAGGGCCGTACGGATGGATGGGTCGCTGAGGGCCTCGCGGAGCCAGGGGGCCAGCTGCTCGGGGTGACCCTGCAGATAGCCGTCGAGCTCGGACGGGGCCACGCGGCGCACCTCCGAGATCTCCTCTTGGTTGATATGCAGCTCGCCCGGCTCAACATGGGCTGCGAACACCTCGCACCATTCGCACTCGCAACGGCCGTCGCCGTGGTCCTCGCGGTATACCACGTGTCCGAGGTGCTTGAGCTGATCGGGCTCGCGCGTGATGCCAAGCTCTTCGTTGATGCGGCGCGCCGTCGCGGCGACAACGTCCTCCCCGGGGAGCGGATGGCCGGCACAGCCATCGGCCAGCACCCCGCCCCACAGGCGTTTGAGCGGACTGCGACGACAGAGCAGCAGGCGCGCGTCTTCGCCCCGGCCCTCGACCAAAAGCGTCAGAAATGCCTGATGCAGGATGCCCTCGCCGACATGGGCATCGATGCGGTCGACGTGGCCGAGCACCTCGCCGGTCGCGGCATCGACCGCCACGACCTCGGCACCTGCGCCGCCCTCATCCCAGCCGGCGCGCAGAATGCGGGCTGCGGCCTCCTCGAGCGCGGCGATGAGCTCCTTGGTGGTGTCGAGCACGCGCTGCAGGTCGTCCCCGCTCGCCTGTTCAACATGAAAACCCGTGCTTGCAACTACCGGCACGCCAAAGCGCGTGGCCAGCGCCGCCGCGATATCGTGCGCCGGGATCTCGTCTCGATGGCACGGAACGGCCAGGATGCTCACGGTCGCCGTGCGACCGGGCTCAGGGCGCGGAATGGCCTGCGCCGTGGCGCCCAGGTGCGCGAACTCGGGCGAGCAAGCGTACACCGCCATGCCCCGCGGCGTCACCGTCAGCTGGGCCTCGAGCGCAAACTTGCCCTCGCCCACCGCAATCTTTATCGTGTGCATACCCATGGGATCTCCTGTCACCCGCGATGTGCCTGAGACCATTTTCACCTGTATTGCGACTATACAGGCAAGCGCAGCCTGCGACAAAGGGGGGCAGGCACCTGACACATTCTGCTAGAGTTGCAGGGATTGAATCCCGCTTATTCATGCGACATTGGAGTGACAACCTTGACCGCCGCAACCACGTCTAAAAGTAAATCAACCGCCGCCGCGCTCTCCCCCGCGCGCACCAAGCTCTGCCTGGCGCTGCTCGTGCTGTTGGGATTCTCGCTCGGCTGCTCCGAGTTCGTGGTCATCGGTATCGAGAGCGACTTGGCAACGGAGCTCGGCATCTCGCTTGCCACTGCGGGCCAGCTCATCAGCGTGTTCGCGCTCGTCTACGCCATCGCGACGCCGGTGCTCGCGCTCAGCACGGGGCGTTTTCGCCGCTACCAGCTGCTCGTGTGCTATAGCATCGTCTTTGTGCTCGGCAACCTGGTCATGGCGTTGGCGCCCAACTTCCAGGTACTGTTTATCTCGCGCATTGTCCTGGGCTCTGTCTCGGGTGCGCTGCTCGCCGTGGGTGTGACGTACATCCCCGAGCTGCTGTCCCCGCAGCAAACCTCGCTTGCCATCTCGGTCGTGTACGGTGCGTTTTCCGTGGCAATGGTCTTTGTCACTTCGATCGGCAAGTTTGTGGCCGACACGCTCGATTGGCACGTGGCCATGTACGGCACGCTGACCTTTGCCGTTCTGATCTGCGGAGCGCTCGTGGCGTTTATGCCGCGCACTGGGCAAACCGACGAGCCTGCCACCTTTCGCGAGCAGGCGGGGCTTCTACGCGAGCCGAGCATCATCACCGGCATGCTCATCTTTTTGTTTGGCGTAGGCTCGGTCTATGTGTTCTACGGCTACGTGACGCCTTATCTTGAGCAGGTGCTGGGTATGGGCACCGTTCAGGCGAGTACCACGCTCATGGCCTATGGCGTGTTCTGCCTGATCTCGAACATCCTGGGCGGATGGATCGATGCGCGCTTTGGCATGAAGGCGCTGCTTGTGACGTTTGTGTTGCAGGCTGCGGCGTTACTCGGGCTGTTTGCCGTGGGCGGCACCATGCCGCTCGCGCTGGTCTTTGTCTTTAGCTTGGCGCTGCTCATGTACCTGTTCTCGGTGTCGTGCATCACGCACTTTATGAACGTGGCACGCAGTCGCCATCCCAAGTCGATGGTACTCGCAAGTTCGGTTGAGCCCATGGCGTTTAACGTCGGCATCTCGTTTGGCACTGCAGTGGGCGGCGCCGTGGTAAGCAGCATTGGCATTGCGTACGTGGGCGCCGTGGGCGCCGCGTTCTCGCTTGTGGCCTGGGCGCTTACGCTGGTGACGATTAAGTTGGCTCGCTGGGAGCGCCACCGCGGGTAGCGCAATTGCAGCTAAAAGCCGCAGCACCGCCCACCATCTTTTGACCGCCTGGCGCTCGCTCCTGCAGCCATGCAACACGTCGTCTGCCGCCCAAGTCAGTATCTTTCCCGGCGCTATTTAACCACGCAAAACGCATCCTGTTAAGATTATCGCTATCGTTTTTCGCAATCTGAAAATCGATAGAATCGCAGGTAAAGCTTTCGTAGTCTGAAATGGTCAATCCACACGAAAGGGGTTTACCACATGGACAAGAAAGCAGTTGTAATCGCCGGGGCCGGCAGCACCCACACTCCCGGCATCATCCAGAGCCTATTGCAGAAGAAAAACGAATTACCGCTGCGTAAACTCGCCCTGTACGACATCGACGAGAAGCGCATGCATCTCGTCTACGACATCATGAAGCAGTTCATCGAGCAGGAAGCTCCTGACATCGAAGTTGTCGTGACGACCGATCCCGAAAAGGCATTCACCGATGTCGACTTCGTCTTCGCGCAAATCCGCCAGGGTGGCCTTCAGATGCGTCGCCAGGACGAGCGCATCCCTCTTAAGTACGGTTGCGTGGGACAGGAAACCTGCGGCGCCGGCGGTTCGATCTCCTATGGCATCAGGTCCATCCCCGGCGTCTTCGACCTCGTACGCTACGCCAAGAAATACAGTCCAGACGCCTGGATCCTCAACTATTCCAACCCTGCCGCAGTTGTCGCCGAGGCCACACGTCGCGAGTTTGGCAACGACCATATCCTTAACATCTGCGATATGCCCACGGCTATCTTGCTCTCGTACTCTAAGATGCTCGGACTTCCCAGCTGGCGCGATATCGACCCCATGTATTTTGGACTCAATCACTTTGGCTGGTTTACCAAAATCTACGACAAGCAGGGACGCGATCGTCTGCCGGAGCTCCGTCAGATGATTCTCGAGCACGGCATGGCCGTGAGCGACAAGCATCACAAGGACAAGGACTGGATGCACACCTGGGGTCAATACGTCAAGATTGTGAAGGACTATCCCGAGTATCTGCCCAACAGCTACCTGCAGTACTACCTGTACTCCAAAGACATGGCAGATGACATGGACCCCAACTGGACGCGCGCCGACAACGTCATCAACGGACGCGAGAAGGAGATGTTTGCCGAGCACGACAAGTACCTGGCAGATCCCGCCAATTACAAGAGCCCCGTACAGAGCTTCACGGTCTTTGGCGACTTTATCGTCGACGCAGCCGCCTCTATCGCCTACAACAAGTGCGAACGTTATCTCGTAATCGTCGAGAATAACGGCGCCATCCCCAATCTGCCCGACGACGCCATGGTCGAGGTTCCCGCCTACCTGCGCTCTTGGGGCCCCGAACCCATCAGCCAGCCTGCTATCCCCACCTTCTACAAGGGGCTTATCGAAGAGCAGAATGCCAGTGAGAAGCTCGCCGTCGACGCATATTACGAGCATTCCTACCAGAAGGCGCTCGAAGCCATCGCAATCAACAAGACCGTCCCTTCGACTACCGTCGCGCGCCAAATCCTCGACGACCTGATCGAAGCGAACGGCGATTATTGGCCGACCCTGTCCTAACTCCCCGCGCATCGAAGGAACATCATGAAAGAAAGCAAGCTCTACAGCGAGTTCCAGAGACTCGGCAAGGTGCTCATGGCGCCGGTCCTCCTCCTGCCCGTTTCCGGCATTTTGGTCGGTCTGGGCTCCGCCCTTTCCAATGCTAACCTCATCTCGCTCTGCCCGTTTTTGGGCACCGAGCCAATGGTGATCTTTAGCACGCTCATCAAAGCAGCCGGTAACGTTATCAATGGTAACATCTCGGTTCTCTTTGCGATCTGCATCGCCTACGGTTACGCCAAGGCCGAGAAGGCGACCGCCGCACTCTCAGGCTTCATCGGCTACATGACCATGAACACGATCATGGGTCAGCTGCTTATCCTGCTGGGCACCATCGATCCCGCCAACCTGCAGACCGGTCAGAACGCCATCCTGGGCGTAACCACACTCGACACCGGCGTATTCGGCGGCATCATCATCGGCTTGGTAGTCGCGAGGATCCACAACCGATTCTATAAGGTGCAGCTTCCGCCGGTGCTCGGCATCTTCAACGGCACACGCTGCGTCCCCGCCCTCACCGTCGTTTTCGCAAGCCTAGTGGGCGTTGCGCTCGCCTTCGTGTTTCCGTTTGTGCAAACCGGCCTAAAGGCCGCCTCGACACTCATCGATTCCACCGGGGTGTTTGGCGCGTTCATCTATGGCTTCTCCGAGCGCATGCTTCTGCCCTTCGGCCTGCATCATTTCATCTATCTGCCGTTTTTCTTCACTTCTTTGGGTGGTAGCATCCAGGTTGACGGCCAGACCGTCGAGGGTGCTGTCAACATCTACAACGCCATGCTCAACACGCCCGGCATGATGTACGACATCGACATCTCAAAATACGTCATGAACGGCAAGGTGCTGTTCGCCATGTGCGGCCTGCCTGCGGCGGCGCTCGCCATCTACCACTGCGCCCGTCCCGAGAATAAAAAGAAGGTCGGCTCTCTCATGATCGCCGCCGTTATTCCGGCCGCCATCATGGGCATAACCGAACCGCTCGAGTACTCCTTCCTCTTTGTAGCGCCCGTACTCTACGTGGTCCACGCCCTGCTGTGCGGCATCGCGTATGTACTCACCTACCTAGTACAGTTCAATGTGCCCGGACCTTCCGCCTTCGGCGGACCGCTCCTCTCGTGGATCTTCAACGGCATCATGAACGCCGATAAAGGCTCCAACTGGTTCTGGCTTATTCCGCTCGGCATCGCTTACTTCGGGATCTATTACGTGCTGTTCCGCACCTTTATCAAGAAATTTGACCTCAAAACCCCGGGCCGCGAGGATGATGACACGCAGGCAGCGGATGACACGTCGGCCATCGACTCCAAAGCACCTGTCCAGGTAAGCGAGCTCATCCCGCAGATCGTGGAAGCCGTGGGCGGCGCCGATAACATCTCGGGTGTCAACGCCTGCTTCACTCGCCTGAGGCTCAGCCTCAAAGACACCGCCCTGGTCAAGGACGATAGCGTCTTCACCAAAGACCTCGGCGCCAGCGCCATCGTGCACGTTGGCGGCGGTGTTCAGATCGTTTACGGCAATAAAGCTTCTGTCTACAAAGTCGAAATGAGAGAATACTTGGGCATGGAATAAATCCGTCCCATAGCTTCACCACAATGCTCCGGAGATGGCATATCCGCTCCGGGGCATTATTGTTTGGAGTGATTTGAATGTCGATGTACGAGGTCTATTCGAACCTCAGGTCTTGTATCGAAGACGTCGAGAAGGGCGGCAGCCTTGACGCCCACATCGCACTCTACGCCCTTTCCCATCACGACGAGATCCCAGAGCTCTCAATAGAAGAACTTGCCCGCGCGTGCAATACATCGCCCGCGACCATCTCGCGCTTCTGCAGGCGCGTAAACGGCTCGAGCTTTCGATCGTTCAAAGAGCAAGTTGACGACTTCAACGCTTGGCTCCAGCGCGAGACAACCGAGGCAAGGGCGCATAAGCAAATCGATATACCCTGGTATTTCGATATCGTAGAGACCTCTTTGCTTGAAACAAAACGCCTGCTCACTGAGGATCGACTCGAGCAGGCCGTTGACTGGCTTCTCGATGCGCAAAATGTCTACGTATACGGAAGCTCATTCTCCAATCTCGCCGCCCGCTCACTCTGCGAAAAGCTGAGCCGCGTAAACCGACTGTGCTTCTCATTCGGCTCCGTCAAGGGACAGGAAACGTCGCTCTGTCTGCTCCAACCCGACGATCTAGCCATCTTTGTATCGTTCTCAGGGAAGACGAGCCATATCTTCAATCTTTACGTTGAGGCCAAGCGGCGAGGTTGCCGCGTTATTTGGATATCGAGCAACATGGCATTCGATAACAACGGGGCGCGCGAGCTCTTGCTACCCGTGAGCGCGGAGTCACTCAGCGAGTACTCGACCGCCTTGGTTGAGGGCATGAGCCTACAAAGCGCGGTTAACGCTCTGTATATCAGCTGTGCAAATCGACTTCGGGCGCAGCGCTAGCCGCAAACACGCTAGAACCGAAAAGAACGCACCTCACCGTCGCAAGGCGTCCGAATACACGATAGGCAGCGCCAAAAGAGAGCAACGGGCACGTCATGTACTTGCCCATTCACCCCAAAACAGCACAGGTTGGCGCCCGATTGAAGAATCGGACGCCAACCTGTATTAATCTTGATTGTGTGTTTGAGTCGTTTACTCCATACCCAGTAGCTCGCGCATCTGAGTTGCGTAGTTAGATGCCATGTTGCCGTAGACAATCTGCACGCCGCCGTTGACGTGCACGATGCCACGCGCTTCGAGCTTTTCGGTAAACTCGGCGTCATCAACCACCTTGTCACAGTCATTGAGCTGGATGCGCAGACGGGTGAAGCAGGCCTCGACAGACTTAATATTGTTGTCGCCGCCCACTGCCTCAACGATGGCGGGAATGAGGTCGCTAATCACGGTCTTGGGAGCCTTTTCGGCTTCATCGTCGGACTCTTCCTCGCGGCCAGGGGTCTTAAGGTCCTTCTTAAGAATGATGAACTTGAAGACGAAGTAGTACACCACGAAGTAGATGGGGCCGAGGAACAGGATAACCTGCCAGTTGGAGCCCTTGGCTGCACCCATAATGCCGTTAAAGATCAACGACAAGAGCGGGCCGCCGAAGGACGCGGAGCCAGCAACGTTGAACTGCAGGATATAGGTCAGCGCATAAGCAAGACCAGCCATAAGAGCGTGGAACACGTAGAGGATGGGCGCGATAAACAGGAAGGAGTACTCGAGCGGCTCGGTAATGCCGGAGAGGATGCAAGGCACCACGATGGCGATCATGAGTGCTGCGGTCTTCTTCTTGTTCTTGGGAAGCGCCGTCTTGTAGAAGGCGAGTGCAGCGCCAGGCAGGCCGAACATGGCGAAGATAACCTTGCCGTTCATGACAAAACGGCTGACCTCGATGTTAAACGGCGTGTTGGCTGAGCCCAGGATCGCGTTGTAGATATTGATAGCGCCCTGAACAGTCTGGCCGTCGATGGTCTCGACGCCACCGAGCGACGTGAAGAAGAACGGCAAATAGACAAAGTGATGCAGGCCAAAAGGCAGGAGCATGCGCTCGCCGGCGCCGTAGACAAATGCACCAAAGGCACCCGTAGTCTTGATGAACTCGGACAGCGCACCGAGAGCATTCTGAATAAACGGGAAAACAAAGGACATGACCAATGCGAGGATGCTGCATGAGAGCAGCGTCACCGCCGGAATAAAGCGCGTGCCGTTGAAGATGGAGAGCACGGCAGGAAGCTCGATCTTGTAGTAACGATTATGCAGCCATGCGACAATCGCGCCCACCAGAAGGCCGCCGATAACGCCAGTGTCGAGCGTGGTAATACCGAGAATCGTGCTCTGGCCCGTCGTAAGATTCGCGGGATCGATAACGCCAGTCGCCGTAAGGAACGTGCCCATCACGGAGTTCATGCACATGTAGCCCAAAAAGCCACAAAGCGCCGCGGTAGCCTTCTCGGACTTGGCGAAGCCATAGGCGAGACAAATCGAGAAGATAACCGGGATGTTGCTCATGACGATGCCGGCCGCGGCCTTAAGAATCGAAAAGAAAATCGCAAAGCCCGGAGCAGCAAGCCAGGGAACAGCTGCCGTAAGGGTGGGGCTGGTAAAGGCATTGCCAAAGCCCTGGAGGATGCCGGCAATTGGTAGAATCAGCACGGGCGTCATGAGGACTTTGCCCAGGCGCTGGAACTTTGCCAGCAGCTCATCTTTGTTCATGGGATACCCCTCTTAAAGAAACGGGGCGTGCAGCTCTACAGCCCACACGCCCCATAACAGTTATCAAGCGCTATGGAACTAGCTACTTAAGCTCCGGCCAGTAATCCTTATTGGCCTCGATGAGCTTGTCGAGCACTTTGCGAGCCTTCTTGGCGTCACCGACCAGACGATTAAGCGTGAGTGCCTGCAGAGCCTTCTCGTAGGAACCCTCCATCCAAGCCTCAACAGTCAGGCGCTCATAGGCGTACTGGTTCTCCATAAGGCCGCGATAGAAGGTACCGATCTTGCCAACAGCATAGGGCTGCGGGCCATTGGCGCCCACGCTTGCCGCAACCTCGACCATGGCGTCATCGGGCATACCCTCGATAATGCCGTTGTTGGGCACAATGACAATGAAAGTCTTGTTGGTGTTGCGATAAATGGCCGACGTGATTTCCACGATCATATCGCCATGAGCGTCGTTTTGCACAACCGAGGAGTTCTTTGCGGTGCCAACTTTGGCAACACGCTCGCACTCGGCGAACACGCGCTTCTCACGACCGTTGATAACCTCGTCGGAGCGAGTGTAGTCGGGGTCGAGGTGAGCGACCTTGTACTCGGGATACAGATAGTACTGCAGATAAGTGTTGGGCAGATAGTCGGGGAAGTCCTCGAGCATGTCCTTGACCATGGCGTAGGTATCAAGCCAGGACTGGTCACGCTGCTCCGCATCGGCAGGAAGGAAGCCGTTCTTCTCCGTGTACTCCTTAATCTGCGGGACGAGGTCATGACCCTCTTCATCGTAGATGTGCTTGAACCAACCGAAGTGATTGAGGCCGAAGTACACGGGCTCCGTCTTGCTCATATCGCGACCGAGCAGGCGACCGTAAGAGCGCATGAGGTTGACGGGCTGGTCGCAGATGTTGAGGACGCGATGCTCATCGGGCAGGACGCGCTCGAGACCATATGCCACAATAGCAGCCGGGTTGGTGTAGTTGATAATCCACGCCTCCGGGCTATGAGCGCGAACGTCGTTGACGATCTCAACCATGTCATGCATGGAGCGCATACCGTAAGCCATGCCGCCAGGGCCCACCGTTTCCTGGCCGATGATTCCCATATGCAGCGGAATCTTCTCGTCCTTGCTGCGCATCTCGTAGCCGCCGGTACGAATCTGGCAGAGCACAAAATCGACGTCGGTGTAAGCCTCGTCCTTATCGGTGGTGTAACCAAACTCCACACCGGGCTCCTCCTCGGCGAAGAGGATCTTGCCAAACTCGCCAATCGGACGCTGACGCTCGGCATCGATGTCATAGAGCATCACGCGGTTCAGCGGCAGAATGTCCATGTGCTTGGTCAGGGCTTTAAGAATGCCAGGGCACCACGTGGAGCCGCCGCCAACGATCACAATATTGAGCTTATCCTTCATGTTCCGTCCCTCCAGGGTTGGCTGATCGGTGTTCTCGAAGACCTTGGGCTCCGCGGTTGTCCTCGGCTTGCTTCGTTTCGATTGATATTTTGCGACATAAGGTCATTTGCGAATCCCCGTGTGGGCCAATGCGAAACGGGGACACATGATTTCGCTCACGACACAGATATGTGTAGGCAGACACGCGCGTTTGCCCAGTTCATGGGCAATAGGCAATCTTGACCGACTACCGATTTCTCACCTGGCTACACAAAGCGGTACCATATGTACGGCGAGATGCGAAGGGCTGAAACATCTTATGAAAGATCAAGAATCTTTTTATGATCATGTGCGAGCTGGCGAGAGCAAGCTCAACGATCTCGAAAGCGAGATCATGCGCTACATCATCGAGCTGCGTGATGATATTGACGATGTCACGCTTAAGAGCGTTGCTGAACGGTTCTTCGTCGCTCCCAATACAATCGTCAGGCTTGCTCATAAGCTTGGCTTCTCGGGGTTTACGGAGCTCAAACAATCGTATTCCGCCTCGCTCGACCGCAATCGATTCACAATCGAGACACTTCCGCTCGACACCCAGCTCGTACAAACAAAAGACCTGATTAACGACCGGGTCATCGACTCGGTTGTAAGCCTTATCCGGGACGCCTCGCATATCGTGTTCTTCTGCTCGGGCTTTTCGAAATACCCGTGCCTCGAGATGGCTGAAAAGCTCAAGATAATGGGCAAGAATACCGACACGCTTAGTGAACGCCACGTCATGAGGCATTACGCAGAACTCCTCGGCAAAAACGACCTGGTCTTCAGCGTTTCCGTAAGCGGCGAGACGCAGGTGTCTATTGACGCTACATCGATAGCCAAAACGCGCGGATGCAAGGTCGTCACACTCACCGGCTTTTCTCGAAATTCTCTCTCGAAACTAGCCGACTACCCTATCTACACCGTGCAAAAAGAAATCCGCTTGGGCAGCATGGACCTCGACAGTCGATTGATGTTCTATTACGTTTTCGAATTGATATTTGAGCGCTACTTCAAACTGGCCAAGAAATAAAACTCTGTATGCGCCCGGCTTCGACTCTTTAGCAGCCCTCTATATGAAAGGTATCGTCCTATGCAACGCGTACTGTTTATCTGTCACGGCAATATCTGCCGCTCGACGATGGCTGAGTCGGTGTTTACCGAGCTCGTGCGCCGCGCCGGGCGCGAGGCGGAGTTTGTCATCGATTCCGCCGCGACCTCAACCGAGGAGATCGGCAACCCGCCGCACCACGGTACCGTTGCCAAGCTGCGCGAGGTCGGGATTCCCGTCGTTGCCCACCGCGCGCGCCAGGTGCGTCGCGCAGAGTATGGCGACTGGGATCGCATTGTCTATATGGATGCCGAGAACGCGCGTGGCCTGCGTCGCATCTTTGGCGACGACCCCGACGGCAAGATTGCGCGCTTGCTCGATTGGACTGATCGCCCCGGCGACGTGGCCGATCCCTGGTACACCGGCAATTTCGATGCCACCTACCGCGACGTACTCGACGGTTGCACTGCTATGCTCGAGCAGCTGTAATCGATGAAATGCAGAGTTTTTAGAGCCATAAATCGGATGAAATGTAGAAATTTGACCTTACTCGCGCACAGCACAACGACGACAACGCCTAAGCATAGGCATAAGCGAAGTCGGAATTCCCATATACAAATCGAGCGTGGTTTTTCTCCCCCATATAAATCGAGCGTTGATTTTCTCCCCCATATAAATCGAGCGTGGATTTTCTCCCGTTTTGAGCGTTAAATCGCGCCCAAAACGGGAGATAATCCACGCTCGATATTTCGACGGGAGAAAAACCTCGCTCGGTTACTCGTCGACGATCTCGGCAAGCCAGACGTTGAGGGTGTCGACCTCGGGGCAGCAGAACTTTGCCGTACCAGGCTCGTTGCCAGGTACGGTTCCGCCATAGCGCAGGATATCGATATAGGGAAAGCCCACATGGCAGGCCATGGCGCACATCTTGCCGCGGTCTCGGTCAAAGTCAAAGACGTCGCCCGGCTTGTGACCATGGTGGCAGCGGCACGCACCCAACTGGCCCACGCAGCTCACGCGGATACGCGGCCGCTTGCCACGCGGAGCGCCGAGCGGCTTGTTCTCGCCCGCAGGCTTGATGCCGCCCTCGCCAGCATTACTCATGGTCAATCACATCCAGGCAGGCTTCGATGGGAAGGCCGGCCGACTTGTCCTCCTGGTCGGCATTGCGCTCGATAAGCTCAGCCACCACACGCATGGCATCGGACGTCGCGCGCTGCAGACTCCAACCTGCCATAACGCGGCCGACGAGCACCGCCGAGAACGTGTCGCCCGTGCCCGGGAAATAGACCGGAATGAGCTCAAAGGGAATCATAAAGTACTCCCCCGCTACATGGTCGTAACCGATAACCGCGTTCGTGCCATTGACCACGGCGCTCGTAATGACCACCGATTTGGCACCCAGCTCGCGCACGGCGTCCACAAGGGCGCGGGCCTCATCGGGCGTGATCTGCTCTGCAATAGGCGTATCGGTGAGCAGACAGGCCTCGGTGTAGTTGGGCACCGCGTAATCGGCGCACTCGAGCAGGTGCCTCATGAGACCGATCGTGGACTCGGGCACGCCCGCATAGAGCTTGCCGTTGTCACCCATGATGGGATCGACGAACACCTTGGTGCCCTTTTGCCCGCGGCGGTGGCAAAAGTCCGAGATGATACGCGTCTCTTCCTCGGTCACGATAAAGCCGGTCGAGATGGCGTCGAACTCAAAGCCGAGCTCCTCCCAGATGGCAAGACTCTGACGCACGTACTCCGTGGTGTCGTGGATGTAGAACTTGGGATAGTTGAGCGTATCGGACACAAGCGCCGTCGGCAGATTGTGGATACGGTAACCCATGTGCGACAGCACCGGCAGCATGGCGGAAAGCGCGACCTTGCCGTAACCGCACATATCGTTAATCAGCAGCAGCTGAGTATTCTTCATGAGGGTCTCCCTTGGTTCGGGCACGGCGCAGCAGCGCCACAGTGCGACTAAGTGTAGCGCAGGAGGCGTTGTGGGCGGGCGGTGGCGCCGTGGAGGTCAAATTGTTGCGGAAAGGTTTCGGAAATGGGGGCTGTTTGCTCCATAGCGGCCTAGTTGATGCTACTCATATAGCTCCATTTCAAAACTATGCCTATTTACTACGTTTAACCGCCCGCCTCCAACCACAGCGAATTTCTCTCCAACAAAACCGCAGGTAGATAGCTTGCGTTTTTTCAGAAACAGCTGTTGTGGTCAGCGATGCTGGATTCATCGTAGTAATTAGGCATAGTTTTTGGCAAGGCCGCTTCGAAAGGCATCATCGCAGCCCAAAACGATACCTTTTCCTTCGTCCCCAAGGGATCAGATTGCCGCTTAGGAGCGTTTGCAGCGTCGAGCGGTTACGGCGTTTGGTAAAACGCCGTAACTTAATAAGTTTGGTACCTTGACATTTATTTCTTGCACTCCTAAATTAGTTAGGCACAAAACAATTGCACTACCTAACTAAAGAAAGGAGCGACACCATGTGCGATGACCACATCGGCCTCTGCCCCCACACGCCGGGCGGCGACCCCCATGAACCCGCAGATGCGCCCGCGGCACAGTCCCAATCAGACGCGCTCGCCAAGCACATCCTAAACGGGCTGGGCTTCTGCGGCCACTTTCTGCACTTTCACGGCGGCGGCGCCTCGGGAAAGGCCCCCATCGTCTGCTTGCTCGCCAAGCAGCCAAACGGCGAGATGTCACAGCAGGAACTAGGCCTGCACTTTGATCTTAAGCCCGGTTCGCTTTCCGAGATTCTCTCCAAGATCGAATGCGCCGGCCTTATCGAGCGCAGCCGCAATCCCAAAGACCGGCGGCAGCTCACCATTCGCCTGACCGAAGCGGGATGGGAAAAGGCCCACGTAGAGCAGGCGGCCCGCATTCGCTTTAGAGAGCAGGCCTTTAGCGCGCTCACCCATGACGAGCGCGAGGACCTCGCCGAAATGCTCGATAAAATCCGCGTAACCTGGGAGGAACTGGATGATTAAAACCCTCATGGGAAGCATCCGCGACTATATGAAAGTCACCGTTGCCACGCCGCTGCTCGTGCTTGGCGAGGTGCTCTGCGAGATGCTGATTCCATTTATCACCGCCAACCTGATCGACGCCATCAAAGACGGCGCCACCGTAGCCGAGATGCTTCCCACCGCGGGCCTTTTGGTGCTCATCGCGCTGACATCGCTTGCTTTTGGCGCCGCGGCAGGCGTCACCTGCAGCCATGCGAGTTGCGGCTTCGCCAAGAACCTGCGTCACGACCTGTTCTACAAAATCCAGACGTTCAGCTTTGCCAACATCGATGAGTTCTCGAGCTCCTCGCTCGTCACGCGCCTGACCACCGACATCAACAACGTGCAGCAGGCCTTTATGATGATCATCCGTATCGCCGTGCGCGCGCCGCTGGTATTGATCTTCGCCTTTACCATGGCATTTATCATGGGCGGCAGCGTTGCCATGGTCTACCTGGTCATCATTCCGCTGCTGGGCTTTGGGCTGTTCTTTATCATCTTTAAGGTGCGCCCCATCTTCTCGCGCGTGTTCCACAAGTACGATGCCCTTAACGAGTCCGTCGAGGAAAACGTCACCGGCATGCGCGTGGTTAAGAGCTACGTACGCGAAGACTTTGAGAAGGAGAAGTTCGCGGCCGCCGCGCGCGATGTCCAGATGGACTTCACCCGCGCCGAGAAGCTGCTCGCCTTTAACAACCCCATGATGAACATCTGCGTCAACGGCGCGTTTGTCGTCATCATCTACCTGGGCTCCAAGCTCATCATCACGAGCCAGGGCACGCTGTTCGACGTGGGCCAGCTCTCCTCGACCTTTACCTATGGTTTCCAGATTCTCATGAGCCTGATGCAGCTGTCGATGATCTTTGTCATGGTGACCATGGCCGACGAATCGGCACACCGCATTGCCGAGGTGCTGGCCGCCGAGCCCACGATCGCCGATCCCGCCGAGCCCGTGCTCGAGGTTGCCGACGGTTCCATCGACTTTGACCACGTGAGTTTTAAGTATTCCAAGCATGCGAAGCGCCAGGCGCTCGACGATATCGACCTGCACATTACGAGCGGCGAGACCATCGGCATCATCGGCGGCACCGGCTCGGCCAAGTCCACGCTCGTTAACCTCATCGCCCGCCTGTACGACACCACCGAAGGCGCTGTGCGCGTGGGCGGCGTGGACGTGCGCGACTACGACCTGGACGCGCTGCGTCACCAGGTCGCCATGGTGCTGCAGAAAAACGTGCTGTTTAGCGGCACCATCGCCGAGAACCTGCGTTGGGGCGACCCGAACGCCACCGACGAGGAAGTCCGCGAGGCAGCGCATCTGGCCTGCGCCGACGAGTTTGTCGACGGTTTCCCCAAGGGCTACGACACCTGGATCGAACAGGGCGGCTCCAATGTTTCGGGCGGTCAGAAGCAGCGCCTGTGCATTGCACGCGCCCTGCTGCGTCGCCCCAAGATCTTGATCCTGGACGACTCCACCAGCGCCGTCGACACCAAGACCGACGCAAAAATTCGCGCAGGTCTGGCAAGCTATCTGCCCAACACGACCAAGATCATCATCGCCCAGCGCATCAGCTCCGTGCAGGACGCAGACCGCATCATCGTCATGGAGGGCGGCCGTATCGCACAGATCGGCAACCACGAAGAGCTGCTCAAGACGAGCGAGATCTACCGAGAGACCTTTACCTCGCAAAACAAGATGTCTGCCGAAGGTACGCAAGACGCCGACGACGTCTCTGGCGACGCGAACACGGCGGCAGACAACACCGACATGACCGCAACGCAAGCTCAGACCCAGGAAGGAGGCGAGGCACATGAGTAAGGCAACGACCGCCGAGCGCGCGCTCAACCGTAAGGGCGGCACCATGTCGCGTCTCATCAAGACACTCTTTGGCTTCTATCCCGTGCTTTTGCCCCTTGTCGTCGCCGGCGTGGTGCTCTGCGCCATCATCAACTCCATCGGCGCGACCTTCCTGCAGAGCGCCCTGCAGATTATTAGCGAATCGTGGCAGTCGGGCGATTGGGAAGCCGCACAGCCCAAGATTCTGCAGCTCGTGACCACCCTCGCCTGCATCTACGGCGTCGGTGTCCTGTCCTCGCTCTTCTGGAACCGCGCCATGGCTATCGTCACGCAGGGCTCGCTCGAGAAGCTGCGCGAGATGATGTTCAACCGCATGCAGGACCTGCCGATCCGCTACTTCGACACGCACCAGCGCGGCGATATCATGAGCCACTACACCAACGACATCGACACGCTGCGCCAGATGATCAGCCAGTCGCTGCCCAACCTGCTCATGACGATCATCATCATCGTCACGGTGTTCTTTATCATGCTGTACTACAGCGTGTGGATGTGCCTGGTCATCATCGCCGGCGTCGCCTTTATGACCTTTATGACCAAGCTGCTCGGCTCCAACTCCGCGCGCTTCTTCATTGCGCAGCAGACCGAGCTCGGCGTGGTCGAGGGCCATATCGAGGAAGTCATGAACGGTCAGAAGGTCGTCAAGGCGTTCTGCCACGAGTCTGCCGCCGAGGCCGATTTTGACGAGCGCAACGAAAAGCTCTTCGAGGTCTCCCAGAAGGCCAACATGTACGCCAACATCCTCATGCCCATCCTTATGAACCTGGGCAACCTGCTCTACGTGCTGGTCGCACTGGCGGGCGGCATTTTCCTGGCGCTGGGCGTGCCCAACCTGAGCATCTCGGGCATGGCGCTGTCCATCGCCGTCGTGGTGCCGTTCCTCAACATGACCAAGCAGTTCTGCGGACAGATCGGCCAGATCTCGCAGCAGATCAACGCCGTGGTCATGGGCCTCGCCGGCGCCGACCGCATCTTTGAGCTCATCGACGAGAAGCCCGAGGCCGACGAAGGCTACGTGACGCTCGTCAACGCGCAGGTGAACCCCGAGACTTGGGAGTTCGAGGAGGCTGACCACCACACCGGCATGTGGGCGTGGAAACATCCGCACCGCGCAACCGGCGAGATCGAGTACGTCCCGCTGCGCGGCGACCTGGTCATGGACAACGTCGACTTTGGCTACACCCCCGACCACGAGGTCCTGCACGGCGTGTCCGTGTTTGCCAAGCCGGGTCAGAAGGTCGCGTTTGTCGGCGCCACCGGTGCCGGTAAGACGACCATCACCAACCTCATCAACCGCTTCTATGACATCGCCGACGGCAAGATTCGCTACGACGGCATCAACGTCAATAAGATCCGCAAGGCCGATCTGCGCCGCTCGCTGGGCGTCGTGCTGCAGGACGTGAACCTGTTCACCGGCACCGTGATGGACAACATCCGCTACGGCAACCTGGACGCCACCGACGAGGAGTGCATCGCAGCGGCCAAGCTCGCGGGCGCAGACGACTTTATCACCCGCCTGCCTGACGGCTACGACACCATGCTCACCGGCAACGGCGCACAGCTGTCGCAGGGCCAGCGTCAGCTAATTTCGATCGCCCGCGCCGCCGTCGCCGATCCGCCGGCGATGATTCTAGACGAGGCCACGAGCTCCATCGACACCCGCACCGAGGCCATCGTGCAGGCGGGCATGGATAAGCTCATGGAGGGCCGCACGACGTTTGTCATCGCACACCGCCTGTCCACCGTGCGTAACTCCGACGCGATCATCTGTCTGGACCACGGCCGTATCATCGAGCGCGGCAACCACGACGAACTGATCGCCAAGCGCGGGTATTACTACCAGCTCTACACCGGAGCGTTTGAGCTGGAGTAGGCAGGTTTGTTCCACGGGGGTCTCCCAGGCGGGCCGGGGTGTAACCTCCGTGCTCAAACATTCTCGCTTCGCTGCGAAACTGCGCGCGGAGGTTACACCCCGGCCCGCCTGGGAGACCCCCTGCGCGCAATCGCCCGTCATTTAAAACGAAATCAAAGTTGGTGAGCCCCTGGCCAGTTGGCCAGGGGCTCGTTTTGTGTGGGGGTGTTTTGGCTGGCGGGGGCTGCATATTATTCGTATAATTTATCGTAAGTTCCCGTACATCGATTGGAGCCTTATATGCCTGCCATTAAACCTGTTTCCGATTTGCGCAATTACAACGAGGTGCTCTCCGATGTCCACGAGGGTTCCCCGGTGTTTCTGACCAAAAATGGGCACGGTTGCTACGCTGTGCTCGACATGAAAGATTACGACCGATTTTGCGCCATTAGCACACTGATGTCCGAGCTTGAGCGCGGACGCAGCTCGGGTGATGAGAGCGGATGGGTCTCGTCGGACAACGTCGCCGAGCACTTCCGCCGCAAGGCCGCAAGCCATGCATAGCTTCGAGGTCGTCTACTCTCCGCTGGCTCTGCAAGATCTCGACGACATCTGGGACTATATTGCCGTCGAAAAGGACAATCCCGCAGCAGCGGAGAGAATCGTAGAGGGCATCCTCGCTCGGATAGACCTGCTCTCCAGCTTCCCGGAGTCGGGCACGCCACTTTCATCGATCCATCCCCTACGCTCCGATTACCGGTTCGTGATCTGTGACAATTATCTCGCGTTTTACCGCTATTACCAGAAGGTCTATATCGACCGCGTCCTCCACAGAAAGCGCGATTACCTGCAGATATTGCTTCCCAAATAAAATGATAGCTAATTTGGGACGCTCTCTGAGTGTAGCCGTCAACAGTGGACGCAGCAAAGGAACGCCCCTTTGTCATGCAAAGTCTTTGGAAATCAAAGTGCTCATTGCCTGTGTGGCAATGAGCACTAATTGACGTAGATTAAATATTAGTTCTAACGTGAAACCCTGGAGCTGCTTGAGCAAAGAGGAAATGCCTATAATCAGTCAGCTTCGACTTCATCGGAAGTTGGCTCATCAAGAACAAAAGATGCTGAGCCACCTGTTCTGGTAACTATTCCGCCAAATCCTTGATAAGTTGAGCTGTATACATCATCGCTGGTGTCGCTTTCGATGAGATTAACCTCTCGATTGACGTAGCAGCTGAGGTACGAGTTAGATATGGATTCGTACTTAGTATCGTCATCGGCTCTAAGGAGTGAATACCAGAGCTCCTTTCTGCCCCATGCTGCGGCACCTCCCCCGCTAAGGTTAAGCACCCCAGGATATCCACATGTCGGCAAGCATACTTTCTCATATTCCGTGTTGTTGCCTGTGTCGTCTGTTTGAACCTTAAGCGAATAGGATTTACCCTCTGGTTCCTTTGGCAACGACATAGATTTAAGGTCTTCAAAAAAACGCGAGAAGTAGGCATTTTCAACATTCAAGTCAGGATTATCCGCTGCCTCGGCCTTTAGGTCCTCGTAACTAGAAGAGAGCTCATCGATCACATTTTGCTTTTTGCTTTCAAATTCGTCCTGCGATATGGGCCAATGCTCTTTAGCCATCGAGAGAACTTCTTTATCCGAAAGACCTTCAAGGTCCCTAAATCGAATCACCGAAGAGCCCGTTTCGTCGTATACATTCCAACATGTAACCGTTCCGTCTCCGTAAAATTCAAAGATTGCCGTTATCGATGTGTCTTTAGCAACGCTCTCACGTCCGTCTGCATAGTCATTACCAAAAGTGAACCAAAGCCCCTTTTGTTTGAAAGCGTCGGAAGGCGTATACGTCCCCGTCGCTTCAAGCCAATCGAACTGCTCCTTATCTGATGCAGTGTTATCTGCGGAATCGATTGGCCTGTCGTTTGTTGAGCAGCCACTCAAGGGGGATAGCAGCAAACATCCTGCAGCCAATCCCATATGTTTAACGATCCGCCGTCTTGAATAGCACTGCATAGACACTCCTTTTCTACGTACGTGTAGAAGAAATGGTATCCCCCCCCCCGAAAAGACAACCGTGCTCTGCGGTGAGTTTACCGAGCGGCATCTTTCATGTCATTAGAAAAAGCTGTCGTGTTTTGACGGGGGGTCCTCCGGTGGGAGCTACTCCAGCTCAAACGCTCCGGTGTAGAGCTGGAGTAGCTCCCA
>URQD01000008.1:0-50035 GCA_900549905.1 uncultured Collinsella sp. | reverse complement strand
GGTGCCGCCGCGGGTGAGGATGCCGCTAAAATCGGCGGGCGTCATGACGCGGAACCTGCTGTAGATAAGGCCCTGGTAGCCGTCCTCAAAACCATAGATCTCAATAGGCTCTTTGCTATTGGTCATAAGCGTTTTGACAATGCCGCGCATGGTGGCGTTGAGCGCCTGGCAGTCGCCGCCACTGGTAAGAAGACCGATCCTAAGCATGATGAATCCTTCCGGGCAAGTTATAACATGCGCATAAGTTTACCCCCGCACACTGTTGATGCGGGGGTAAAACGTGTTAGCTCAAGCGTATAGAAATGTAAGCAACGTCAGGCGAGCGTAAGGACGACGGTGCCAGCTCCTTACAGCGCGAAGGCGTCGACGTCGCCCCAGTGGCGGCGCAGCGTGATGGCGGCAGCAGGCTCGGTATTGTCAAAGACGACCGACCATTGCGTATTGCTGGTGATGTCTTCCGGATTGGGCTCTTGCGCTGCGGCGCGTAGGGCCTTCCAAGCGACTGCCTCGTCTTGGGCACCGACATGGGCGTCAAGGACATCGGCGATTGCGACGGCGCGCTCTTTACCATGGCCCAGCTCGCCATTCTTTTGATTGGGCAGCACTTCGTCGTCATAGCAGGCATAGAAGTTCGTAACCTGGCGCACAGGAGTCGCTTTGAAAGTGCGGTCCGGATCGCGCGGATCCCACTCCACCACCCGCGCGTCACCGGCGGCGTCGTTGACAAAGAAGTGGTAATCGCGTCCTGCCATGGCGTGCATGTCGTAGGCGGAAAGCAGGTCGACAGCTTCTTGCGTGGTGGCGGCACGGTCGAGCACCAGACGGATGGCGAGCGAGGTATTGATGACGGGGCGTTGCGTGTCCTGGTCACAGGGCTTGGAATCCAGGGTGAGTACGGCAATGGACACGCCACATTCGTTAACACCATCGAGCTGGGCAAACGGGCCCATGAGTGCGGCGGCGCGTCCGGCGACGGAGTCAAGCGGAGTGTTATCGCCCAGGTTGTTAAGGGCGGCAAACCCGATGGAGGCATAGCCGCCGCGTGGGTGATCGCGCACCAGCAGCGCCGAGGTGTCGTCCTTAAAGTCGTAATTGCGACCGGTACGCACACGGCCTTCGGCATCTACGGCGACAAAAGCGCTGCAGGCAAACTGGGGCGCCTGGACACGTGCCGGCACACCGGGCAGCACCTGTGCCACCACGGCATCGATGTAGGCCTGGTCGTCGCGCACGCCAGCGGCGATGATGCGATCAAGATTGTAGTCGTAGGCAATGTCGATTGCGTACAGGTCATAGCCATCCGCGTAGCCGGTCAAGCGTTTGAGCGACGCGGCGGACTTGATTTGCTTGTGATAAACGATACCGGTGGCAGCGGCAAGGCCGACGGCGACTCCCGCGACACCGCAGGCGATAGCAATGTTACGTGGCTTCATGACGACTCCTCTCGTCCTGTTAGCGCAATTGTCGCAAAAGGAGCGCGGGCATGATGGCTCAACTTGGTGAGCGGTGCGGAATTAAGCACGGAATGAAGAGTGCGGCACTGGCGTGGCGGGGTATGCTGGAGGGGACCATCAACCCAGCGAAAGGGGAGAGCATGACGGATCAGGAAACGATCGAGCGCGTGCACGTGACGGCCGACGATATCGAGGCCTCCAACGACCTTATCGACTTTATCGAGGCATGCCCCAGCATGTTCCATACGGCGGCGACCATTATGGCCGAGCTCGACGAGGCGGGCTTTACCTACCTGCCCGAGAACGCAGCGTGGGACATCGAGCCGGGCGGGCGTTATTACACGCAGCGTAACACCTCGAGCGTCGTTGCCTTTAAGGTGGGCGAAGACCTGGCCGCTACGTGGGGCGAGGACGGCGTTGCCGGCAACTATCATTTTCAACTCACGGCGTCACACAGCGATTCGCCGACGTTTAAGGTTAAGGCCGTGCCCGAGCTCGACGGCGCGGGCGAGACGCTGCGCCTGAACACCGAGGCCTACGGCGGCATGATCGACTACACCTGGTTCGATCGCCCGCTGGCACTTGCGGGCCGCGTGCTGGTGCGCGAGGGCGACCGTATCGAGAGACGCTTGCTCGCTACCGAGCGCGAAGTTGCCATTATCCCGAGCCTTGCCATCCATATGAATCGTGGCGTTAACGAGGGCTTTGCGCCCAACCGAGCTGTCGACCTGTGCCCGCTCATCAGCGCCGGTGACCTTAAGCAGGGAGATTTTGACGCCCTGATCGCCGACGAACTGGACGTTGAGCCCGAGCAAATTTTGGGTCGCGACCTGTTCCTGGTCAATCGTCAGGATGCACGCATTTGGGGCTGGGCCGACGAGTTTATCTCGACGCCCAAGCTCGACGACCTGGCCTGCGCCTACACCTCGCTGCAGGCATTTTTGGGTGCCGAGAATGCGCACGACGTTTCGGTCTTTTGCTGCTTTGATAACGAGGAGGTTGGCTCCGAGACCAAGCAGGGCGCCATGTCGACGTTCTTGGCCGACGCGCTGCGCCGCATCAACGGGTCGCTGGGCTTCGATGACGAGTCGTACCACCGCGCACTTGCCGCTTCGATGCTCGTGAGCTGCGACAACGCGCATGCCGTGCATCCCAACCACGCCGAGAAGTGCGATGCCCGCAACCAGGTGGTGCTCAACGGCGGCATCGTCATCAAAGAAGCCGCCAACCAACACTACTGCACCGATGCCTTTAGCCGCGCGGTGTTCCAGGCTATCTGCGATGACGCCGACGTGCCTACGCAGGCCTTTGCCAACAAGAGCGATATGGCGGGTGGCTCCACGCTCGGCAACCTGTCCAATATGCAGGCAAGCATGCACGCCGTGGACGTGGGCCTGCCGCAGCTGGCCATGCACTCGAGCTACGAGACCGGCGGCGTACGCGACGTAATGTACGCCATCCGCGCCCTCACCGCCTTCTACGAGCGTGACCTGACCATCAACGGCGCCGAAAGCGTGGAACTCTAAAACCTGCCAAAAAGGGACAGGTTTCTTTTGGCAGGTTTTATCTGGGCGAATGCAAAGGGTGAAACCGAACTAGATCTGCGATACGTGGCCGCCGAGGTGCAGTGCGCCTCGGCGGCTTTTTGTGTACAGAGTACGGCTAATGCTTATAAATGCTATACATGCTTTACGTATCTACCATAGAGCTTTATGATATTTTGAAGTATTAAGGAGGGGTCATGACCACAACAGCCGCTCAGATCAACGTACGTCTCGATGCCGATCTTAAAAGGAGTGGGGACGCCGCTCTCTCCAAGGCCGGTATGACGCCGAGCCAAGCGGTGCGAGCGCTCTGGCAGCTTGCAGCATCGCTGGCCGATCGCCCCGGTGCGCTCGAGGATATCCTGCTGCCCAGTCGTGCCCGGGCGGAACAGCGCGAGCGCGAAAAGGCCGCCAAACGTAAGCTCGAGCTTATGGATCAGGGGTCGAAGCTGTTCGCTGCCGCTTGCTGTGAGTCGGGAATCGATATGGTCAAGGCTCAGCCATCGGACGACGAAGAGCTCAAACGGAATGCCTATGCGGATCGCTATGGCGAGGAGATGAGCTGGCTCTATGAGTGAGACTCCAAAGCGCATCTTGGTTGACACCAACGTGTGGCTCGATTACTTCATTCCCTCACGACGTGGTCGTTCGGTGGCGATTGAGTTTTTACGCGATGCATGCACGGCGCAGGTTGATTTGCTGTATGCGGCGACATCGTCCAAAGACCTGTTTTATTTGATTTCAAGCGAACATAAGGCATGGTATCGGCGAGAGCACGGTTCGCTTTCCCAGTATGCCGCTACGGTAGCGACTTCGCTTGCATGGGATTGTCTTAGCGTGCTGTCGCAGCTTGCCACGCCAGTGCCCTGTGACCTGAGCGACATCTGGATGGCGAGCAGACAGCGTGAGCTCCATAGCGATTACGAAGACGATTTAATCATTGCGGCAGCGATACGCGCTCAAGCAGATCTACTGGTCACCAACGATGTCAAACTCTGTTCACACGCACCCGTTGCAGCAATGAGCGTAGAAGACGCAAAGAATTACTTAGCAACGCTCTAGCAATTTGAAGACCCTGCAGGTTGAGCAAACGTCAGCGAGAGCCCGCCAGAGTGGGCAAGGTGACGTGAAAGAGGAGGGCATAGGCCTTTTGGCCATGCCCGACGATTGAACGTCAGATTGCCGCTCTGGCGGGCTCGCAGCGTCGAGGGGTTCCGGCGTTTGGCAAAACGCCGGAACAATTAGTGCTCGATCCAGCAGCGCAGGGTCTCGCCGGCCTGCAGGTGACGCAGATTCTCCGCGGCGATGTCGACGACGTTGTTGAGCGTGGCTGCCAGGTGGAACCAGCCGGAGACGTGCGGCGTGATGAGCATGTTGGGCGCATCCCACAGGGGGCTTGTCGCGGGCAGCGGTTCGGGGTCGGTGACGTCGACCGCGGCGCCGGCGAGATGTCCCGACTCCAGAACGGCAACCAAGTCATCGGTGACCACAAGGTCGCCGCGGCCGCCGTTGGCAAAGAAGGCACCTGGTTTCATCGCGGCAAAGAACTCGGCGTTCGCCAGACCGCGGGTCTCGGGCGTGCTCGGCATAAAGGATGCGACGATGTCGGCCTCTGCCAGGCGCTCAGGTAGGGCGTCCATGCCGTCCATGTCCTCAAACACAATGGGGTAGACGAGTGGATGGCGCTTGATGCCGCGGACGTGCGCGCCCATGCCGCGGCAGAGCGTGGCAAAGTGACCGCCGATATCGCCCGCGCCCAGCACCAGCACGTTGGCGTTTTTGAGCGAGGTAACTGGCCCCAAATCCTCCCAGCGATGTTCGCGCTGCAAGTCGTGATAGCCGGGCAGGCGCTTCATCATGGAAAGGACCATGGCAAACATGTGCTCGCTCACGGCCTGGCCGTAGGCGCCCACCGAGCAAGACAGCTTGGCGTCGGCTGGCACGGTGCCGGCGGCCAAGTAATCGTCATAGCCCGCGGTCTGTAGTTGCAGCAGCTGGAGGTGCTCGCACGCGGTAAGTAGGGCAGGGTCTATGTTGCCCAAGATCACGTCGGCGTTGGCGACTTGTTCGCGCGTGATAGCGTCGGCGCTCGTGTAGATAAAGTCCTCGCCCGGAGCGCTCGACTCAAGAATTGCGCGATGGTGGTCGTTGACGGGCAGCAAAACCAAGATGTTCACAAGTAGTCCTTTCCGCTTGACCCGCCAAAAAGGGACAGGTTTATTTTGGCGGGTTTTATCAGGCAAAACGTTCAAACAAAAACGCCGGATGCTAGACGAGCGTGCCCGTCAGCATCCGGCGCATCCACGGCTACCAGCTCAGCAGCTCGTAGCCGTCCTCGGTCACTACGAGCTGTACCTCGCACTGGGCCGAATCGCTGCCGTCCTTGGTGCGCACACACCAGCCGTCGCCCTTGCTAATCTTGATGTCGGGCGCTCCGGCATTGACCATGGGCTCGATGGTAAAGACCATGCCCGGAGCCATGATGGTGTCCACATCGGGCGCCTCGGTGGTAAAGCCTACAAACGGGTCCTCGTGGAACTCCTTGCCAATGCCGTGTCCGCCGTACTCGCGCACCACGCTAAAACCGGCGTCCTCGACCGTCTTTTGCACGGCCTCGGCCATCACGGACAGCGGTAGCCATGGCTTGACGGCGGCTAGACCCGCTTCCACGCTGGCGCGAGTGACGTCGACCAGACGCTGGCGCTCGGCAGAGACCTTGCCGATGCAGAACATGCGGCTCGAATCGCTAAAGTAGCCGTCCAAGATCGTGGAACAATCGACGTTGATGATGTCGCCCTCGTGCAGCACGTCCGTATCGCAGGGGATGCCGTGACAGACCACGTCGTTGATCGAGGTGCACACGCTCTTGGGGTAGCCCTCATAGTTGAGGTCAGCCGGCGTGCCACCGTGTTCGATGGTGTAGTCGTAGATCATCTGGTCGATCTGGTTGGTGGTCATGCCCGCGGCGATGTGCTCGCCTACGTAGTCGAGCACGCCCACGTTGATGGCGGCCGAGCGCTTGATGCCCTCGATGTCGGCGGGTGTCTTGTAGAGCGTGCGGGGCAGAACCTCCCAGCCCTCTTCCCACAAGCGCTCGAGGCGCTCATCAAAGGCGCTATGGCATTTCTTGTATTTCTTGCCGCTGCCGCACCAGCAAGCGTCGTTGCGGCCGGGCACGGGTCCATTGTCAAACATGGCTAACTTCCTTTCATTCGCAGCTAGTATAGCCCACTCACAGGGCAGCTGCGCGCCAGTAGCTCACCTGGCAGGGAATGCCGAGGGCTTGGACGCGCGCGGCAATGGCGTCGAGCACCTCGGGCGCCGCTTTAGCAAGGCCGGCGACCGGTGTCTCGCGCGCCACCGTGTAGATGGTCGCTTCTTGCGGGCGAATGCGCTCAAGCGCCACGAGCCAGGGGGCAACGTACTCCTCGCCGGTGTTGTCGATGGGCTTGCCCTGATACTCACCGGTCAAAAAGATCGTCTGGATAATAACGTGACCGTCAAAGCTTTCGAACGTCTCAATCTGGTGCTCGACGTCGTAGGGGCCAACAGGCTGGTCGAGCAGCTGGATAAACGCCGGGTCGACGGTATCGAGCTTAAGAATGTTGTCGTCGACCATCATGAGCGCATCGTGTACCTGGGGACGGTCGGCGCGTGTGCCGTTGGAGAGCACGGCGATCTTGGAGTTTGGGGCAAGCTCGTCGCGCAGCGCGACGGCGCCGGCGATGGCCTGCGGAAACTCCGGCGCGGCGGTGGGCTCGCCGTTGCCTGCGAAGGTGATCACATCGGGGAGCTCGCCCTCGGCTGCCATCTCGCGCAGCTTTGCCTCGAGCGCGTCGAGCACCACGGCAGCCGTGTTATACGGCTCGTGGCAGGGGCGCTCGGCATTGAGGCCGTTTTCGCAGTAAATGCAGTCGAACGTGCAGATTTTGCCGCTGGCCGGCATCATGTTGACGCCGAGCGAGAGACCAAGGCGACGGCTGCGAACGGGCCCAAAGATGGGGCTGGCATTCAAAAACGTAGACATAGACATATGCTCCTCAAGACAATTGTGCCTAAGCATAGCATCGGCTCCGAAGCAAGGTGCGGGCTCTTGCTTTACAAGTTTCGTTTTTGCACGTCGCTCATTATGCCGTGCCATGAAAAGCCTCAGGTCGGGTACAGTTAATCTGTTAACAAAGCGTAAAGCAATGCGGGTCTATCCAACCGTACTGACGGGCAACTGGATGGGCATTGACGATGGGAACACAGTATGGATTTTACGGTTGAGAATGCGGGCACCACGATCGCCTGTCGCGAGTATGCCGGCCCGGTTGTATCGTCCGATACGCCCGCCTTGGTGTGCGTGCACGGCGCCTGCGTCGACGGCGTCTTCTTTGACGCCATCGCCCGCGAGCTCGCCTGTGACTACCGCGTCATTGCCTACGATCGCCGCGGTTGCGGCGAGAGCGGCGACGCTGCAGACGGACGCTACGACCTCGCCGCCCAAGCCGCCGACCTGCAGGCCGTTATTGAGCATATCGGCGCTCCGGCAAACGTGCTCGCGCACAGTGCCGGTACGCTGGTGACCCTGGAGCTTCTCCGTGCAAACCCCGCCATAATCTCGCGTGCGATTCTGCATGAACCCGCCGTGACGGATGATGGTGCCGGCCTGGGCGCGGCCCCAGTTTTGCTCGAGATGATCGCCGCGGGAAAGGTCTCCAGGGCATTACGGGCCTTCCTGGGCGCCATCGGCGATTCGGACCCTGAGGCCCCCAAGTTAACCGAGGCAGAAGCCAAGTATGCCCTGCGCAACGGCCGCAGTTTCATGGCGAACGAATACGGGATTACTATGACCCGCGTTCCCGATTGGAATAGCGTTCGCGCGTCAAAAACGGTGGCCGCCGTGCTCCTGGGCGAACTCTCGATTGGCACGCCCCGCGAGGCTGGCACGCGAGCGGCTGCCGAATATCTCGATTGCCCTCTCGTGACGATCCCGGGTGCGCATAACGGTCTGCGCGATCGCCCGGCAGCGGCTGCCCGGGCTGTCCGTGGCATCCTGGGGCTCTAACACTCGCAATGGCCAAAGCAGGCTTCACCCGCAAACGTTTCGGCCGTGTTAACAAATGTGCTCAAAACCTCACGTCTGCGACTTCAATCGCGCCGCCTGCCAACTCATAAAAATGTAACAGCATTCACGTACTTACCTGCATCGACAAGGTGTTACCCTTGTAGCATTTGGAACCCACCGCTACCATGCGAAACTATCGAAAGGGCCCCATATGCTCAATAATCACGAGGTCAATCTAACCGACGAGGAGGCTGCCGCTGAGGTCGCCCGTGTCGCGAAGACCTACCCCGTGGTGCGTTTGCTGTCGGCCGATCAGATTAAGAGGGAGCCTAACTGCTTGCTCGCCGGCGATCGCTGCCCTTGTCTGCGTCAGTCGAGTCTTGAGGCCTTGGCAGACTCCGATGAGGTGTCGGAGCAGCTGCTCAATGATGGTACTGAGTACCGCGCTCGCCTGCGCCCTCTGAAGGTCGAGGGCGAGCCTCATGTCCTGCTGATGGTGCGTCCGATCGATGAGCAAGAGGCCGCAGAAGAGGACCTTGTCTACACCGACGTGCTGACGAGTGTGCGCAATCGCCGATATTACGAGGAAAAGCTCCGAAGCGTCCGCATGAATGCCGGCGTTGCGATGATCGACCTTGATGATTTTAGGGTCTTCAACGATACATGTGGCCGTCATGCCGGCGACCTTGCGCTCGGTGCTGTGGCGACAGCCATGCGCAGCGGAATCCGTTCGACTGACGAGCTTGTGCGCTATGGCTGCGACAAGTTTGTGGTTGTCATGCCCAATATTCCCTCCGATGACTTCACCCGTCGCCTGCATCAGGTGTCCGATGCCGTTCGTTCCACGATTATTCCGGGCCATGAGTACGTGAGCTTGACGGCATGTGTTGGTGGTGTTCGCATTCATGGCGAGACGGTCGATGAGGGCGTTGGCCGCGCTGTCCAGTTATTGAGCCGCGCTAAGGCAAAAGCCGGTACGGTCGTGACCGACGCCGATTCCATCGAGGCTTTCCAAAGCGAAAAGCCTTTGGTGCTTATTGTCGATGACTCCGAGATGAACCGAGTCATTCTCAACGAGATGCTCAAGGACGAGTATTGCATCCTCGAGGCCGACAACGGTCGTACGGCACTCGACATGGTCGACCGCTATGGCGATGAGTTGTCGCTCGTGCTGCTGGATATTGTCATGCCGGGCATAAGCGGCTTTGAGGTGCTGGCCGATCTGTCGCGCCGATCGGGCATCGACAATCTGCCTGTCATGATGATTTCGAGTGAAGATTCCGATGATATGGTTCTGCGCGCGTACGAGCTGGGCGCCTCAGACTATATCAACCGCCCGTTTGACTCCCGTATCGTGCGCCGCCGCGTAAACAACACCATCCGCCTGTACGCCAAACAGCGCCGCCTGACGAGCCTGCTGTCCCAGCAGTACAACGAGCGCGTCAAGAACAGTCGCATGCTCATCGACATCATGGCTGGCGTCATGGAGCTTCGCAACGGCGAGAGCGGCAGGCACGTTACGAACATCGAGAAGCTGACCGAGCTGCTGCTTGGCTGCCTGGTCCACCGTAGCGACAGCATCTCCCTCGACAACGAGGAGCGCTCTACGATTGCCCTGGCTTCGGCACTGCACGATATCGGCAAGATGTCGATTGACGATGCGATTCTCAACAAGCCCGGGCGCCTCACGTCCGAGGAGTTCGAGATTATGAAGACGCATACCACGATCGGCGCCGACATGCTGCATGAGCTGGGCCGCCATCACGCCGGCAATGCGCTTATGGAATATGCGTACCAGATTGCGCGTTGGCACCACGAGCGCTGGGACGGCAAGGGTTATCCCGACGGCCTTAAGGGCGACGATATCCCCATCGCCGCGCAGGTAGTTTCGGTGGCCGACGTGTACGATGCGCTGACGAGCGTCCGTGTGTACAAGGATGCCATCCCGCACGAGGAGGCGATTCAGATGATCCTGGACGGTAAGTGCGGCACCTTTAACCCGCTGCTGCTCGACTGCCTGCTCGAGGTGCAAGACCGTATTGCCGAAACATTGGCGCGTCCTGCCGAGGTCGTTGCGCTTCCTACGATTTAGTTTGACCAAAGGAGTTTGAATCCATGATTTCCATGCGTGAAGCGTATGAGAAGATCGGCGCCAATTATGATGACGCTTGCACTCGGCTGATGGGCGAGGAGATGCTTGCCCGTTTTGCCCTCAAGTTTTTGGATGACGAGAGTATGGACAAGCTGGAGGCTGCCATGGCGGCAGGAGACGCCAAGGAAGCGTTTATGGCGGCGCACACGCTCAAGGGCGTGAGCCAGAACTTGGGATTCGATAATCTGTTCGAGCCGGCGGTCGTGGTGACCGAAGCGCTGCGCGGTGCCGATACTGTTGACGGCGCTCGTGAGGGAATGCATGCGCTGCAGCAGCAATATGCGGCCACAATGTCGGCCTTACGCGAGGCGGCTGAATAAGAGCTTACGTGCATTGTGATGACTATGAGCGTGGATAATCTCCCGTTTTAGGCCCGGTGGCGGTCTCAAAGTGGGAGATTATCCACGCTCGTTCGGTAAGTGTCCAAAAATTCACTCTCGCGCACTGGCGGGGCTTTCCGCATGCAATCCATATCGTTGTTCGATAAACTATTCGGATAACGATAGATTCGATGAGGGTGAGTGTATGTCCAACAGCGTTCAGCGTATGGCCAAGGCGGGCGAGACTGTAAGGAAGCTTGGCTTTTGCATGGCGGTCGTTTTTGCGGGAATGCTCGTCGCTTTTGCCGCGTTGGTTGTTTACGTGATCTGGTATGCGGTTGCAAACGTTGTTTCTGTCGATTCTTTCGGTGTCGTGACGCTTCTCGATGGCGGGAGCATCGTTATCCCAAGCGGGCTGTGCCTGGCACTCGTCGTGAGTGTTTCGCTTGTCGTTTTGTGCGGGATCAGCCGTGACATTTCGCGGGGCGTATCGCCCTTTACCAGGGCGCATGTGCGGCTTATCCGTGTTCTCGCGCTTGCCTTTGCTGTTAACGCCGCGGTTTCGCTTGTTGGTGCCTATGGATCGGTCAATCTTACCATTGGTGGGCTGGAGCTTTGCGTCGTGCCTCATTCCTTCGTTATCGCGATTTGCCAGGGCGTTGCCTTTGACGCGGGGTCGCTTATCGGCGCGGCCGTCTGTTTGTTTGTCTCGGTGATCTGGAGCTATGCCTCGCTGCTCCAGGAGCAGTCTGACGAGCTTGTGTAGGAGGAAACATGAGCTATCTCATCATCGAGCTTGAGACGCAGCTGCTTAAGACCGGAAAGACCAGCTCTGATCTGATTCGTGCCACGGGGCATACTCCGGCTAATATTTCTAAGCTAAGAAACGGAAAAATTAAAGCTATTCGTCTTAAGACGCTTCTTGAAATCTGTGATGAGCTTGATTGTCAACCGGGAGATATTATTCAGCGCGTGAGCGAGAAAGAGCTCGAGGAACTTATTGTCGAGCGCGCGAAGAATGCCGTGAGGCAGATGCGGGATGGCAGAGGCAATGAGGCGTCGCTTCCGACATCGGTCTTCGCTGTCGATTTGAGCGACGAGTAGCATAAAGCGAACAACTATAACGAAATATCAGTGTAACGGAACCCGTGTCTAACACGGGTTCTTTGTTTTAAAGGCTTTAGCCTGTGCGGGGCGCGCAGCGCGCCGCATCAGAAACCACCCGCTATGCGGGTGGGGGCAACCGGCTTTACAAAGCCGCCCCCTCGCCGGACACTTGCGATTGTTCAGGCCGCAAGGAATCCGAGTCGAGAGGGCGGTGGTGGCGTATGGCCCAGAAGGCCTACGGCCTGTCGCACACGAAGTGGACGTGCAAGTACCACGTCGTGTTCACGCCGAAGTATAGGCGCAAAGTCATCTACAACCAAATTAGGTCCGACCTTGGGGAGATCTTCAGGAAGCTCTGCCAGTACAAGGGGATAGAGATCATCGAGGGGCACCTGATGCCCGACCACGTCCACATGCTGCTGGCGATACCGCCGAAGTACAGCGTGTCCAGCGTGATGGGCTACCTGAAGGGGAAGAGCTCGCTGATGGTATTCGACAGGCACGCGAACATGAAGTACAAGTTCGGCAACAGGAAGTTCTGGGCCGAGGGCCACTGCGTGTCCACCGTCGGCCTGAACGAGGCCACGATCGCGAAGTACATCCGGGAGCAGGAGAAGGCCGACATCGCGCTCGACCGGCTGAGCGCCAAGGAGTACGAGGACCCCTTCGATAGGGGGCCGGGGCGCAAATAGCGCCGGTTTGACCGGCCCGTCACGGGTCAACCTGCAGTGCGGCCCGAACCCCGTGAGGGCCGGCGCCTTTAGACGCGTGCCGGAAACCCAAGGGTTACACCCTAAGAGCAAACCACCCCTTTTAGGGGTGGTTTTGATTATTAATTATCTTGACAAATATAAGTTATCGGCAAAGAATAACATCAAGAACGAACGATAAGAGAAAGGAGGAACGATATGAGCTGGATTGTAAAGCCGAGTCATGTGGACCCCGGTGGTGGGTGCAACGGTTACTGCAAGGCATTCTGTGGAGCACGCACTTGCGTCAATAACTGCAGCAAAAACTTCTGTTTAGTTAATCTCTAGCAGTTGCGGCTGCTGCCAGGCGACAGTCTGGCAGCAGCGGTTTTGTTATCAAGCAGAACGGGAGGCCAATGAGCGCATCAACGATAAAGCTATCAAAGGTGTCAAAGCGCTATGGAAAACGGCGTGTGTTGCATGACGTTTCCTTCGAGGTGGGTCAGTCTGAGCTTTGCGCCCTTGTTGGTGCAAACGGGGCGGGTAAAAGCACGCTTATTAAAATAGTGCTGGGCCTCTGTGGGCCATCGTCGGGGAGTGTGGAGCTCTTTGGAGGCAAGTCGAAAAAAGAGCTGAGTCTGATGCGGACGCGTGTCGGCTATGTGCCAGATTCCAGCGGAGCATACCAATCTCTCAGTGCGGCTGAGAATCTTCGGATCCGATGTGCGGAATGGGGGCTCGATGAGAAACGTGAGGTTCCTCGCGTTTTGAGCCTTGTCGGGCTGGACGTCGATGAGAAAAAGAGCGTGGGCAGTTTTTCTCTGGGAATGAAACGGCGGCTGGATATAGCTACGGCTTTGTTGGGCGATACCGACGTACTAATTTTCGATGAGCCGGCAAATGGATTGGATCCGTTGGGCATCGAGAATATATGGGCCCTTATCGGCCGATTGAATCGAGAACAGGGTAAGACCATGCTCATCTCTAGCCATGATTTGGATGAGTTGGCATCGGTTGCAACAAGTTGTGTGTTTATTCATGACGGCGAACTGCTGAAAAAGGAATCGATGGACATCATAAGGGATGAGGCGTCGTCCTTAAAAGAGTATTACAGGCGCTTGATGAAGGCGGTCTCGCTATGAAGCGGGCGATCCATCCCATAAAGGCAGATATGATGCGTTTGTACAGGATGTTTCCGGCGAAGCTTGGTCTTGCGCTTATGCTGGCGTTCGGCCTTCTCTTCGGTGTCTTTCTAAAAAACGGAACAACGTTGCTCGCCTTTGGCAATAGCGTTTTTGGGGAGGATATTGGTTTCTTCTGGAATGTAATCGATCCTTCTGCACCCGATGAGTCCCTTGTGCGCAGTGCTTTTGCCGGCACCTCTCTGTTCGTTCCACTCATCGTTTGCCTGGCGATTTTACAGGAGCACGGCTATGAAGAGGGATACCGAATTTCTTCAGCAAGAGGTCTTACCCGCTTTTATGGGGTTCTAGCTCATGCGCTTTCGTCTGCTTTAATAATTGGCGCAGCATATAGTGCGCTTTGCTTTCTTCTGTTTGCAATAGCCATAATACGTGGAGGGCATAGCTACGCGCATGGCATGCTGGCTGCATTTTTGCCTGCAATGATAGTCAACACCGTATTGGTGATATCGGTTGCGCTGGAGACGGTGACCATCTATCGGATTACAGGCAGCGCTGTATTGAGCGGGGCTGCAATAATAATCGGATTTGTCATGAGCTTGACGCTCTACGGAGCCTTCCTTCAGGCACCTATACCATCCTTGCGATGGATCTTCTTCCTTCCTGGGCCGTACCTTGGAGTCGGATGCGCCCTTGGGTATAGCGATATGGGGCAACTGGCGCTTCTGGGCTATGGCGTGGCAGCCAGCTGTTTATCGGTATTGATTTACGCTCTCGTGAGCTTTCGTGCTGGGGGTGTGCTCAATGGCTCGTCAGATTAAAAGATTCCTCCATTCAGAATTGAAGCACGTGAGTAAATGGACGTACGCCTTAATCCCGGTAATTTATGCGTGCATGGTGGTATTGCAGCTTAATTCTTTCCCGATGTGGTTCTGCAGCCTCCGTGAGAACAGTTTCTTGGGCTTCTTCCCAGACCCGACGCTTCGGCTATCGGCGGAGGATGTCCTTCTATTTGGTAATGCAGAGGTTTTTCGCGGTCTGCTGTTCAACGTAGCCCCGTTGGCTCATGCATTGTTCTTTCCGTTCATCGCGGCTTGTATTGTGCCGCGCTTTGTCAGTTCGGGCTTTGTCGAGGAACCGTGGGGGCTGTCGGAGGCTCGGGGAGGGAAGCGGGCGTGCGTTACCGTTGCGCGAGCGATGCTGTCTTCTTTCGCCCTATTGGGCGCGTTTATCCTGTCAAGTGTCGTTTTGTACTGTCTTAACTGCGCAATCGTTTTGGATGCTCAACAGTATTTCAACCTGAATATGTTTTGCGATCGACTTCTTCTGGCGAGTGCGGTCTGCCTTGCATACGTGGTCTCTTGCGTGATCGTTGTTTCCTATTTTGGATCCGGCTTCGGTCCTATTGGCATGCTGTTGCTTGTCAACGTCGTAACGATCTACATACAGGTCGGAGCCAATTCCATGCTTCCGTTTCCGTCCTCGATGCTCATGTGGATTTGCGGCGTGACCCCGTTGGGGGACGGTCAATGCGTTTCGATTTTGATTGACTGCCTAATAAACGTAGCAAGCGTTTTTGCCATCTGCTTTACCGTCGACCGATTGCGGTCGAGATTTCTTTGATTGTTTGTGAGGGATGAACATACCGAGCGTATCAAATACAGGGGGCGGGCACCGTAGTTGGTGTCCCCCCTGTATGGGTAGCTTTAGCCTGTGTGGTTCGCGAGCTAACGAGCCTGCTTTACCTTAGCTGCTGCCTCGACAAACGACTTCCACAGGTTAAAGTCGGTCTCGAGCGTTTGCCAGGTGTACTCGGGGTGCCATTGCACGCCCAGGCAGAACGGCTGGCCCTCGACCTCGATGCACTCGGGTACGCCATCGGTTGCCTTGGCAACCAGGCGCGTGCTCTTGCCCAGGCGGTCGACGCAGCAATGATGTGCGGAGTTGGTCTGGATGAGCCTGCGTCCGCCAAGTGCGCGCTCCAGCAGCGAGCCCGGCACGACTTCGACCGGGTGCACGGGGTCGTTGAGCACGTGGGTATGGCGCCACTGCGTGCGGCCCTCGCGCGCGCCCAGGCTCGGCACGTCCATGCACAGGGTGCCGCCGGTGGCGACATTGAGCAGCTGCGTGCCGCGGCAGGTGGTAAAGAGCGGCTTCTTGGCGCGAAGCACCTCGTTAACCAGCTTAAACTCAAAACGGTCGCGAATCTCGCAGCACAGCGTGGGATCGTAAGGACGCTCGTCGCCCCAGCGTTTGGGGTTGACGTCCGGGCCGCCGGGGATGGCGATACCGTCGGCGATTTCCACGTAATGCCGGATGACCTCGATGTCCTCGGTAATGGACATCTGCAGCGGCAGGCCGCCGGCGGCAAGGATGGCATCGACAAAGACACTTGCGATTTCCTCGTTGGGGGAGAGCGTTTCGCTTAAAAATGGCTTCGCCTCTTCCCAGCGCGGCGCCACCAGGATGAGCGGACGGTCGGCGGGATCGACGTTGACGTGCGGGGTGTATGACGATGAAGTGCGAGTTCCGATCATAGGTGTTGCTTTCGAGTTTGGATGGTCATGGCGAGCGGATATGGCAATTGGGCTAGTGGCCCTTGATGGAGTTGAGGAAGTCCTGGGCACGCTTGGTCTGGGGATGGTCGAAGAACTCGTCGGGCGTGCCGGTCTCTACAATCTGGCCATCGGCCATAAACACGACACGGTCGGCCACGCGGCGGGCAAAGTTCATCTCGTGCGTAATGACGATCATCGTCATGCCCTGCTGCGCCAAGCGCACCATGACCTCGAGCACCTCATTGATCATCTCGGGGTCGAGGGCACTTGTGGGCTCGTCAAAGAGCATGGCCTTGGGCTGCATCGCGAGCGAACGGGCGATGGCCACGCGCTGCTGCTGGCCGCCCGAAAGCTGTGCGGGAACCTTGTCGGCCTGCTCGGCCACGCCTACGCGGCTCAGCAGGTCCATGGCGCGCTCGCGGGCCTCGTCCTTGGAGACGCCCAGCACGTCGACCGGCCCCAGCATGACGTTCTGCAGCACCGTCATATGCGCGAACAGGTTGAACTGCTGAAACACCATGCCCAGCTCGGCGCGCATGCGGGCAAGATCCTTGCCTTCCTGCGGCAGAGGCTCGCCCTCGATGAGGATCTCGCCCGAGTCGATGGTTTCCAGGCGGTTGATGGTTCGGCACATGGTCGACTTGCCCGATCCCGAGGGGCCGATCACCACGACGACCTCGCCGCGGTCGACCGAGAGATTGATGTCGTTGAGGACGTGCAGATCGCCATAGTGCTTATCGACGTGCTTGAGCTCGATCAGCGGCTGATTACCGGTAGAAGAAGTGCTCTGTGCCATGGTGCTCGGCTCCTTATGACTCGAAATGGTAAATCGTTAGCGAATGATGGTCGCGCCGGTCTTGTGCGAAACGTAGACAGCGGCCTTGTTGATTGCGACGTTGATGAGGATATAGATGACCGCGATCACCAGGTAGACCGACACGAGGGCGTCGTAGTTGGTAATGAGCACGCGGGCGTTTTGCATAAGGTCGGGGTAGCTCACCACGTAGGCGACGGTGGTGTCTTTGACGACGACCACAAGCTGCGAAATCAACGACGGAATGATAAACCGAATGGCCTGCGGCAGCACGATTTTAAAGGTGATTTTAGCCTTGGAGAGACCGAGCGCCTGGGCGGCCTCGACCTGGCCGCGCGGCACGGCATTGACGCCGGCGCGGAAGATCTCGGCGAGTACGCCGGCCGCGGCGAGCGCGACGGGAAGCGTGAGCATCCAAAACGACGGCAGCGCGATCTTGTACTGGGGCAGCACCAAAAAGAAGAAGTAGATGAACAGCAGGCTCGGCACGCCACGGAAGAAATCGGTGAGCACGCGGCAGACCAGCTGCAGCGGCTTGATGTCGCTGGTACGGCCGAGCATGAGGGCTAAGCCCAGTACCAGCGCGATGGCGCCGGCGGTGAGCGCGACCTTTACTGTGCCCTCAAAACCGGCAAGCAGGAACTTCCAGGTGGTGAGGTGCGTAAAGAAGTACCAGTAATGGACCGAAAGCTGGCCGGTCACATAAAAGCGCTGCAGTACCAGAGCGATGAGCGCGGCCACGGCAACAAGTGAGATGGCGGTGCCGATGCGAATCTTGGCGCGCATCTTGGGGCCGGGAGCCTCGTAGAGCGCATCGCGCATGGTGAGCGCGGGGGAGGAGTGCTTGCTCATCGGAGGATCCTCACCTTCTTATCGATGTAGTTGCCAATGTGGCTCACCACAAAGGCCGTGCCCAGGTAGCCGAGCGCCGAGATAAAGAACGCGGCGACGCCGCCGAGCGAGCGCGTGTTGATATAGCTCACCACACCGGTGAGCTCCTGCGGTTTAAGTGGTACCTGACTGCCGAGCGCGGTGGTGAGCATGACGGCGATAAAGAGGTTGGTCATGGGCAGCACGCTCGAGCGTAGTGCCTGCGGAATCACGATCTTGGCGAGGATGCGGTTGAAGCTCATGCCGAGCGAGCGGGCGGCTTCCACCTGGCCGACGCCGACGGTGTTGATGCCGCTCATAAAGTTCTCGGAGCCAAAGGCAGAACCCAAGAGCACTGTGGCGACGATGACGCAGGTGCGGTAGGGCAGGACGACCTTGAGCGGCGGCAATGCGTAGACGACGATGATGAGCAACGCAATGCCGGGGATGTTACGGAAGACCTGGACATACAGGTCGCCAAAGACGCGCAGCGGCTTGAGCGGCGACACGCGCATCACGGTGACGGCAACGGCCAGCACCATGGCGATGGCAAACGACTCAAGCGTCATGCCCCAGGTTGCGAGCAGCGCGTCAATGTAGTTCTGGCCATAGAGCGACCAGAGCTCGGAGAGACTCATGCGGACCTCCCGCCGATAAGGAAAGGGGCTCCCGTGCGTACGGAAGCCCCGACAACTCAGTAAGGAAACAGTTTAGCGCAATAAAGCGCACCGTGCGTTTCCGTATGGTTTCGTTGCGGCCGTTACTAGGCGCGTTGCCTAGGCGCCGATCTCGGGCAGCTCGGGAACATTGGTGTCGCCCGTACGGTCGCCAATGCAGATCTGCCACAGCTCGGTCCAGGTGCCGTCATCCTCGATCTTCTTAAGGAAGTCGTTGACAAAGGCGACACCGTCGGAATCGAGTGGCAGGCCAATGCCATAGGGCTCCTTGCTGCCGAAGGGCTTGCCGGCAATCTTGTACTTACCGGGCTCGCGGACCAGGGCGCTCTGCTGCATGTTGTTGTCGATGACGTAGGCGTCAACGCGGCCCTGCTGAAGTGCCTGGCGGGCCTCCTCGTCGGTCTTGAACTCCTGTTGGCTGGCCTTGGAGGCGAACTCCTCCAGGATGGCAGGGCCGTTGGAGCCGGACTGGACGGCGACGTTCTTGTCGGCCAGGTCGTCGACGCTCTTGATGTCCTCGTTATCGGCGAGCACCAGGATAGCCTGCTGGGTGTAATAGTAGGGACCGGCAAAGGAGACAAGCTTCTTGCGCTCGTCGGTGATGGTGTAGGTGGCAAAGACGGCGTCGACCTGGCCGTTCTGTAGGACGGACTCGCGCGTGTCCGAGGTCACCTGGGTGATCTCGATCTTGTTCTCGCCCAGAATGTAGTTGGACAGGAGCTGCGCGATGCCGGCATCGAAGCCACGGGTCTGACCGTCCTTCTCGTTGAGGAGGGAGAAGAGCGTGGAGGTCTGGACGCCACCGATCGTAAAGACGCCGGCATCCTTGACGGCCGTAGCCCAGGTGCTGGCGGCGATGGCGTCGTCATCGGCCTTGGGGCCGTCGTTGACGAGCTTGTCGAATGCCTTGGCGTCGAGTGTGGTGGAAGCCTCGGTATCATTGGAGCTCTTGGAAGAGCCGGCGGCGGAACCCTTGTCGGCCTCGGCGCTGGTGTCGGAGCAGCCGGCAAGACCAAGGCCGGCGACGGTTGCGAAGGTGGCGGCAACGAAGCCGCGGCGGTCGAGAACGACCTGCTGGGAGAGGTTCTTGCTCATGGTAGAACACCTTTCTCAATAAAATCCCTAGCGGTTGAGTAGAGTTATACCCTATCCCGCTCAAATGGGTCAACACGAAATAACTCAGAAACATACTTACCTTATGGGTTATTCTACCTACCATAAAGGGACAGGCACCTTTGTGGTGGTTCTTGCAGATGTGGTGGCCTGTCTCGCTGCTTTGTCTCAATCTGTAACAGGTAGACGAGGAAATGGGTTCTAACTGTTACAGATTGAGATTTTCTCTTCAGGGGAATTCGAATGTCTCGATCTGTAACAGTTAGACGGCCAAAAGGTCTCTATCTGTTACAGATTGAGACAAAGGTCAGGGGCAAAGACGGTTTGTCTAGATCTGTAACAGTTAGACGGGAATTCGGGCCATAGATGTTACAGATTGAGATAATCGCGCCGCGAAAATAAAAACCTCCGCAGGGGTGCTTCCCTTGCGGAGGTTTTTTACTCGTTAAGTAGCCTTACGGCTTCGGCGGCCATGTTCTCGGCCGTCATGCCGTTCTGAGCGAGCAGCTCGTTGGGGTCGTAGCGGTCGGGGAAGCCCTTGGCGATGCCGAAGGTGCGTGTGCGCAACGGCGTGCATGCCAGATAACATGCCACGCGCTCGCCCCAGCTGCCGTCCAAGATACCGTCCTCGAGGGTGACGACAACGCGATGCTCGGCGGCAAGGCTGTCGAGGAACTCGCGGTCGAGCTCGGTTGCAAAGCGCGGGTTGACGAGCGTGGCCTCGATGCCGTACTCGGCAGTCAGACGGTTTGCCACGCGCTCGCCCAGCTCAAAGAAATCGCCAAGCGCGAGCACGGCAACGTCGCGGCCCTGGCGCACGACATTGTAGCGCGCGACGCCGTAATCGTCGCCCTCGGCAGGCGCCAAGTCGGGGCGGCTTACCAGGCCAATGCCCGGCACACGGATCGCTACGGGATGCTCGCGGTGGTCGAGCGACCAGCTCAGCATGGACAGATATTCCTCCATGCAGGCAGGTGCAAGGTAGTGCATGTTGGGAAGTCCGCCCAGCATGGAAATATCAAAGAACGAGAGGTGCGTCTCGGACGTGGTGCCAAAGATCGACGCGCCAAATACCAGGATGGTTGCGGGGGCGTCGTTGAGGCACAGGTCGTGCCACAGCTCGTCGTAGGCGCGCTGCAAAAACGTGCCGTACACACCAAAGACTGGCTTGGCGCCCGAGCGCGCAAGCGCGGTGGCAAAGGTCACGGCGTGTTCCTCGGCAATGCCCACGTCGACAAAGTGCTTGCCTGCCGCGGCGCGAAGCTCGGGTGTAAAGCCCATGATGTAGGGCGTGGCAGCCGTGATGCCCACAACCTGCGGATCGCGCTCGATGGCGGCGCTGAGCGCCTCGCCCGTAATGTCGGCATAGGTGCGCGGCGCAGGCTCGCTCGGATGGCCCGGGCAGAGCTTGCGCCCAGTCGCCATGTCAAACGGACCCACATGATGCCAGCGCTCGGGGTCGCTCTGGGCTGGCTCAAAGCCCTTGCCCTTTGCGGTGGAGACGTGCAGCACGATGGGATGATCGATATCGCGCAGCTCCTGCAGCGTGTCGACCAGGGCCAACACATCGTTGCCGGTGTCCAGATAGCGGTAGTCGAGCCCCATCGCGCGGAAAACGTTGCGCTCACAGGTGCCGTTGCTGGCGCGCAGCTCGGCCAGATTGCGATACAGGCCACCGTGGTTTTCGGCGATGGACTGGTCGTTATCGTTGACGATGATGATCAAGTTGCTGTCGAGTTCGGCGGCATTGTCGAGGCCCTCAAACGCCAAGCCGCCCGAAAGCGAGCCGTCGCCAATGATGGTAATGACGTTGTACGTATCGCCCGCCAGGTCACGAGCGTGTGCCAGGCCGCAGCCCAGGCTCACCGACGTGGAGGTATGGCCCATGGCAAACAAGTCGTGCTCGGACTCGTCGGGATTGGCAAAGCCAGAAGCCTCACCATAACGCTCCGGATCGATATAAGTGTACGCGCGCCCAGTCAGCGCCTTGTGGGCGTAGGTCTGGTGCGAAACATCAAAGACAATCTTGTCGATGGGGGAGTTAAACACGCGATGAAGCGCAACCGTGAGCTCAACGACGCCCAGGTTGGGGGCAACGTGCCCGCCGACGGCGGCGGAGCTTTCGAGGATGGCGTGGCGAATCTCGTCGCAGAGCTGCGGGAGCTCGGCGCGATTAAGAGCCTTGACGTCCTCGGGCGTTGTCGTTTGCGTAAGCAGCATCGTTGTGGGTTACTCCATGCGAATCGAGCGCCGGCGCTCCCTCGGCCGGCACAATTGCACAAGACAGTCTCGCACATTTTGGCGTTTGATATGTGACGGCGGCGCGGTAATTCGCCAACTGGCGGGGCAAAACGTTTTGTCCGATGCCATACTAGTAAATTCGATGATGATTTTATTCATTGCGTGCAGGCTGCGACTTGTCGCCGGGAGTCGCTGGAAGGAGACAGCATGTCCGATGTCGCTCGTGCCGAGAAAATCGCGTGCGAAGTAGACCATGCTGCCCGTCAACTGGCACAGGCGGGCCGTCTGGACCTGACGCGCGAGTTTATCCAGCATGGCGACGTGACGGTGTATACGCATGTGACCTCGGTGGCGCGGGCAAGTCTGTCCTTTGCCGAGTGCTTGGGCCGTGCTGGCATTTCGGTCGACCGTGCCTCGCTGTTGCGCGGGGCCCTGCTGCACGATTACTTTCTCTATGATTGGCACGACCCCGATCCGAGCCATCGACTGCACGGATTTCGGCATCCATTTTTTGCCCTGGCGCGTGCCGAGGAAGATTTTGAGCTGACGCCGCGCGAGCGGAATATCATCGTGCGCCATATGTTTCCGCTGGTACCGGTTCCACCGACGTGTCGCGAGGCATGGATTGTGTGCCTGGCCGATAAATGGTGCGCTCTGTGCGAGACGGTCGCCGGCCGTCTGCGGCGCAAGGACGAGGCTGACGATGGCGTGAACAGCGAATCGAGCGAAAAGAGGAGAGGGTAGACGGTGGAAACCGCGATCGACATGGCATTTGACGGCGCGACGCTTGCCGCCTGTCCGCTCTCGGCGCTGGTGCTCTCGTTTGCCTTCTACGGTTTTTGCGGCTGGGTGTGGGAGTCGACAGTCTGCGCCATGCTCAACCACGGACGATTTGCCAACAGTGGCTTTTTGCTGGGGCCGTGCTGCCCCATCTATGGCGCGGGCGGCATTGCATGCTGGCTTTTGCTGCGCGGGATTCCGGATGCCTCGAGCCAGTTTGTCGCCGCGGCGCTTGTATGCAGCGTGATCGAATACAGTGTTGGTGTGCTGTTGGAAAAAACAACAGGCGCGCGCTTTTGGGATTACTCGCATCTGCCGTTTAACCTGCACGGACGCATCTGCCTGTACTGGGCCTGCGCGTTTGGCTTGGGTGCGTTGTGTATTTGCCGTTTAGTGGAGCCGGCATTGCTGGGGCTGCTTGGCCATCTGCCGGTGCTAATCGTGCGCTTGGCCGCCTTTATCGTCGCGGTCGCGATGATGGTCGATGCGGTGTGCTCGTTGGCGAGCTGGCGGCGTCTGTCCGATCAGCTTGAGCGTGTGCGTGCCGACCTTGCCGACCGCATCAATGAGTCGCTTGCCGACGCCTCCGACTCTATGCTCGAACGTATTCCCGATTCGGCGATTGACTCGGTGGCGCAGACGCATATCCGCGGTCGCGCCGTTAACGCTTGGCTGGCCGAGCTGGGCGACGCGGCGCTCGATGCCCTGCGCGAGAAGACTTCGATGCCGACGTTTATCTCGGATGGTGCTCGCGGCCTGGCGCTCGCTGCCCGCCGCGTGGCCGATGCCGCGCCGAGTATGCCGCGTCCGTCGCTCGGTCGTCGCCTTGCCGGCAAGCGCATGAGCCGCCCGGTACCGAGCGTGTCACTCAGCCGCCGCGACCTACGCTTCTTTAACGCCTTCCCGCGTCTGCGCATCAATCGTTACGAGGGTGTCATTCGAGCTACCGACCTCCGCGACCGAGCCCGCGAGCTGTTCCGGCGCTAGCCAGAGCGGAGCCAAGCGCGCCCTTCTCGTTCGCACGTTTCCCGTTCGTTTCGCGTCCGTTGCCGCGCCGTTTCCAAGATTGCGGTGCCGTTTCCATTCGACAACGCAGCGTTTAACAACGCCGTATCTGGTCTACACCAGTTGCCCCTCGGCCGCATCATGAGCGCCGACAACGTTCATGCGACCAAGGGGGAGCGAATGTACGATACGGGATCGACAACGTTTATGCTCATCTGCACCATGCTCGTGTTTTTAATGACACCGGGTCTGGCGTTTTTCTATGGCGGCCTGTCCAGGCGCAAAAATGTCATCAACACCATGCTTATGTGCTTTGGCGCCATTGGCCTGGTTGGTGTGCTGTGGATTGTTGCCGGCTGGTCGCTGGCCTACGGTGGCGACGGTTCTAGCCCGTTTATTGGCGGCTTTGACCAGTTGCTGTGCCTGCCGGTGCTCAACCAGGTGCTGCAGGCGGCCGAGGGCAATGCTGCGGATGGTGCCGTCTACCCTCAGATCATCAACATCGCCTTCCAGATGGCGTTTGCCATGATCACCGCCGCTATCGTTACGGGCAGTCTGGCAGGCCGCGTTAAGTTTGGTGCCATGACGGCCTTCCTGGGCATTTGGCTGCTCGTGGTCTATGCGCCGCTCGCCCACATGGTTTGGGGCGGCGATGGTTCCTTTATCGGCGACATCATCGGCGCGCTCGACTTTGCCGGCGGCGACGTGGTACACATTTCGTCCGGTCTCACGGGCCTGATTCTCTGCTTAATGCTCGGCCGTCGTCGCGGCTTTGGCATGGTGAGCTACCGTCCGCATAACGTGCCGTTTGTGGCGCTGGGCGCCGGTCTACTTTGGTTTGGTTGGTTTGGCTTTAACGGCGGCAGCGAGTTTAAGGCCGACGCCGTGGCGGCACTCGCCATCCTCAACACCGTGACGGCCAGCGCGGCAGGCATGGTCTCGTGGCTTGCCGTCGAGCGCGTGCACACTGGTCGTCCCACGCTGGTGGGTGCCAGCACCGGTCTGGTTGCAGGCCTTGTGGTGGTCACGCCGGGCGCGGGCTTTGTCGAGCCGTGGGCGGCGCTGGTCATGGGCTTGATCGTGTCTCCCGTCTGCTACCTGGCCATCAGTCATCTTAAGACCAAGTTCGGCTACGACGATGCGCTCGACGCGTTCGGTTGCCACGGCATCGGCGGCATCTTGGTCGGCGTGCTCACGGGCCTGTTCTGCGTGCCGGAGCTTTCGTGGACCGGTAAGGGCGGCCTGTTCTACACGGGCGACGTGTCGCTGCTCATCTCGCAGATTTTGGGCATTGTGGTGACGGTCGTTATTGTACTGGTGCTCGACTTGGTGATCGCCGCGGTGGTCAAGGCGCTGTTCCACGGCAGCCTGCGTGTGGACGAGGCCGACGAGGCGCTGGGCCTGGATGCGAGTCAGCACGGCGAGAGCGCATATCCTTCTTTCTCCGGACTCGATTAGCAGCTTCCCCAAGCACCGCACCTTGCCGTTCAATCGTCGCTCACGTACTTAAGTACGCTTCGCTCCTCTTTCACGGCAATCTGCGGCACTTGGGAAACCTGCTAAGACCAGTCAGTTGAACTTATTGATCTCTGAGGTTGGTTTGCGGCACCTGGGAAACCCGCGTCCCATGCAAGGGATACGTTGATTATTGAGAGGAATTCATTATGAAGAAGATCACGGCGATCGTCCGTCAGGAAAAACTTGAGGTTCTCAAAGACGCGCTGTTTGCTGCCGATGTTCGCGGCATGACCATCAACCAGGTGCAGGGCTGCGGCGCGCAGCATGGCTGGAAGGAATACGTGCGCGGCAACGAGTTGCTTGTCAACACGATCCCTAAGGTGCAGTTCACCCTCATCTGCGCCGATGAACATGTCGACGGAATTGTCGACATCATCTGCAATGCCGCCCGCACCGGCGCCGTCGGCGACGGCAAGATCTGGGTCGAGCCGGTCGAGGAAGTCATCCGCATTCGCACCGGCGAACATGGCCCCGCCGCGGTGTAGAATCGACCGTCTGCCATCCGCAACGTTAAAATGCTGCAATGAGGCACAAGGCTTGCGTTGCGGATGGGCGGATTATGGGTCGCAATAAATATCCCGAGGAGACGGTCGCGAAGATTCTCGACGCGGCACTGGAGCTATTCTGCGCACAGGGTTATGAGGGGACGAGTATTCAAGATATCGTTGACCGTCTCGACGGCATGACCAAGGGCGCTGTCTATCATCACTTCAAGAGCAAAGAAGAGATTTTCAACGCCGCGTTTGATCGGGCGATGACTCCGATTGTTGAGCACCGCCGCTCGATGCTTGGCGTCGGTAATATGACCGGAGCCCAAAAGCTCGAGCGACTGTACGCTCCCGAGTCCGTTGTTCCACAAATTGAGCTATGGGCACGTATGCGTCCTGCAGCAGATCCGGTAAAAAGCTCGCGCCTACTGGCGATGCAGTACCAGGGCTCATTTGACGAGTCGGCCGATGGCTGTCTCTTGCCAGTGATCGAGGAGGGCATCGCCGACGGCTCCATTGCGTGCGAATGCCCGTGCGAAGCGGCGGAGGCCGTATCGTTGTTGGCGAATCTTTGGCTGCTGCCATTGTTCCGTCCGCTCGAGCCCAAGGAGCGAATGCTCGCTCGCGCACAATGTTTGGCGCAGATGGCTGCCGCGGTGGGGCTCGATTTGGGTAATGAAGTGCTTCAGACAACGGCGCAGATTTGGGACGTATGGGACCGCGCCGGGTGGTAATATAGATACCAACGGTATGTAATTGATTTGTGAGGGTAGCCACGGCTGCCCTTTTCAAGTCATTAAATACATACTAGTGGTATGTATAGGGGGTGGGCTTATGGCTGGGCTGAGAGACGTCGGTGTCTCGTTGAAATCAAAAACAGTGCGGTCAATCAGGCTCGCGGAACTTCTGGTTGCGCAGCTGTGCACGTATTCGATGCTGTCGGCGCTGTGCTTTGCGTATCCACTTTACTTGTTCGATCGCAGTGGATCGTCAACGTTATATGGCGTCGTCGCGGCGATAGCGTTCATACCCGGCGTACTTGCAACTCCGGTTGGCGGAATCTTGGCGGATAGGGGAAGACATCGCGAGGTCCTCGTGTCCCTCGGCATTGCTCTGATGACTGCATCACTGCTGTCTATCCCCATGAAGCACTCATTGCCTCTTGCGGTCGTCGTAGTAGCGATACTTTGTGTTCAATATGGTTCTCAATCGCTGCTGAAGCCAATGCTCCAAATTGAGACGGTGCGCATGGCGGGTGAAGAGAAGGTTGAGCGGGCCACTGCATTGGTTTCGCAGATGACCATGGTGAGCAATATCTTGGGCCCTGTGGTCGGGACGGCAGTCTATGGGTACTTTGGCATCGATGCTCTTTGCACAACCGCGTCGGTGGCGTTTGCGATTTCAGCTCTCTTGTTTGGGGGCGCGCTCAAGCAAAATGCCTCATTTGAAACGATGGGAGACGGCGCGACTCGTACGACATGCCGAAACGATTTTCGGGAGTCGATTCGGTATCTGTTGCAAAATGCATTATTGGTCGCTGTGATTTTGCTTGCGGCAGTTTTGAACCTTGCGTTGGTTGGGCTAATGATTGGCGCTCCCATTATTGTTACAAAGCATCTCGGCATGCAATCGTCCTGCGTTGGGATAGTTGAGGTGGCTATGGGCTTGGGTGGTCTTGCCGGCAGTGGCTTGGTCGGCATTTGGCCGCATCGTTTTTCTTTCAATGGCATATGTCGATATGTTGCGATGATCTGTTTTGGAGTCGCACCGATCATTGTCACGCTACTGTTCGGCGCAGATGCATGCATGCTCACCGTGTTTGTGGTTGGTTCGGCATGGGTCATGGTGTGGGCGAGCATTGCGTCGGTTGAAATCATCGCGTTTGTTCAGCGGGCAGCGCCGACTGAGCTCTGCGGAAAAGTGCTTTCGGTCGTTTACATGGTCCTTTCCTGCGCAATACCTATCGGCCAATTGACGTACGGGGTTGCATATGATCGATGGACACCGGCGATTGTATTCGCAGCCATGTTGGCGGTGCTGACGTTGACGACGGCTCTGTTTTATCGGCTGAAAAATCGATTGCGGCGATTGTCTTAACGCGCTGGGGCACCATGAATTTGTGAAGGCGGTGGTACGCCGCGCCGGGACGGCATTGTTTGGACATGCCTCTCCTTCGTCTACAATATCGGGCAGACGAAGGAGAGGCATGTCCATGATCAAGATGTTCGCGAGTGACTTAGACGGAACGCTGCTGAACGCCCTGCACGAGGCGGATGGGACCATCCGCCGCGCCATTCGCGAGCTGACTGAGGCTGGCCTGCACGTGGTTCCCGCGACTGGACGCTCGACGTTGCCGATCGGCGAGCATGGCTTTACGGGCTTGGCGCTTGACGCCTGCTGCTCCAATGGATCCATCGTGCGCGACAGCCATGGCGAGGTGCTCAAGACTTGGACCATCGATCCGCAGGTCACTGAGGAACTGCTCAAGGCGTTCCCGGACATTTGCTTTGATTGTTCCACGCCCGATGGCATGTACTCGAGCGGTTCGTTCGAGATGCATCAGGCGGGCTTTAAAAAGGACAGTCCCATCAAGCGCATCGTGATGCGCGGTATGCGTGCGCGCGGCGGGTATCACGAGGAGCAGTATTTCGACCAGTCGATCGGTGACATCCTGCGCCACGATGTATGCAAGATCAATTGTCGCGTGACCTCGCCCGAGCTGGAGCGCGACCTTAAGGCGTATCTTGCCGAGCGCTCGGACCGTGTGGTCAACGCGCCGTTCGATCCGGTGATGTTCGAGATCACGGACGTGGCGTGTAACAAGGGCGAGAGTGTGGCCTGGCTGGCGGGCTACCACGGCATTGCCGAGGACGAGGTCGCGGTTTATGGCGACGGCGGAAACGACATCGCCATGCTCAAGCGTTTCCGCCACAGCTACGCGACCAAAAACGCTAGCGATGCAGCCAAGGTCGCCGCGAGCGCAACTATCGGCAGCTGCATGGTCCACGCCGTCCCCAAACACATGCTCGCCACCATGCATAAGCAGAGCTCCCGCACCATCATCGAATAATGTGACAAAGGGACTGCCCCCTCGTCACATTCCAAATATTGCCTTTACGTGTTGATGCACACGGTGTGCAATAATACTCGCACTGTGCAATAGCGCACAGGCTGTGTAACAAGGAGGACGCTTGTCCCAGCTCGAGAAATGCGACCGCCGGTCCCTTCGCTCGCAGCGTGCCCTTCGCCAGGCGCTTGCCAGCGAGCTTGCGGAGAGCGGCGACCTTTCGCGCATTAATGTCGCGTCGCTCACCGAGCGCGCCGGCCTTACGCGCCGCACGTTCTATTCGCACTACCGCGATATCCCTGACTTTATCAATCAAATCGAGGACGGCTTGCTGGCCGAGATCCGTGAGCGCATTGAGCTCATCACCGCAGCTCAGCTGCCCGATCTTTACCGTAACATTGACGAGCTCGAGCCGGCGCCCGGTTCGGTTGAGCTGCTGCGTTATCTTGCGGCCAACCGCGACTTAATCGGTGCGCTGCTGGGTCCGGGCGGCGACCAGGCCTTTATTAAAAGGATTATCGACACCGCGCGTGAGGCTGTGGTGCCGCGTGCGCAGACGGGCATTTTGGGCCTGGCGCTGGGCACGTTCTTTGACTACTACGTCACCTACGTCGTGAGCGCCGAGGTCGGCATGATTCAGCGCTGGTTTGAGCGTGGGCTCACCGAATCGCCCGAGGCCATGGCGCGCATTATGACGGTGCTCGCTTTTGTGCGCCCCGGCGACCTGTATGGCCAACCCATCGATATCAACGTGCCGGAATACGGCATGAAGCTATTGAACTTGCAGCTCGAGGACGCGGTCGACACCGCCGCAACCGTCGAGTCCAACAACTAAGAGGAGAGACAATGAGCAAACTCGTCGAGGGCATTAAGGACCGCATGGTCGCTGCCGCACGCGAGGCCGCGCCCGCCGTGGTGGACGCCGCGCAGAAGGCCGCGACCGCGGCAGCCGAGAAAGTTGCCGAGGCAGTTGCCGATGCCAAGAACGCGGCAGGGGAGGCGTCCGTCACTGGTGAGCCCGCTACCGCCGCTGAGCCCGTAGCCGCCGCCCACGCCCCCGAAGGCGCGATCTTCAACCCCGAGAACGCTCGTGGCAACCTGCACCTGGGCATCGACGTGGGTTCCACTACCGTTAAGCTCGCCGTGCTCAACGACGACAACCAGATCGTCTACGCCAAGTACCAGCGCCATCACACCGACGTCCGTGCCTGCGCCCGCGACCTGTTCGAGGGTGCCGCGATCGTGCTGCCGACGGCCCAGATGACCTGCGCCATTACCGGCTCGGGCGGCCTGCTGCTGTCCCAGTGGCTCGACCTGGAGTTTGTCCAGGAGGTCATCGCCAGCAAACGCGCCGTCGAGACCCTTATCCCGGCCACCGATGTCGCCATCGAGCTGGGCGGCGAGGACGCCAAGATCATCTACTTCGACAACGGCATTGAGCAGCGCATGAACGGCACCTGCGCCGGCGGTACGGGCGCGTTCATCGACCAGATGGCAACCCTGCTGCACACCGACGCGAGCGGCCTCAACGAGCTCGCGGCCAACGCGACCACCATCTATCCCATCGCCAGTCGCTGCGGCGTATTTGCCAAGACCGACGTGCAACCGCTGCTCAACGAGGGCGCCCGTCCCGAGGATGTGGCCGCCTCCATCTTCCAGGCCGTTGTGACCCAGACCATCTCGGGCCTGGCGTGCGGCCGCCCCATCCGCGGCAACGTCGCCTTCCTGGGCGGCCCGCTGCAGTATCTCTCCGAGCTGCGCCACCGCTTCTACCTCACGCTCAACCTGGACGAGGAGCACCGTATCGTGCCCCAAAACGCCCACCTGTTTGTAGCGAGCGGCGCCGCCATGGCGCACGAGTCCAACAAGCTCAGCACGTTTCCACAGCTTATCGAGGCCATCGACAGTTTGGGCGACACGCAGGGTGCTGAGGTCGAGCGCCTGGATCCGCTCTTTGCCACCGACGAGGACTTTGCCGAGTTCAAGGGTCGCCACGACACCGAAGTCGTCCCCAAGGGCAAGCTCGACGGCTACACCGGCCGCGTGTTCATCGGCATCGACGCCGGTTCCACCACCATGAAGGCTGCACTCGTGGGCGAGGACGGCCAGCTGTTGCACACCTGGTACGGCAACAACAACGGCGACATCCTGGGCACGGCCAAGGTCATCATGGCCGATTTCTACAACCACATCCCCGCGGGCTGCACCATCGGCCACGTGACCACCACGGGCTACGGCGAGGCGCTGCTCATCGAGGCTCTCAAGGCCGATTCCGGCGAGATCGAGACCGTCGCGCACCTGCGCGGCGCCAAGGCGTTCCTGCCCGGCGTCGAGTTCATTCTGGACATTGGCGGCCAGGACATGAAGTGCCTGCGCGTCAAGGACGGCGTCATCGAGCACATCATGCTCAATGAGGCCTGCTCGTCGGGCTGCGGCAGCTTTATCGAGAGTTTCGCCGTCTCTATGAACATGGACGTGCGCGCGTTCGCCGACGCCGCCATCCATGCCAAGGCCCCCGTCGACCTGGGCAGCCGCTGCACGGTCTTTATGAACTCGCGCGTCAAGCAGGCGCAAAAAGAAGGCGCCACGGTGGGCGACATCGCGGCCGGCCTGTCCTATTCCGTCATCAAGAATGCCCTGTTCAAGGTCATTAAGCTGCGCGACCCCAAGGAGATCGGCAGTCAGGTGATCGTCCAGGGTGGCACCTTTATGTCCGATGCCACGCTGCGCGCGTTTGAGCAGCTCACCGGCGTGCATGCCGTGCGCCCCGACATCGCCGGCTGCATGGGCGCCTACGGTGCGGCCCTGCTCGCCCGCGATCGCGCCGGCGCCGACGGCACCTCGACCATCCTTTCGGCTGAGGATATCGCGCACCTCACCGTGACGCAAAAGCATGTCCGCTGCGGTCGCTGTTCCAACAACTGCCAGCTCACCGTCAACGACTTTGGCGGCGGCAGGCGCTTCATTACCGGTAACCGCTGCGAGAAGGGTGCCGGCCACAAAAAGCAGAAGACCGAGGCCCCCAACCTCTTCAAAAAGAAAAACGAGTTGCTGTTTAACCGCGAGGTGCTGAGCCCCGACGAGGCCCCGCGCGGCACCGTGGGCATTCCGCGCGCGCTCAACATGTACGAGAACTACCCCTTCTGGCACGCGTTCTTTACGCGTCTGGGCTTTAGCGTGCAGCTGTCCGACCAGTCGAGCAAGAAGACCTACCAGGCGGGCATCGAGTCCATGCCGTCCGAGAGCGTGTGCTATCCGGCCAAGATGAGCCACGGCCATGTGATGAACCTTATCGACCGCGATGTCGACTTCATTTGGATGCCGTGCGTGCGCTGGGAGCGCAAGGAGGATCCGACCGCCGGCAACTGTTACAACTGCCCCATCGTCATGAGCTACCCCACGGCGTTGGCGCTCAATATCGATGAGATCCGCGAGCAGAACATCGAGTTCCTGTACCCGTTTGTGCCCTATCATGACAAGACCGAGCTCAAGCGCCGCCTGTACCAGGTGCTCGCCGTCGACCGCGTGGCCGATGCTGAGGCCGGTCGCGGTCGTGTGCGCGGTCCCAAGATCACGCGCTCCGAGGTCGATGCCGCCGTCAACGCCGCCTTTGAGGCCGATGCGCGTTTCCACGAGGACATCCAGACCATGGGCGAGGAGGCCCTTAAGTGGGTCGAGGACCACGGTGGCCATGGCATTGTGCTCGCCGGCCGCCCCTACCACAACGACCCCGAGATCAACCATGCCCTGCCCGAGCTTATCTCGAGCTTTGGCTTTGCGGTCTTTACCGAGGATTCGCTCGCGCATCTGGTAAAGCCTGAGCGTCCGATTCGCGTCGTCGACCAGTGGATGTACCACAGTCGCCTGTACGCCGTGGCCCGTTTTGTGACGATGCGCAACGACCTGGACCTGATCCAGCTCAATTCCTTCGGCTGCGGCCTCGATGCCCTGACCACCGATCAGGTGCAGGAGATCCTGGAGGCCAGTGGCAAGATCTACACCGTGCTCAAGATCGACGAGGTGTCCAACCTGGGCGCCGCGCGCATTCGCATCCGCTCGCTCATGGCGGCACTCAAGGACCAGGAGGCCGAGCGCTTGGCCGAGGCCACGGCTGTGGGCAAGGTCTTTGAGCAGGGCGACGCTGCGCCGGTGGCGCCCTCCACGGATGCCCCCGCGTTCGCGAGCCGCAAGTACACGTTCGAGGCACAGCGTGAGAGCGCCTCGACCGCATGGCCCAAGGTGCCCTTTACCGAGCAGATGCGCGACGAGGGCTATACCATCCTGTGCCCGCAGATGGCGCCGATCCACTTTGACCTGGTCAAAGAGGTGTTCCGCGGTGCCGGCTACAACTTGGAGCTGCTGCCCTCGACCGACCACGATGCCGTCGAGGCTGGCCTGCGCTATGTGAACAATGACATTTGCTACCCGTCGATTCTGGTGACGGGCCAGATTATGGAGGCCATCGAGAGCGGTCGGTACGACCTGTCCAAGACCGCCGTGGTCATCAGCCAGACCGGCGGCGGTGCCACCAACTACATCGCGCTCATCCGCAAGGCCCTGCGCGAGAGCGGCCACCCCGAGATCCCCGTGATCTCGCTTTCGGCCGTGGCGCTGGGCGAGGACAACCCCGGCTTTAAGCTGACGCCGGCGCTGCTTAAGCAGGCAGTCTACGCGGTGCTCTTTGGTGACGTGATGATGCAGATGCTCTACCGCTGCCGCCCGTACGAGGCCACGCCCGGTGCCGCCAACGCGCTCTACGAGGAGTACATGGCGCGTGCCCGCAAGCTGGCGCCCAAGTTTAACCGCCACAACTACACCAAGCTGTGCCGCGAGGCCATCCGCGCGTTCGACACCATGCCGCTCGTGGGCGAGGGCACCAAGCCGCGCGTGGGCGTGGTCGGCGAGATCTTGGTCAAGTTCCACCCCACAGCCAACAACCACGTGGTCGATGTCATCGAGCGCGAGGGCTGCGAGGCCGTGGTACCGGGCCTGCTCGACTTCTTCCTGTACTCCATGAGCAACGCCGAGCTGCAGAAGGACGAGTTGGGAAGTTCTGCCACTACGCGCGCGGGCATGCAAGCGCTCATCAAGCTTGTGGACTGGATGCGCACGCCGGTGGAGGAGCTGCTCGAGAAGTCCCGCCGCTTTGAGGCGCCCGAGCGCATCGGCACCATGGCCGACAAGGCCCGTACGGTACTTTCGGTGTGCAACAACATGGGCGAGGGCTGGTTGCTCACGGCTGAGATGCTCGACCTGATCGACCATGGTGCGCCCAATATCATCTGCACGCAGCCCTTCGCGTGCCTGCCCAACCACGTGGTGGGCAAGGCCGTGATCAAGGAGCTGCGCCGCCAGCATCCCGAGAGCAACATTGTCGCGGTGGACTACGACCCCGGTGCGTCCGAGGTCAACCAGCTCAACCGCATTAAGCTCATGATCAGTGTGGCCAAGGAGAACATGCGCGCCGGCAAGGGCTTTAAGCTCGAGAAGGTGGCGCCGCTCGCGATGGACGAGGTCACCGGCCAGATGCGCGCCCACGACGGCTGCGTGAGCTGCGGGCCGGCCAGCGAGGAGGCCGTGGCGTCGGTCGCCGAGCGCCTGGGACGCGGCATTAAGAAATAACTGGCCTGCTTTGGGCTAGATATGAGACAAACGGGTGGCAGCCGTGCCGGCTACCACCCGTTTTTGCTGGACATATGTTGCGTAAACGCCCCAACTATCACCCTTTGCGAACTTAGATTTCGGAAGTATGCGGCAAAATCTGAATAGGCCGAGCACACCGGATATGTCCAAGCTCTGTACCTGCGGTTTTATTGGCGAAAAACCAGGATGTGCTCAAGAGTTCCGGAATTTGCCGCATACTTCCGAAAACGACGTCTCGGTGGCACCAAAAACTGCCCTCGGAACCCTGAGATAATGAACAGGTGTTGCCGCTCGCCGCAAATTACTGTCCGTTTATAGAACCTATGCCCGGCGTGCAGTCCTCTTACGGTTGAATAAATACACATCTATGGAATTACGCAAGAGAGGACCGTTCCATGAGCTACAAGACCGTTTGTGTTGCCGGTGGCGGCGTGTTGGGAAGCCAGATTGCCTTTCAGGCTGCCTACTGCGGCTTTGATGTAACGATTTGGCTGCGCAGCGAGGGTAGCATCGGCCGCACCCAGCCCAAGATCGATCACGTGCGCAAGGAGTACATCGCTGCTATCGAGGGCATGGCGGACGGCACGGGCGAGTGGTGTGCCGGTATCGCCGATAGCGGCAAGCCCTTCGACAAGGAGGCGGCGCTCGCTGCCGTTGAGCGCGCCTACTCCACGCTCAAGCTGGAGCTCGATCTTGCCAAGGCCGTGGCCGACGCCGACCTGGTCATCGAATCTATGGCCGAGGACACCCAGGCAAAGATTGACTTCTACAAGAAGCTCGCCCCGGTTCTGCCGCAAAAGACCGTCGTCGTGACCAACTCCTCCACGCTGCTGCCGAGTACCTTTGCCAAGTACACCGGCCGCCCCGAGAAGTACCTGTCGCTGCACTTTGCCAATTCCATCTGGAAGAACAACATGACCGAGGTCATGGCTCAGGACCAGACCGACAAGCGCTATTTCGATGAGCTTGTCGACTTTGCCAACGACATCCGCATGCTTGCCCTGCCCGTCAACAAGGAAAAGAACGGCTATCTGCTCAATTCCATGCTGGTGCCGTGGCTGCTTTCGGGCCTTGACCTGTACGTCTCGGGCGTGAGCGATCCCAAGAGCATCGACCTCGCGTGGACGCGTGGCACCGGTGCCCCCAAGGGTCCGTTTCGCGTATTCGACACGGTGGGTATCCAGACGGCCTACAACATCGTCATGCAGTATCAGAAGGTGCCGGGCTTGGTGAGCCCGCTGCTCAAAAAAATGATGATGCCCTACAACTTTAAGGCTATGGCGTCCGTCCTCAAGAAAATGCTCGACGAAGGCAAGCTGGGCGAAAGCTCGGGCGAGGGCTTCTTTACGTACTAAAAATGATCTCTTGGGGGTGGAAGCGTTGGGGATCTACGGTAGTATGCGACAAAATCTGAATTGATCGGGCAAGAGCTGTAGCGCGCGTTGACGTTTGACCAATGGAGCGCAAAAATACACCGTTCGCCGATACTCCTCTCGCGAGTGGTTGCCATATGGTTTGATGTTGGAAACATATGACTGCCGCCGGGCTGCGGGTGACGTTTGCTCTGATATCGGAGGTGCCAAGTATGTTTCACGCTCCGTTAAACAAGTATCGGGCTGGTTAATATGGGCCGCCGTACTATCTCGATAACCCTTGCAGTGGTTTGCCTAGCTGTGCTCCTGGGCGCTATGGGGCAGTTCGCTATAAGTCGAGAAACATCCTATATGCAGGAATGTGCTTCCGAAGGCTTCGCCATTGATGGCTACTATCGGGATGACAAAACGAGTCGGGAAACCCTGGCTTTTCTTGAGGAGGACAACTGTCGATGGCAGCTGGTTGACCAAGACGGAATCTGCACAGACGGGCAGTTTAAGCGTACGGATGACCCCAACATTCTGATATTAAAGAATGAAAACGGCGAAATATTCGGTACGGTCCACGTGGCGCATATTTCGCGCCGACGCGATCAGGGCTTGCTCTACCTATTTAGAGATACCAAGGTGACCCGTTTTTATCTGGTGAGCACCGATCCGGCGTTTATGGTGGAGTCTGGCGATGTCGATGCGGACAGTTGATTCACGGCAATAAAACGGCGAGCGGGGCGCGGGTGTGAACTGCACCACGCTATTTGCTCGCGTCCGTATCGCGTCTGCGCCTCGTCATAACTTGCGTCCGTGCGAGCGCTCATCCCGCGCCGGCATCACTTCACATCGAACTCCACGCGATCGAGTTCGGGCACATTGAGGTCGATGAGCTTGCGGGCAACACGACGGTCGTGCGCCCCAAGTGTCTCGCTTGTCGTCACATGGGCGACAACCTCGCGCTCGACGAGGCCCTCCTCCCCGCCTTCGGTGGCCGAGGTTTCGACGGCGACGGTGTAATCCTTAAAGCCCGGCAGTACCGCGGCAAGCTCGCGCGTAGTTTCGGTGACGCCATAGCCGTCCTGCACGCCGGCCTGCGCCGAGCCAATAGACCCCGCGGTCATAACGATGCAGGGGATGGCAAAGATCACCGTGCCCACGATGATGCGGCGGCGCACCTTGTGTGACAGCTCATCGACCTCGGCGTTTTCCTCGGCGGTCACAATGCCGTCGCCGTTGAGGTCACGCTTGAGCGGTACACGTAGAAGAAGCAATACGGCTTCGGCCGCCAGCGCGATAAAGACAACGTTGATGCCAAATTCGTAGAGCGCCGAGAGAAACAGCGACCCGCTCGCGATGGCGATGCCGTAACCCGCCGCGCACAGGGGCGGCATGAGCGCGGTTGCCACGGCCACGCCCGCGATAAGCGTCGCGGGCTCCTGGTCGCGCGAGTTGCCCAGGCCTCCGGCAAAGCCACCCGCGAGCGCGACGGCAAGATCCCAGACGGTGGGTGTCGAGTTGTCGATGATAGCGGCCGTGGTGGTGCCGAGCGGTGAGAGCTTAAAGTACAGCGTGGACGTGATCAGGCAGAAGGCCATCTGCAACGCGAGACCGGCAATGGCCTCGACGGTAATCTCGCGGTCGAGCGTGGCGATGCCATATGCCATGGCAAGGACCGAGCCCATGAGCGGGCAGATGAGCATGGCACCTACAATGGCGATATCCGAGTCGATATCGAGGCCGATGCTCGCGATCAACATGGCAATGATCAGGATGCATAAGTGCGAGCCAGTCAGGCGCGCCCCGTTTACAAAGCGCTTGCGAATCACGTGATAGGGCGCGCGTCCCTCGCGTATGTTGAACGCCTGCTTAAGGAAACGGGTGGCATTCTCCATGGCCTCGCTGTGTGCAGGGCGTATACCGTGACGACGATGATGACGCTCGCGCAGCCGCTTGATCTGTTGTTTGTCGAGTTCCATGCTTACCTCGTTTAGCTTCTGAGCCGCTTCTTGCGTCTGTCGTCTTTACTCTACACCGCGTTAGGCGAGGTGTCAGACAAGGTTTGTTGACCTGGAAGTCAGGACAATCGACATGGCTAAAACGCCGTGAGGATCATAAGAGTCAAATAGACAAAAAAGCACGGGGCCGGTTTGATTCCGACCCCGCGCTCTGCGCTGGTGCGTTGTTGTTCGGCCTACCCCAGCAGGCTCAGACCAACAGAGACAAACGCCAGGATAACGCCGACGATGGACTCGCCGCCGAGCAGGCCGCTGGCGACGACCAGGCCCTGCTCCTGGAAGGCGGCATCCTTGGCAGCCCTCTCCTCGTCAGAAAGACCAGCGGTGGCGTCGTGGTGGGCGGACCATTTGTCGTAGGCGAGCTTGACGCAGGAGCCCAGGAATGCCGTGAGTGACATGTAGAACGGCAGGTACACGCCCAGGCCGATCATCATGGCTGGAATGCCGAGCCAGTACATGACGATGCCGGCGATAAAGCCGCCAACGAACCACGGCACGCTCGGGATGCCCGAGACCATGGTGGCGACGACGCTTGCTTGCGCGGCAACAAAGCTCTTGTCGGGGCCAAAGGCGTCCGGGCCATAGGCGGTGACGAGCGCGACCATGACGGCTGCGGCGACCAGGGCGCCCACGATGCCGCCAATGGCTTGGCCGATCCACTGCGCACGCGGGTTGGTACCCAGCACGGCGCCGGCCTTAAAGTCGTTCATGACGTCGCCTGCAAGGCCGCATGCCACGGCCACGATGCCGGCGATAAAGAACAGCTTGACCTGCGCGAGCTGCGCGAAGGCAGCCACGATGAGCATAACGATGAGGCCAAAGATCTCCATGGGGTCGATGCCCGTCTGGCCGCAGCTCTGTGCGCTCATGATGGTGGTGACAAAGGTGAACAGCGTCACGATGACGGCCGGAACGGGGCCAAGGTCGAGCGCGATGGCTACGATCACGGCGATGGCGGCAGCACCCAGGCCGATGATGCCGGCGTCGAGCTTAAGGGAGCCCGAGATGAGCGACTGCTCGTCGGTGTCGGTGGAGCTGTCGGCGGCAAGACCGCGGACGATACCGGCGACCTGCGGCAGGATGTCCTTGAGGACGACGGCGACGCCAAAGCCCATCATGAGGCCCATGCCCAGGGACTTGATGATGCCCTGCGCAGTCACAACGTCGAACAGACCGGCAGCGGTGCCACCCACGATGATGCCAAAGTTGCCCAGCAGGGCGCCGGCAAACCAGAAGGCGACCGGGGCGAAGCCCACGAGGAAGCCGACGGAGAGCAGCATGGGCGAGTTGTAGATGCCAAAGGTCACGCCGGGGATGTTGAGCGTGCATAGCATGCTGGGCACCACGCCCAGGGCGTCGCGAAGCACGCTGTAGATGCCTGCGATGGCCATGGAGCCAAAGAGCTGCTTGCCGGTCTTGCCGCCGGCCTCGGTCGCGCGCAGGGTCTGAGCTGCGGCGTTGCCGGTGGGGAACTCAAGCGCGGCATCCACGATAAAGTGACGGTGAATGAGTGCCGTGGCCAGCAGGCCCAGGATGGTGCCGGCGAGTGCCACGATAAACATGTCGAGCCAGCTGATCTGGTCGGCATAGCCCAGCATCCAGGCGCCCGGGATGGTAAACGCCAGGCCGCCGGCGACCATGGCGCCTGCGGACATGATGGTGTGGGTGACGTTTGCCTCGTTGAGGCTGGCATTGCCCATGAGCTTAAGGAAGAACAGCGAGATGACGGCAGCGAAGACGATCGGCCAGGGGAGAGCGCCCATCTTGAGGGCGGTGTAGGCCGAGCTTGCCGTGATGATCACGCAGCCAAGGACGCCGATGACGACGCCGCGCAGCGTGAGTGTCCCGCGCATCGAAGCACGGTTCGAGGGATTGCTCATATAGAACTCCTTTGCGTATATCCGCTTCCCCCGGGAGCGCCGCTACGGATACGGCGCGGGAAGTCGGGTTACCAAGGGCCGCCGCGTGAGCTCGCAAACGACCGCGCACCAGTATAGCCGCAAGTTAGTCATTTTGGGATGACTGGTTTAGGTAGGCGATATACTGCTGGGCAGACGAAAGGAGCGCCGACGATGCTTAATGGGTGCGCATATATATTGACGGTCGACGTGGGCAACACGTTCATTCGCTTTGGCCTGTTTGCCGAGGATTCGGCCGCGGCACAGGAATGCCCGCTTGCGACGTGCGAGATCACGACGCCGTCGAGCATCACAGCCGACGAGGCGCGCATGAGGCTCACGCAGGTCATGGGCGCGCTGTCAGCCGATGCGGGCATGCCGGGCGCGCTCGTTCCCGCCGCGGCTGTGCTGAGCTGCGTGGTGCCGGCGCTCGAGCGCCCGTGGAAGGCGGCGCTTTCCCGCACCTGCACGGGGCGTGTGCTCACGGTGGGACCGGGTCTCAAGACCGGCATGCCTGTGCACTACGATGACCCGGCCGAGATCGGTCCCGACCGCATCGCCGACGCCGTGGCGGCCCGAGTCGTCTACGGCTCTCCGTGCATCGTGATCGACCTGGGCACCACGACCAATATCGAGGTCATCGATGCGCGCGGAACCTTTGTCGGCGGCGTCATCGCACCGGGCCTGGCACTCGGCGCCCGCTCACTCTCGGCCGCTGCAGCGCGTCTGCCGCAGGTCGAGCCTTCGGCGCCAACGCATGTGATCGGTCGCAACACGCGCGAGGCCATGCGCTCGGGTGTGGTCTTGGGCGAGGTGGCCCGCATCGACGGCATGCTCGACATGGTGCTAGCCGAGATGCGCTCGACCAAGGCGGCGGGGGAGGGCAGCGTGCCCATTGTCATCACCGGCGACGATGCCGAGGCGTTCGCGGCGTTGGTCGGCCACAGTCTGACGGTCGACGACGCGCTGACGTTGCGAGGACTCGCCGAGCTCTACCGCATCAACCAAAAGCCCCGCCGCGTGTAAAAGTGAGGGCGTCGGTGGGACAAACGCCCCACCTTTCACCTGCTACAATGGGTCAAACTATTGCGATTACGGAGGTGTCTGCCATGTCGGACGATCTTCATCAAACTTCGTCAGGCAAGCGCCTGGACGTCATTAGCTGGGACGAGTTCTTTATGAGCGTGGCCATCGCCGCGCAGCGCCGCAGCAAGGACCCCAACACGCAGGTGGGCGCGTGCATCGCCAGCACCAACCACCGCATCCTTTCGGTGGGCTACAACGGTACGCCCTCGGCGCTCAACGACGACTTTTTCCCGTGGGGTACGAGCGACGACCCGCTGCAGGACAAGCACAACTACGTGGTCCACGCCGAGGCCAACGCCGTGCTCAACTACCGCGGCTCGCTCAAGGACCTCGAGGGTTCCACGGTCTACGTCACGCTGTTCCCGTGCCACGACTGCGCCAAGATTTTGGCGCAGGTGGGCGTGGGCGAGGTTGTCTACCTGGACAACAAGTACGCCGACACCGATGATGGACGCATCAGCCGCCGCATCCTCGACTCCTGTGGCATCAGCTACCGCCAGGTTATCGTCGATGTTCACATCGGCACCGAGGGACAGGCTCAGCAGTAGCGCGTGGCAACGCCAGCTGGCAACAAAAGGCAGCCAAAAGAGCCCCGTCCCAAATTGACTGCTCGTGAAAGTCGTGTCCGCGCGCATGGATGGCTCGTGAGCGGGTACACGGCTGTAGTAACATAGCCCCTGTCCGCGGGCGTGCCCGCGTAATTGTGAGAAAGGAGCCCCTGTGGCTGTTAACGAAGAGCTGCTTAAGAAGGTTCTTGAAGAGATTCGCCCCAACCTGCAGGCCGACGGCGGCGATATGGAGTATGTGGGCGTCGACGACGAGGGCGTCGTCCAGCTTGAGCTTCAGGGTGCCTGCGCCGGCTGCCCTATGAGCGCACTGACCCTGTCCATGGGTATCGAGCGCATCCTCAAGGAGCATGTGCCCGGCGTTACCCGTGTCGAGCAGGTCAATGCCTCCGGCGAGACCGACGACCTGTACGACGAGTACGCGCCGTTCTAAGATGCGAAAGCTGCGGATGGCATACTCCGCATAGACGTTACGCCCAAATATGCGGCTGCGAGCGCAAGGCCCGCGGCCGCATTTGTATGTAGGGAGTAGGAGGGTCGACATGCTCAACGACCTCTACCATATGCTTGATCCCGTCGCGATTTCGGCGGGGCCCATCACGATTTACTGGTATGGTCTGGCCTATGTGGTCGGCGCCCTGCTCACGGCGGTCGTCATGTACCGCACGCAGCGTCGCTGGGGCTTTAACATCACGATTGACGACCTGACGAGTGTCGTGGTCGGTGTGGTCTTTGGCCTCATTATCGGTGCGCGCCTGTTCTACGTCGTCTTTTACGGTGATGGCTACTACTGGGCGCATCCGCTCGAGATCTTTGCCACCAACGAAGGCGGCATGAGTTTCCATGGCGGCCTGGTGGGCGGCATTATCGGCGGCATCATCGTGTGCCGCATGTATAAGCTCGACGCATGGACTCTGGCAGACCTTGCCGTCATCGGCGCGCCGCTGGCCTTGTGTCTGGGCCGTTGTGCCAACTTTGTCAACGGTGAGCTGTGGGGCAAGCCGACCGATCTGCCCTGGGGTGTGGTCTTTGGCGGGACTGCGGGCGATATGCCGCGTCACCCCTCCCAACTCTACGAGGCATTTCTTGAGGGCATTGTGCTCTTCTGCATCCTGCAGGTGCTCAGCCGCAAAAAGCCGCTGCTGCCCCAGGGCACGTTTATGGGCGTGTTTGTGATGGGTTACGGCATCGTCCGCTTCCTCGTCGAGTTCGTGCGCGTGCCCGATGCCCAGCTGGGTTATCTGCTTGGTGGCGTCATCACCATGGGTCAGCTGCTGAGCCTGCCGCTCGTAATCGCGGGCCTGGCGCTCATCATCTTTGCTCGTCGCCGCAACCAGCCCCAGCGCGTCTACCTGGACGCCTAACCACCACAAAGGGGACAGGCACCTTTGTGGTGGTTCGCTGGGCAACGATGACAGAACCGTAACGTTTCCCCAGATAAAACCTGCCAAAATAAACCTGTCCCTTTTTGGCAGGTTTCTAGAAAGGCTTTTTGGACTGTGAAGGATTCCGACCTCTCCACAACGGCTGCGCGCGACGCCGCCCGCATCGTCTGGTTTAAGCGCTACCCCGCCAAGCAGACGCTCATCGCATTTTTGCTCGCGCTGTTGGCGACCACGGCGTTTTCCATCGATCCCGCCCCGGTGTCGAGCAACGCAGTCTTGGCGATTGACCCCAAAGCCTCGGGCATGCTGTACGTGTGCTACGAGGTACTCCTCTCGTTTGCCGGCCATACCGACGCGGTCATGCTGCTTGCGCTTGCCTGCCTGCTCACCTTGCCGTTTCGCTACGTGTTCTTTGGCCGTGGCGACACCTGGCGTCCATCGATCATTCTGGCGTCGCTGTTCTTCGCCATCTGCATGGTGTTCGGTCGCAGCTACGATCTCACCGACTCGGCCGAGATTGTCCTTGGCGACAAAGCTCGCATCATCTGCGCCTGGATTGGCGGCGCGGGCTGGATGCTCCTGGCGATCGTTGCCTTCTACCTTGCCTTTGAGTGTCTAGATTGGCTGAGCTCTCGGCGCATTCCGTTTTCGGAGGCGCACTTTGGCCGCGTATGGCGTGTGGCTCACGCCGTGCTCTCGGTCCATCCCTTTGCCGGGCCCTTCCTGGTGCTTATGGTCGCCTGGGCGCCCACGCTCATCGCTTCGCTGCCCGGCCTTTTTATGGGGGACACCGGCGCGCAGATTCGCCAGTGGTTCAACTATCCCAACGGCACGAGCGATTACCTGCGCCTACTCAACCCCAACGTGCTGCTCAACGGACATCACCCCGTGGTGCACACGGCCATTATCGGCTCGTGCGTTCAGCTGGGGCTTTCGCTGTTCAACAGCGCTAACGCGGGCCTCATCATCTATACCTGCGCTCAATTTGTCATCACGGCTGCCTGCATGGCCTATTCCATTTCGTCGCTGCGCAAACTGGGCGTGAGTCTGCCGGTCCGCGGCGTGATCTTGCTGTTCTTTGTGTTTATGCCCATGTTCTCCAACTACGCGGCCCTGCTTACCAAAGACGTGCTGTTTGCCGACGCGTTTTTGGTGCTGCTGGTACAGACCGTCAAGCTCGTGGCCTGCGGCTTGCCCCGTCGTGATGCCAATGTCGAGCGAGCGGGCGAGAAAGCCCCCGTGCTCTTTGCGCGCCACGACTGGCTGTTGCTTGCGCTGGCTGCCATGGGTTCCACGTTTTTGCGCAATGGAGGCCTGGTGTTTCCCCTGGCGGCATGCGTAATCGCGGCGGCGTTTTGCGCATGGGATGTACATGTCGCTCGTCGTGCGGCTAAGCAGACGGGCACCGCGGTCTCATGCGCCACACCGCGCTTCCGCTGGGTTGGCGTCCTCGCGGTACTCGCGCTCTGCCTTGCCTCTAATATGTACTTCACCAAGGTCTTTATGCCGGAGCACGATATCACGCCTGGTTCCAAGCGCGAAATCCTCTCGATTCCGTTCCAACAGACGGCTCGTTTCGTCCAAAAGCACGACGGCCTCAACTCGGGCGTCAACCCTACGGTTAAGGAGGACGGCACTATCGTGGAGGCACCCTGCGACGGTTTGGTGACCGACGAGGAGCGCGTCGTGATCGATCGCGTGCTCAAGTACGAGAACCTGGGCCGCCGCTACAACCCCGACAAGTCCGATGCCGTCAAGAACTGCTTTAACGAGTACGCCTCGCAGGAGGACATCAAGGCCTATTTTGAGGTCTGGGCGCAGATGTTCAAAAAGGATCCCGAGTGCTATATCTCGGCGCTCATCAATAACTATTACGGCTATTTTTATCCGAGCGCGCGCGATGCCTGGGTCTACAGCACGGCGCGTAGTGCCGAGATCATGGCGCGTCCCGACAACCTCAAGTACTTTGACTTCCATCCGGTTGACAGCAACGTGGTGCGCTGGTGCGACCACCTGATCAATCTGTACCGTGTGGCGGTGCAGCGCATCCCGTTTATTTCGCTCACCATGAGCTCGGCCACCTATGTGTGGATCATGATCGCTGTGGTGGTCTACCTGCTGCGTCGTCATTCATGGCGTGCGCTGGCAATCTGGGTGCCGCTGTTGGGCGTGCTCGCCGTGTGCCTGATTGGCCCGTGCAACGGCTCGACCTACATGCGCTACCTGTATCCGGCCATCGCCTGCATGCCCTTCGCCATCGGTGCCACCATCACCCGCAGCGACTTCCTCTGGTCCTAACTTGGTGCATTGGGGTCAGGTAACTTTGCACCAGCCCCTTGCACCAAGGGGCTGTATCATCACGACGCCTTCATTTTGGGGTTTATCTCGCAGGCCAGTAGGTATATCATAACGACGTTTGTTTATATTGCCCGAGCATCTGCGCTGGGCTTTAGGTCGAAACCGATAGGAGACACGTATGTCCGGACACTCTAAGTGGGCCACAACCAAGCATCGTAAGGGCGCGCAGGACGCCAAGCGTTCCGCCCTCTTCTCCAAGCTGAGCCGCAACATCACCGTTGCTGCCCGTCTCGGCGGCGACCCGCTGCCCGAGAACAACGCCAGCCTCGCCGCTGCCGTTGCCAAGGCCAAGGCTCAGTCCATGCCTAAGGACAAGATCAAGTCCGCTATCGACAAGGCTTTTGGTTCGGGTGCTGACGCCGCCGTCTACGAGAACATCGTGTACGAGGGCTACGGTCCCGCCGGTGTTGCCGTCTACGTCGACTGCCTGACCGACAACCGCAACCGTACCGCCGCTGATGTCCGTTCCGCCTTCTCCCACGCTGGTGGCAACCTGGGCACCTCCGGCTCCGTCGCCTTCCAATTTGAGCGCAAGGGCCAGATCGTCGTCGCCAAGGAGATCCTGGACGAGAACGCCAAGAAGGAGACCATGATCGCCAACGGTGCTGCCGGTGACGAGGATGAGTTCATGATGGCCATCGCCGAGGCCGGTGGCGAGGACTACGAGGATGCCGGCGAGGAGTGGATCGTCTGGACTGCTGCCAACGACGTCATGGCTGTCTCCAAGGCGCTCGAGGAGCAGGGCGTCCAGGTCAAGGGTTCCGAGACCACCATGGTCCCGACCACCCCGACCGAGGTCTCTGGTACCGACGCCAAGAAGGTCCAGCGCCTCATCGACCGTCTTGAGGAGCTCGACGACGTCCAGGACGTCTACAGCACCATGGACATGACCGACGAGGTCATCGCTGCCCTCGAGGAGGAGTAGCGCCAGCACGGATTGAGCCGTGCATATCTGGGCATAATGAAGCGAGCATGCAAGCCTCGTGGAATAGATGAGCCGGATCCGCGTGCGTAGAGCACCGGACCCGGCTCTTTTATAATGATGCGAACCGTTCTGCATTTCGAGAGCCGAGATTTGAAGGGAGCGCCGCGTGCGCGTACTCAAACGAGCCCTAGCGATCGTGTATCTTGCCGCCACCATCGTGGCACTGGGTACGCTTGTCTGCCAGTTTTGGGGGCCGTATACGTATCGCTTTATGCTGCTGATGCGCGACCCCATGCCGCGCATCGTCGTGACGGCGTGCGCCGGCGTCGTGGCGATCGGCGTACTGCTGAGCTTTTTCCGCCTGATGTTCGCCCGTCGCGAACCGTCCTGCGTGCATCCGGCGGGGGAGCGCAATATCGAGGTTACCCTTGCGGCGCTTTCTTCGTGCGCCAGGGTTGCTGCCGAGCGCGACGACCGCGTGATGGTCGAGCATGTCGAGGCTCGCGTCCAAGGCCCCGACGATTCGCACGTCCGTTTTAAGGTCGAGGCTATCGCGCTTGACGATAAGGACGTGGCATCTCTGGCTACCGCGATGCAGCAGCGCATCGAAGAAGCCTGCGATACCATGCTCGGCGCGCCGGGTACGACCGCGCGCGTCCGTTTTTTGCCGTCCAAGACTACCGTCCAGACCGTGGAGGTTTCCGGTGAGTGATACCAATCAAGATAAGACCGCTCGTACGCCGCGCCTGACGATTGACCAGAGCGCCACGTCGGCGAGCGAACCTGTTGATTCCAAAGCAGAGGCAACCGAGTTACAAGACGCGGCAGCCGCGGATTTTGACGAGGCTATGGGTCTCATCAAGGGTACGGGCGCTGCCGTCTGGAGCTATGCTGTGCGTCATCCCAACACCACGCTCGGCGCCGTCGCCGGCTTTATCCTCGCCGTGTTGGTGCTCACGTTGGGCCTGTGGGACACGCTCGTCATTGCATTCTTCGTGCTGATCGGCGCTGTGATCGGCCAAATTCGCGACGGCGAGAACGGGATCGTCAACTTCTTCGGCCGTCTGTTTAGCGGCCGCTAATATGTATTCGACTGTCGCATCCGCGGCAGGCATAAGGAGGAACCATGGCTTTTAATACGAAGGTCGATGTAGCCGATACCGAGCTCGAGGAGAACGAGGCGGTCGTCGCCGAAGCTGAGGATGTGACGCTCGAGGATGAGGCTCTCGTCGAGGCCGAGTCCGATACGGATGAGGACGACGAGGAAGCAGATGAGTCCGAGGACTCGCTGACCTATTCCAACGGCGTGATCGAGAAGATCGTTGCCATGGCCACCCGCGAGGTTCCGCACGTTCTGGGCATGAAGGGTAACCTCATGCACTTTGTGCAGGAGCAGTTTGGTGCCGAGAATCTGACCAAGGGCGTGACGGTCGAGGTCACCGACGATAATCGCGTGGTCGTCAACATCTCCGTCATCATCGAGTACGGCGCCTATGCGCCCGCGATCTTCGACGATGTTAAGGCACGTGTCACCGAGCGCCTTGCCGCGATGACTGGCCTTGAGGTGGCGGGCGTCAACCTGCGCATCGAGGATGTCATCACCCCCGAGGAGTACGAGCACCGCACCAGCCAGCACGAATAACCTTCCAAAAAGGGACAGGTTTGTTTTGGCAGGTTTTATCTGCGAAAACATTAAACGGCCGACCGCGCAAGCAAAAGCGTGGCCGGCCGTTTTTGTACGCTCCCGATATAGTCATACCGCTCGTCTAACTAAGGGTTGCAATCCCCACGTTCCGCGTTACTCTAATGGGCGCATTGTTTCCAAATTGTTAACGAGGGGTTGCCGTAATGGCCGACGAGCACGAAACAGAAAGCAAGGCATGGGCAATTGAGGCCGCTGCGGCAGAGGCGGCGGCGCGTGCTGCCGAGGAGGTGCATCGTCCTCCCGTAGTGCCGATGGAACGCGTGGTCGATCGCGATGTTATCGAGCGGGGCGAGCGCGCTGGTCGCAAGCGCAGCCAGGAGCCGGGCTTTCCGCGCTTTTTTGCCGAGCTCAATTTGGGCCTGATCCTCACGGCCTTTGCCATCGTCGCGTTTAAAACCCCTAATCACTTTGCTTTTGGCGGCACCTCGGGCGTGTCGGTCATTCTGTCCACGCTGTTCCCGACCCTGCCCGTCGGCGTCTTTATGTGGATTATCAATGCGGTCCTGGTCGTTCTGGGCTTTATCTTTTTGGAGCGCAAGGCAATCCTGTGGAGTGTCTTTGCCTCGTTTGCGCTGTCCGCCTATGTTTCGCTGTTTGAGCTCTTTATTCCGACCGATGTCTCGATGACGGGCGATATGTGGCTCGACCTGTGCTTTGCCGTGATTCTGCCGGCGCTCGGCAGCGCCATCGTCTTTGATATTGGTGCCTCGACGGGCGGCACGGACATCCTCGCCATGATTCTCAAACGCCGCACGACGCTTGAGATCGGCCGTGCGCTGCTGCTGGTCGATATCGGCATCGTGACCATCGCGGCCTTCTTGTACGGCCCGCGCGTCGGTCTGTATTGCGTGCTCGGCCTGTTTGCCAAGACGCTTGTGGTCGACAAAGCCATCGAGAGCATCCACCTGCGTAAAGTCTGCACGGTCATTTGCTCCGAGCCCCTTAAGGTCGAGGAGTTTATCGTCAAGCATCTCAACCGTACGGCGACTATCAGCCGCGGCTACGGTGCTTTCTCGGGCAAGTGCGTGACGGTGATCATGAGCGTGCTAAGCCGTCGCGAGGCCGTGCAACTGCGCCGCTATGCGCGCGAAGTCGATCCGGGTGCCTTTATCACGATCGTCGACAGCTCCGAGATCGTCGGCAAGGGTTTTCGCGGAACGAACTAACGCGGTCGAGCTCATCAAACAATCGAATAGCGCCCTGCGCATTGCAAATGCGTCATGTTGGAGTATTTGTCCCCACATTGGGTGATAATGATGCCAAAGACATCGTTTGCGATCCAGATGATTCGCTCAAGATACGAAGGGATGATCTCGATGTTCTGTTCGCAGTGTGGTGCCCCCATGGGCGACAACGATAAGTTCTGTGGTGCGTGTGGTGCCCCCAATGCCGGTTCCGCAGCCTCCAATCCTCAGGGGCAGCCTCAGCAGTTTGAGCCTCAGCCTGTCATGAACGTGCCCAAGGGCTGCACGGCTCAGGCGTTCGAGGATATGACCAAGACGCCGGGCGTACTGCAGCGCGTGTGCCAGATCGCCTTTTTGCCGGCGCTTATCTGCGTCGTGTCGGTGCTCGTGCTGTTCATTCCCGTTATTGGCGGCATTGCAGCTGCCATCGGCTTTTTGGCAGCTTGCATTGCGAGCGTGTGTGGTTCCGGCTTTGGTATTGAGTGGGGTCGCGATCTGTCGCTCAAGGTTGATGGCGGTATGGATCGTCCACTCATGCGTTCCACGTCGTTTGGCCTCGGAGTCTTTTCGAGCGTTATCTCGGTCGTGCTCGAGGTTATCGCTGCCATTCCCGTTATCGGTGTAGTGCTTTCGCTGGTGGAGAGCGTGGTAATTGGCGCCGCGGGCTCGTATTCGTATTACGGCTCCTATGCACTCGAGGCAGCGCTGTTTGGCTCGCTTGGCCTGCTTGTCCTGGCTATGATTGCCACGGCGGTCTTGGGGGTCTTCTTTAAGATGTTCGCCGACATTGCCGTGATGCACTTTGCGGTGACCGGTCGTGTCGAGAGCGCGTTTTCGCTCGACAAGGTCTGGGCGGCGTTTAAGCACAACAAGACCAAGCTGTTCTGCGCTTCGTTCTTTCCCGAGTTTTTGACGGGTCTGGTCGCCAACGTTGTCACATGGATCCTGACGCTCGTCTTCGGCGCCATTGCCTCTGTCGGTATGTATAGCTACTACTACCGTCCTTCGGCTATTGAGGCGCTTGTTACCGGCGGTGGCATCACGCTCGTATTGTTCTTGGTGCTGACGGCGTTTGTCACGGTATTCCTCACGGTCTTTGGCAAGATGCTCAAGCATCGTGCCGTTGGCTACTGGGTAGCGCGCTATGCAGCTGAATGGGCTGATGAGGATAAGGATGACGTCCTGACCTTTGTGCTGCCGTTTGAGAAGAAGTCTGCTCCGGCTGGTTTTAGCGCCGACGCAGCGCCCGTATCCGATTCCGCTGCGGCGCCGGCGCCTGCGCCCGAGCCCGAGCCCGAGCCTGCGCCTGAGCCCGAG
>URQD01000007.1:0-50406 GCA_900549905.1 uncultured Collinsella sp. | reverse complement strand
TCAACGTGCCCGCGGGTGGGCGTGTCTGTGTGATGGGCGCCTCGGGTGTGGGCAAGTCGACGTTGCTCGCGCTGGCGGCGGGGGAGTGCGCACCGTGCTCGATGGTGTTTCAGGATGCACGCTTGGTCGAGCCTGCCTCGGCGCTGGATAACGTGCTGGTGTGCGCCGATGCGCGCGTGGACGCCTCGAGTGCCGCAGCCCTGTTGCGCCTGCTGGTACCGGGGATCGATGTGCATACCCGCGTGGCCGAACTCTCGGGCGGGCAGCGCCGTCGTGTCGAGATTGCCCGAGCCCTGCTGTGTCCGGGCGGCGCGGTGATTCTGGACGAGCCCTTTACCGGTCTAGACATCGCTGCGCGCGACGCATGCGCCGAGGTCGTGCTCGACTTGCTCGACGGCCGCATGCTGCTGCTTGCCACGCACGATGCCGCTGACGCTCAGGCCCTCAATATCTCGGATATCATCACGCTCTAAATACTTACTCAGCAACAAAATGATTCGTTTTCCTCCGCCCCCCATGGAGTCGGGTGTGGTATTCTATCTGCGGGGTAATACTTAGGAATACCAAGTAATACCAACGCCGCAGAAACAAACTCCGGATGCGGGCCAATCGGGTTGCCTTCACAGCCCGTCGCCCAGCCGCGTGGCCCGCATCTATCCGCACTACCGTCGTTTCAAAAAGGAAGCGCCATGGCAGAACACATGACCCCGGTTGTCGCGAAGGTCTTGCCCGAGGAGAAGGCAGCCTTCGCGGCGGCAACCCAGCTCGTGGGAACCACGCCGTCCAACGCCATCCGCATGTTTATCGCCGCATTCAATCGCTGTGGCACCTTTCCGTTCGACATCTCGCCTAGCGGGGCTTTTGGCACTGCGCCCGATTCTCATCAACAATGACTGTCCCAAACTGCCGGGTTTTGAGGAGGTTGGCATGCTCAATGCGCTGGTTTGGGCGCTTGCCTGTTTTGGTGTCGTCGCTGCCGATATTGCCCTGAGCATTGTTTTGTTCTCCGCGCTGGACATCGTGTCGGCACTGACGGGTTTCCCGATCGACAATCTCGATATTCAATGGTTTCAGGCCGCCGCTCAGACGGCGTCGTTTTTGATGGCGCTGCTGTGGTGGCGCTATCTGTGGCCCCGCTCCTTCATGGCGCGCCGGCAAGGTGAACGCCCGCTCGGCGGGGGAGCAAATGCTGCATGGAAGCGCATCGCATACGTTGTCGTGATCGGCCTATCCATGCAGGTGGTCATTAGCTACCTATGCGACGGCGTGCTGTCGCTGCTGCCCGAGGTTGCGGCGGACTATAGCGAGCTCGTCGAGGAAACAGGCTTGGGCGATACCAACCTTCTTGCCGTCCTGACCACGGTGCTCGGCGCCCCATTTTGTGAAGAGCTGCTGGTGCGCGGCATTATTTTTGAGTTTTCGCTCCGAGCGTTTAATCCGCAGTGCCGCCCACTTTGGAAGTGCCGGCGTCGTGTGAGCGCGCAGAGTGGCGCCATGGTGCCCTGGGCGGCCCCAAGCACGTGGGGTATCGCCGCGGCGATTGTGCTGCAGGCGGCGATCTTCGGTTTTATGCACATGAATTGGGTACAGGGTTGCTACGCGGGTGCCGCCGGCCTCATCTTTGGTTGGGTGCTCGTGACGACCGGAAAGCTCCGCTACACGATCCTGCTGCACTTTGCCTTTAATGCCGGGTCGTATTTCATGACGTTGCTCTGGTTTGTGAACACACCGTTCGACGTGATAATCACGGTCGCTATCGCCGGCGTCATCCTCGTTGAGGCAATGCGCTCGCTGCGCCACGCGTGTGGGATGGACGCAGCGAGCGCACCGCTGCCCTAGTTGCGACGCCCGCCTCCGTTGGCGCCCTGACGCCCCTGGGCCGCGCGATTACGCCCGGCAGTGTTCTGTGCACGCGACATGCCGCCGTGCCCCTTGCTGCCTTTGGGTCCCTTGCCGCCAGCACCGCCGTGGGCCTTGCCGCCCTTCTTGCCGGTGCCATGCCCACCGCCAGCAGACGTCTCGCCCGGGCGCGGCGGCACGGGGCGGATTAGACAGTGTTTGGTGTAGCCGATCAGGTCACGACGTCCGGCTTTTTCCAGCGCCTCGCGTACCAGCTTGTAGTTCTCGGGTTTGCGATACTGGATGAGCGCACGCTGCATGGCCTTTTCGTGCGGGTCGCGCGCCACATAGATCGGCTCCATGGTGCGTGGGTCCACGCCGGTGTAGTACATGCAGGTCGACATGGTGGACGGTGTGGGGTAGAAGTCCTGCACCTGTTCGGGCATGTAGCCCATGTCGCGTACGGCCTCGGCCAGGTCCACAGCTTCCTTCATCGTTGAACCGGGGTGGCTCGAGATTAGGTATGGCACTACGTACTGCTTGAGTCCGTATTCGCGGTTCAAGCGTTCAAATTTACGGCAGAACGCGTCGTAGACGGCGCGGCTCGGTTTGCCCATCACGGACAGCACCGCGTCGCTCACGTGCTCGGGTGCTACGCGCAGCTGGCCCGAGACGTGATGCTCCAGCAGCTCGCGCAAAAACTCGTCCGAGGCGTCGGCCATGGTGTAGTCAAAGCGTATGCCGCTGCGGACGAAGACCTTCTTGACGCCCGGCAGCTGGCGCAGATCGCGCAGCAGCTGCGTGTAGCCGCTCTCGTCGACCACCATGTTCTTGCACACACTCGGCCACAGACAGCGCTTGTTCTTGCACACGCCGTGCTTGAGCTGCTTGTCGCAGGCCGGACGGCTAAAGTTGGCCGTCGGTCCACCCACGTCGTTGATGTAGCCCTTAAACTCGGGATCGTGCGTGAGCAGCTCGGCCTCGCGCATGATCGAGTCGTGGCTGCGCATCTGCAGTACGCGGCCCTGGTGGAAGGTGAGGGCGCAAAACGAGCACTCGCCAAAACAGCCGCGGTTGGAGCTAATGGAAAATTTGATTTCGGCAAAGGCCGGCACGCCGCCCGTTGCGTCGTAGTCGGGATGCCAATCGCGTGCGTAGGGGAGTTCGGCAACCTCGTCCATCTCGTCTGTGGTGAGTGTTGCCGATGGCGGGTTCTGCACCACATAGACGCTGTTGGGGTAGGGCTCTACCAGACGATGCCCGGTGATGGGGTCCATGTTCTGCTGCTGCACATTAAAGCTGCGCGCGTAGTTGAGCTTGTCGGCGGTAAGGTCGTCCCAGCTGGGCAGCAGGTCGTAGTCGTAGACCTCGTCGAGCGAACCCGTGCGGTAGACGGTACCGTTGATGTAGGTGATCTGATCGACAGGCAGTCCGGCATCGAGCGCGTCGGCGATCTCGACGATCGCATGCTCGCCCATGCCGTAGATGAGGATGTCGGCGCCCGAGTCGAGCAGTACCGAGCGCTTGAGCTTGTCCTGCCAGTAGTCGTAGTGGGCCAGGCGGCGCAGGCTTGCCTCGATGCCGCCGATGATGATGGGAGCGTCCTTGAACGTCTGGCGGATGAGGTTGCCGTAGACCGTGACGGCACGATTGGGGCGGTGCCCCTCCTCGCCACCGGGGGTATAGGCGTCGGTATGGCGGCGGTGCTTGGTCACCGAATAGTGGTTGACCATGGAGTCCATGTTGCCGGCGCTGACGAGAAAGCCCAGGCGCGGCTCGCCGAGCACGGTGATGCTGGCGGGGTCGGTCCAGTCGGGCTGGCAGATGATACCCACCTTGTAACCGTGCGCGTCGAGCACGCGGCTGATGATGGCCATGCCAAAGCTCGGATGGTCCACGTAGGCATCGCCGCAGATATAGACGAAGTCGCACTGGTCCCAGCCACGCGCATCCATGTCGGCGCGGCTGACGGGGAGGAACTTATCGCGGCCCGGGCGCCAGGGGCGGGTGGGCGTCGCTTGGGAATGCTTGGCGCGGGCGACCGTGGCCTGCGCCTTGCCGCCGAGCTTTTGCTGCTGGCCCTGTTTGCCCTGCTGTCCGCGTTGGCTGTTCTGAGCGTGCTGAGGCTTTTTTGCCACGATCCCTCCCGGTGTCTGTATGCTGCACGTAATTGTAACCAGTCTTTTTGGGACGGAGCTAAAAAGACTGGTGGAGTACACGAGGCGTCGGGCGTCGGGTGTGGCGCCGCGCCCGCCGTTTGTTTCCAGACTGTGTATCTGCGCGTTGGGGAGCCCGTCTCGCGCGCACGCCATGTTGTCAATGGGTTACAGTATGAACGGCGGCTATGTTTCCGCCAACGCACGAGAGGGTCGTCAACAAGGAGGATGCACGACGATGCAACGTGCCAAGCAGATATCGGAGTCCATCGAGCTGGGCATCATCTTGGCGCTCGCCGGTGGCTTTATGGACGTTTATTCGTACATTGGGCGCGATCATGTTTTTGCTAACGCGCAGACGGGCAACATACTGCTGGTGGGCGTGAGCATCTCGGAGGGCAATTGGGCACTTGCGGGGCGTTACTTCTTCCCTGTGGTTTCGTTTGCTGTGGGCATTATGCTTGCCGACCTGGTACACGAGCGGTTTGGCAGCGTGATTCACTGGCGCCAGGTGACGGTGTTTTTTGAAGCCGTCATCTTGCTGGGCGTGAGCTTTATTCCCGGCGGCGATTTCAACCTGCTCGCCAACTGCCTCACCTCGTTTGCCTGCGGCATGCAGGTCGAGAGCTTCCGCAAGATTCACGGTCACGGCATCGCTACGACCATGTGCATCGGCAACTTGCGCAACGCGCTACAAAACGTGGACGACTACATCATCACCCACAAGCGTGGCTTTTTGGAAAACGGCCTGCTGTACTTTGGCGTGATCTTTACCTTTGTGTTTGGCGCCGTGCTGGGCAACTGGTGTATTGAGCGCATGGGCCTGCACGCCATCGTCGTGGCGAGCGTGCTGCTGTTTGTCGCGTTTGCCATCATGTTCATCGACCGCGAGCGCGACTTGCGTTTTCGCTGGAAGGTTGCGGCCGAGGCTTGGAAAGAGGGCTGTCGAAAGTAACCGAATGCGGCAAAGGGGTTGTCCCTTTGCCGCAATATATTTTCATCTCTATGTAGTACAGCTTCAGGAGCCAGAAAAAAACTATCTAGCTCCTGAATGTTGTTACGAACTGCTTTTTGCAATTTATTCGAGATGCTCTTCAATCCGAGCCCTCAGAAGGGCAATGGCTGTGGGTATTCCAATTGCGGCGGCTAATTCGGCTTTATCCAAAACCTGTATGTTAAAGCACGATTGTTTATCACATTGAAGGACGTTAACTGAAGATAGCTTCACTTCCCGTTGACTGAATATATCGTAATCTCCAAATAGGAAGTTACCTTTTATTGTGTAATTCGGTATGTTCGTTACGCACTTCATCTCAAGTCTGTTTAGGCCATAATCGAACACCGCAACTTCCTTGTGTTCGATGATGAGCGCAACCCTGGGCATGTTACTAAAACCACCGTCGACGACAGTAAAGAGCTTTTCATTTGCATCGTCATAAACGGTGTATTTAAGACTCAATAGCTGTCCTAGTGGACCCGTGAACCCATGTCTTTTGATGTTGAGGTTGTCTCCCGCTGGGTTGACGAGAGCCAGAGCATGCGGATAAGGGTTACCTTCAATTGAGATTCGATATTCGTTTGTAGCCGTCTTGCTCGATTTAGGACCAGTAGCCATCACGCGTCATCGCCTCGATCGAATTGGAACCGTCTTCTGCTTCGTGCGGAGAATTACGCTGTACGTTGCAGTACATGCAGCTGCAATAACCGCATGGGCAATTTCTAACAAAATGAATGACACTATTTGCTGCATGCATATTAATTATTATAAAGTATCCTTTTATAAACGTATTGTCAAACATATATTGCTAAAACAGAAACAATTTATAGACTGAGTTGGTCGTATTCTTTGGGCAATTGCTCCTATAATCTAGCCTTCGCTGCAGTCGGGAGGGAAGAGCTGGGGCTCCGTTATTATGTTGAAACGCTTTAACACTTTTGACGTTCTCATGCATTTTTTGTTTCAAAAGCGTTAGGATGGAACTTGCAGCGCGGGGCGTAATGGGTGCCCCGCACACGATGGGAGGCTATCAATGGCTAATCGTTTCGTTCTCAATACCATTTCTTATCATGGTTCCGGCGCCATCAAGGAGATCCCCGGCGAGCTCCAGCGTCGCGGCTACAAGAAGATCTTCGTCTGCTCCGATCCCGACCTGGTCAAGTTTGGCGTTACCGCTAAGGTGACCGACGAGCTCGACGCCGCCGGCATCGCTTGGAGCCTCTACTCCGAGATCAAGCCCAACCCCACTATCCAGAACGTCAAGGACGGCGTTGAGGCCTTCAAGGCCGCCGAGGCTGACGCTATCGTGACCATCGGTGGCGGCTCCTCCATGGACACCGCTAAGGCCATTGGCATCATCATCAACAACCCCGAGTTTGCCGATGTCCGCAGCCTCGAGGGCGTTGCTCCCACTAAGAACCACGCCGTGTTCACCATCGCCGTGCCGACGACCGCCGGTACTGCTGCCGAGGTGACCATCAACTACGTCATCACCGACCCCGAGAAGGTCCGCAAGTTCGTGTGCGTCGACACCAACGACGCCCCTGAGGTCGCCGTCGTCGACCCCGACATGATGGCTTCCATGCCCGCCGGCCTGACCGCTTCTACCGGCATGGATGCTCTGACCCACGCCATCGAGGGCTACACCACCAAGGGTGCTTGGGAGCTCTCCGACATGTTCCACTTTGAGGCCATTAAGCTGATCAGCGAGAACCTGCGCGACTCCGTTGCCGAGGCCAAGTCTGGTCAGCCCGGCTCCGGCCGCGAGGGTATGGCTCTTGGCCAGTATGTCGCCGGCATGGGCTTCTCCAACGTCGGCCTGGGCATCGACCATGCCATGGCTCACACCCTGTCTGCCCACTACGACACTCCGCACGGCGTCGCTTGCGCCATGCTGCTGCCGATCGCCATGGAGTTCAACAAGCCGGTTTGCGCCGAGCGCCTGGCCAAGGTTGCCGTTGCCATGGGTGTTGACACCACGGGCATGAGCACCGACGAGGCTGCCGACGCCGCCATCGCCGCCGTCAAGCAACTCTCCGCCGACGTGAACATTCCGCATGTCTGCGAGGCCATGAAGGCCGACGAGATCGAGGTCCTGGCCAAGGACGCCATGGCTGACGCCTGCTTCCCGGGCAACCCGCGCGAGGCGACGCTCGACGACGTCATCGAGCTCTTCAAGAAGATCTGCCCGGCTGAGTAAATTACTCCCGTCGGCGGTCCCGGGCTTCCCTCCGGGCGCGTCCTCGGACATGTAAAAGGCCCCGCTGCGCGCGTTGCGCGGCGGGGTCTTTTACGTCCTGCGGAATGCGCCCGGAGGGAAGCCCGGGATCGCCTGCGTTCTTTTCTCAGATGCCGGGGTGCCGGAAAGGCGGGATGTGAGGGGCGCATTGTTGGATGGCGCCTTGTATCTGCTTATCGTGGCGGGCGCAGTTCTGGGGAGCTCGATGGGTCATCTCGCTAGGTAAAAAGATGGCTCGCGGTGGTATTGTTGCTGTGGGTTTAATTCGATATGAAAGGGTGACTTTGGTGTCCAAGATGGATTCTACGCTCTCCTATATTACTGACCAGTTGAAGGCGCTTACCTCGATTGCTTCACCTACGGGCTATACCCGTGCGGCTACTGACTATCTAATGGAAACGTTGCGCGATATGGGCTTTGGCCCCGAGCGCTCCAATAAGGGCAACGTGTTGGTTGAGCTTGGTGGCGAGGGTGAGTCGCTCGTACTGGCGAGCCATGTCGATACCCTGGGCGCCATGGTACGCTCCATTAAGGACAATGGTCGCCTGCGCCCCCCGACGCTCGGCGGGCACCAGTGGTCTACGGCCGATGGCGAGAACTGCACCGTTTACACGCGCGGTGGCAATGTCTACACGGGCGTGGTCCTCAATACCGAGCCTTCGGCGCATGTGGCCGATGAGCCGGTCAAGACCATCGAGAAGAACATGGAAATCCTGCTCGACGAGAACGTTGACAGCAAGGACGATGTGCTCGAGCTGGGTATTCAGACCGGCGACATCATCGCTATGGATCCGCGTACCACGGTGACGAAGAGCGGCTACATCAAGAGCCGCTTCCTGGATGACAAGCTGTCGGCGTCGATTCTGCTGGGCCTGGCCCGCGCCGTTGCTGGCGGCGAGGTGACGCTTTCGCGCAAGGTGTCGCTGCTCTTTACCGTGTACGAGGAGGTTGGCCACGGCGGTGCCTTTGTGCCGGCCGACACGCGCGAGATGATCAGCGTTGACATGGGCTGCGTGGGCGACGACTTGGGCTGCACCGAGCGCATGGTGTCGATTTGCGCCAAGGATTCGGGCGGCCCCTACAACTACGATCTGGTGACCACACTGTCCAATATTGCGCGCGAGCTGGAGCTCGATTACGCCATCGACGTGTACCCGCATTACGGTTCCGACGTCGAGGCCACGCTTTCGGCCGGCTATGACATTCGCCATGGCCTGATCGGCCCAGGCGTGTATGCGAGCCACAACTACGAGCGCAGCCACATCGACGGTGTGCGTAACACCTTTGAGCTGGTCCGCGCCTACGTACAGCGCTAAGGAAGCAGTTTGCGACTCGGCTGACCAATCGCTAAGGCCCGATCTCTCGGGCCTTTTTTCGCTTTAGGTCGTTTAGTATTATGATGTAAGTAATCTATTAATTAAACACGTAAATTACTTAACGAGGTGATGCGGTGTATGGATACGTCTGAGTACTTATCTATGGGTGATGCCGCCCGCCTGTTGGGCGTTACGAAAGCCCGCATATCGCAACTGGCGGCATCCGGAACGCTCGCATGCAATACTGTGGGTGGACGGAAGATGGTTGAGTATAATTCCGCGATCGCCTATCAAAAGGTTCGCAAACGCGGCCGCCGTCCTGCAGCCGATGTGGGACGCAAATTTACGCTGATGTCGGCTGACTATGAGGTCGCGCATGTCTCGTTTGATCCGACGCGTGAGTTTCCCTTCGAAATCGCCGAGGTCCTCGATGCGCAACGAATGCCGTTTGGCACATGCTCGAGCTCTTCTCCTACGGTGAATAAGCGGGCGCTCAATGCATGGTGGAGCCATCGGTCGGTGCCCGACGCCCGCCCCGGACTTATCTCGCGCTATCGTGAACTGGGAATTGCCAGTGGCATCGAGGTTCCGGTTCGGTGCCTGGGCTTATCGCTTTCGGATTGTTATTGGCTGCGGCCGGCCGATTGCGCCGAACTCAAATGGCAAAGCATCAATTACTTTGAGAACGAATTTGAGCGATCGGCGTCCGAAGAGCGTTCGGGTTGGCTGGAAGGCATCGGTCTTAAAAATCCGGATAACACGTCCGAGGGCGAGCTTCCTAAATCGTGGATGATCCGAAACGGCATTCGCGTTTTGGCTAAAGGGTGCGGGATGGACGATCAGCGTCCCTTTAACGAGGCGGTTGCAACGGCTCTACATCGTCGCTTGCTTCCCAAGGGGGAGTTTGTTCCTTACACGGTTGAGCGCATGTTCAATGGCCCCGTGTGCCTGTGCGAGGATTTTCTTGACGGCCGCGAGGAATATGTTCCGGCTGTTTACGTTAAGAACGCCCTTGGCGGCCAGCGAGGAAGCTCGACGTACGACCGGTACTGCCGCTTCCTCGGTAAGCATGGAACAGACGAGGCTGCCGTGAGAAGGTCAATGTCGCAGATGATTGTCTGCGATGCCCTTTTGGCCAACAGCGACCGCCATTGGCCAAACTTCGGCATCATCCGCAATGTCGACACCCTGGAGATAAAACCTGCTCCGCTGTTCGATAGCGGCAACTGCCTGTGGTACAACGTACCAACTGCCGTGCTCGCAGCTGGGGAGTTTGGGTTTTCTGCTAAGCCGTTTGGGCCCGACCCTTCCGTCCAGCTGGCGCTTGCGGACTCACTCGATTGGTTCGATTCATCGCGACTCAACGGATTTGTTGATGAAGCGATCGAGATTCTTTCGCAGAGCGAATGGGCGACGGCGGAGGGTCGACTCGAGGCCATTTGCCGCGGCCTCGAGCGTCGCGTAATCGAGGTTAGTGCCGCTGTTGAAGTGCTTCGACACGTGCTGCGATAATCCCGCGGCTACCTGATGGCTGCCGTAACGGTGCCGCCGCCCAGGACGATGTCGCCGCGGTAGACTACAACGGCTTGGCCGGGGGCGATGGCGCGCTGCGGCTCGTCAAAAGTTAGCTGCATTTGCCCGTCTTCGCCGTGCGTAAGGGTCGCTGCCTGGTCTTTCTGACGGTAGCGGTACTTGGCGCCCACGCGAATGCCGCCGGCATCCAACTCGGCTTCCATGCGTGTGTCCGGCGCGCTCCAGATCCAGTCATTGGCCGTGAGCGTTGCGGCCGTCAGGTCCTCGGCTTCACCCAGATGTACGGTGTTGTCGGTGGTGTCGACGCCCGTTACATACACGGGATGCGCCATCGCTACGCCCAAGCCCTTGCGCTGGCCGATGGTATAGCGCAGTGCGCCGCTGTGACGTCCGACCACACTGCCGTCACGCCATACAATATCGCCCGGCTCGGCGGCATGTCCGCAGCGGCGCTCGATATAGCCCGCATAATCGCCATCCGCGATAAAGCAGATATCCTCGCTCTCGGCCTTCTTGGCGTTTATGAAGCCCTGCTCGGCGGCAATGCGGCGCACGTCGTGCTCTTTGTCCAGCCCGGCCAGCGGAAAGATTGTGCGTGCCAGGCGCTCCTGCGTGAGCGAATACAAAAAGTAGCTTTGGTCCTTTTTGGGATCTTCGCCGCGATGTAGCTGCCAGGTGCCGTCTGTCGCCTGACTTGTTTTGGCGTAATGGCCCGTGGCGATGTAGTCGCAGCCCATATCCAGCGCCGCATCGAGTAGCGCGCCAAACTTAATATGGCGGTTGCAGATGATGCACGGGTTGGGTGTCAGCCCCTCCTGGTAGGCGGTCACAAATCGCTCGATAACATTGCGGTCGAAGGTTTGCTGCAGGTCGAGCACATGGTGGGGTATCCCCAGGCGCTCGGCGACGGCCTTCGCGTCAGAGATGTCGCGGTCGACCTTACTTATGCCCGTGGCGGGGTCGGGTGCGGGGCAGGTGAGGCGCATGGTGGCACCGACGCATTCGTAGCCCTGGCTTTTGAGCAGGTACGCGGTCACGCTGGAATCGACGCCGCCGCTCATGGCGACGAGCACGCGCTTGTTGTGCATGGGGAGGTTCTCCTTGGTGGCATGTGGCCAAAAAAGAAAAGCGGCGCGGGAGGCTGGTTCCGCGCCGCAGACATTGTAGCAAGTTCGGGCGTCATGTGGGACACCCTGATTGGATGGGCTCAGACTGCCGTGAGAGAGGAGACCGGCTCGTCCGTGGGCTCAACCTATGGGCGACAGGCCCTAGTCCTGGAAGAGTGCCGTGGACAGGTAGCGCTCACCGGTATCGGCGAGCAGCGCCACGATGGTCTTGCCTTCGTTCTCGGGGCGCTTGGCCAGCTGCAGAGCGGCCCAGACGGCGGCGCCGGACGAAATGCCCACGAGCACGCCTTCCTTGTGGCCCACGGCGCGGCCGGTGGCAAAGGCATCGTCGTTCTCGACGGGGATGATCTCGTCATAGACCTGGGTGTCGAGGACGTCGGGCACAAAGCCGGCACCGATACCCTGGATCTTGTGCGGGCCGGCCTGGCCCTTAGAGAGCACCGGGGAGGTGGCGGGCTCGACGGCGACGACCTGAATCTCGGGGTTTTGCTCCTTGAGGAACTCGCCCACGCCGGTCACGGTGCCGCCGGTGCCGACGCCGGCGACGAAGATGTCGACCTTGCCGTCGGTGTCGTCCCAGATCTCGGGGCCGGTCGTGGCCTTGTGAATGGCCGGGTTCGCGGGGTTCACAAACTGGCCGGCGATGATGCTGTTGGGAGTTTCCTTCTGCAGCTCCTCCGCCTTGGCGATAGCGCCCTTCATGCCCTTGGAGCCGTCGGTGAGCACGAGCTGTGCGCCGTATGCCTGCATGAGCTTGCGGCGCTCGACGGACATGGTCTCGGGCATAGTGATGATCACCTTGTAGCCGCGGGCCGCCGCCACCGAGGCGATGCCGACGCCGGTGTTGCCGCTCGTGGGCTCGATGATGGTGTAGTCGCCACCGCGCACGAGCTTGCCGGCCTTCTCGGCCTCGTCAATCATGTTCTTGGCGACGCGGTCTTTGACGGACCCGGCGGGGTTGAAGTATTCCAATTTGACGAGCACACGGGCCTTGAGGTCCTCGTCGGCCTCGAAGTGGGTGAGCTCCAGAAGCGGGGTGTGGCCGATAAGCTGATCGATGGACGTGTAAACATTGCTCATGGTGAACCTCCAAAGTGTTCAAATGACTGGATACCGTGTGGTTTTACGGTGTGTGTGGCAGCGAAACCCACAAACCTTATAGGTTGTTCGTTTTGCTGTTGGCAAGCATAGTAGACAGTAAAGCCTAGTAACGCAATAGGAAATAGAAGATTATTACGAGTCGATTAACCATCTTGACGGGAATAGGTTTTTTCAAAGCCAATTTTTCGGCTAGAATTTCTACGAATTAAAAGACCGAAAGGCAGCTATATATATGTTGGTTTCCACAAAGGGCAGATATGCCCTGCGCGTTATGGTCGACCTGGCCGAGCACCAGGCGACAGGCCGTATCCCGCTTAAAGAGATTGCGGCGCGTCAGGGTATTTCGGAGAAGTACCTCGAGAATATTCTGGCTACGCTCGTGCGCGCCAACATGCTCTCGGGCATGCGCGGCAAGGGCGGCGGCTATGTGCTCACGCGCCCGCCCGAGCAGTACACGGTGGGCGAGATCTTGCGCCTGACCGAGGGCAGCCTGGCGCCGGTCGCCTGCCTGGATGGCGACTGCAAGGGTTGTTCGCGCTCTGACGAGTGCCCCACGCTCGACGTGTGGAAGAACCTGGACAAGCTTATCAACGACTACCTCGACGGTGTGACGCTCGATCAACTTGTCGCTCCCAACGAAGGCTACGATTACGTCATCTAACCCACACCTGCCATTTGGGGACGGGGTGGAAATGGCAGATTCTCTCGCCCTTTGAGACTTGGCAAATAAGAAGGCCGCCCATTTTTTGCGATGGGCGGCCTTTGATTTGGTCCGATGCGTTTGTGCGTCGGGGGCGTTCTACTCTTCGGCAATACTATCGAGGATGCTGCGCATGATGGACACTAGGATGCTGCCCATAAAGGCCGAGCCAAAGCCGGCGATGGAGATGCCGACGCCCAACAGGTTGACCGACAGGTAGCTGGCGAGCTCCAGCATAAAGCTGTTGAGCACGAGCTGGAAAATGCCGAGCGTAATGATCGTGAGCGGCAGCGAGATGACCGTGAGGAACGGTTTGACGAACGAATCGACGATGTTGAGGAACAGTCCCACAAAGGCAAAGCAGACCCAGGCCTCGGCAAAGCCGAAGGGTTGGATACCGGGGACGAGGAACGTGGCGATCGCGATGGCGATCGAGGTGAAGAGCCAGTTAAGCATAAAGCGCATGGCGTGAATCCTTTCTTGCGCAGGGTGCGTCGGTGTCGCGTGAAGCGGTTTGCTGCGGCAGCTTGGACGGCCGCTCGGGTGTGCCGCCTTGTTCGGCCGCCCATTGTCTCAGATATTCGTGGAGCTTACGTGCGCATTCGGTTTCAAAACGGCGTTCGTCCTGAAAAACGCGCCGCTGGCAGAGAGTCTTGTCGCTTTAGTTTGGTGGTGTGCTACACTGCTACGGGCAAAAGCCACAGGCGTTGCCCTATTGCATAGAACGGGCGAACGATGCCCGATGTCAGTATCAACTTCGATGCCTTATGGCGGGTTTGGCGGTGATCGATGAATATCGAGAACATGTTTGACAAGCCTGATGTCAAGCAGCTGGTCCACGCATTTAGTCTTTTGGATGACGAGAAGGATATCCAGGCGTTTTTGACCGATATCTGCACGCCGCGCGAGATCTGCGATCTTTCGCAACGTCTGCAGGTTGCGCGTTATCTGGATGAGGGCGAGCCTTATGTTGAGGTTCAGGCCCGCACCGGCGCTTCGTCCACTACGGTGAGCCGCGTGTCCAAGGCACTCAACGGCGAGTACGGCGGCTATCGCAAGATCCTCATCAAGCTGGAGGATGGCGAGTAGGCCAGCGGTAAAAACGAATTGCGCAGAACCGTCCCTTCGGGGGCGGTTTTTATGTGTCGAAATTGATCCCTTGGGGACGGAGGAAAACGGATCATCGAGGGGATCTGGTGCATTGGGGCCAGGTTGTCCGTGCGGGCGGGTAGGATAGATGAGTTGAATATTGCGAACAGTTTGAGTGGAGGACCATGCCTGTTCGAATCTATACCACTAATGCCGGCACGGATTTGAGCGATGCCGAGGCGGCGCTGCTGGCCGACCTGGTTGCCCGCCACGGGCGCGCTGTTCTGTTGACGCCAACATTTGCCGAGCTCGACCTGTGCCGCCATGATGCGGCAGAAGCCGGGGCTTCGCTGGGCATCGACTACAAGACGCCCACATCGTGGCTCCGCTCGCTGTGGGAGTTTATGGGCGATGGCCGCAGCTTTGTGGATAACCTTCAGCGCCAGATGCTGTTCTCGGACATGATCGACCGCCGCGACGACGCTGCTCTGCAGCCGCTCTCGCGCAGCCAAGGCACGGTACGCATGCTTGCGCGTATGGCCCGCGACGTGTTGCCGGGCGTGGCGGGGACGGGCGACGAACGCCGTCGCGATGCCGCCGCTCGGCCCGAGCCCAAAAGCGACGCCGAGGCCCGCGTGTTCGAGCTGTTGAGCGCCTATGCGAGCGGCTTGGATCGTCGAGACATGGTCGAGCCCTGCGAGGCGGCTGACCTTATGGCCGAGGTGCTGACAGACAACCTTCCGGCGTGCACCCGCACCGTCTGCGTGCGTGGGGTCACGTCGTTTACGCATAGCCTGCTCGAGCTGTTGTCGGCCGTGGCGAGCAGCGGGGGAGAGGTTGTCGTGCTGCTCGCTTGCGAGCAGGCGGCGATGCGCGAGGACCTGGCTGCCGCCTTTGATGCCCGCGGTGTGCTGTTTGAGGCCGCCCCGTTGGGGGAGGACGCCGGCGCGTCCGAGACCGCTTCTGCGCCTGTTGCTCAACCTTTTTTTATAGAGGTGGCCGGCCCCCATGCCCGCGCCCGCGCTTATGTGGATGCTCTCGAGAACCTGGTCGCGGCATGTGAGGAGTCCGTGTCGCGCGACGGCGCCGCGACGAACGCCGACCCCGCGCGCGTGCTCGTGGTTTCCGCCCGGGCGCCCCAGCTGTTCGGCGAACTCGCTGCTCGTTTGGCGGCGCGTCACATTGCGGCCGAGACGACTGAGTTTACGGCGTTTTCCCAGTCCATCGCGGGCAGGCAGTTTACGGCGCTCGCCAACCTGATTGAGCGTATGAAAGCCGCCGATGAGGGCATGGCGTCAAAGACCGAGTGGTGGCCCGCGCCGGAGCTTACCGACTGGATCTACAGTCCGCTTTCGGGCGCTGATGCCGTCAATGCCTGTACCTTCGATAAGAATATGCGTCTCTCGCGCAGCAAGACTACCGCGGGCGTTAAGAGCCTGCTGCAGAGCGTTCAGGGCCAGGTGAGGGGCGCGCGCAAGGCGGCGAGCGACGAAAACTGGTTTAAGAATGTGCCGTGTGTGGTCTCGGACGTGTTCCAGGCGCTGTGGCGTGACAGGCCCGTGACGGCGCTCAAGGCCATGCTTGCCGTTGCCGAGGCGTTGCCCGATCGCTCGCTGGGCAGCTTGGATGGCCAAGCCCGTCGCCAGGCGGAGGTGGCCCTGCTGCGCCATGTCATCGACATCCTTATGAACGATGCTCGCGCGCTCGACGTGTCGCAGGCCGCGACCGTACCGGTTCTCGATGGCGTTCGAACCAAGGTGGACAAGCGCAGTACGGCATATGACTACGAGACATTTGAGGTCGACCGTGCGCCGCGCGCCCAGGTGCGCTTTGCATCGCTTGCCGATGCAGCAGCTCTGCGCCCCGGTAGCTATGATGCCGTCCTGTTTGCCGATGTCGATCTGGACAGCTATCCGCTCTCGCATGAGGAGGGTCCGCTGGCCACGCTGACGGCGAGCCTTGGTCGCGAGGGCGTGACGCTTGAGCCCGCGGCCTTGCTGCGCGTGCGCTTTGGCCACGCGATGCAGGCGGCGCGCGGCCCGCTTGCGCTCGCCCGCGTGACGCACGATCGCCAGGCGCGCGAGTGCTATCCGGCTGCCGTGTGGACCGAGTTGCGGGCGCATGCCGAGGCCGCTGATGCTGCTAAGCCCACGCGCGTGGGCGAGGGCGATATCGTAAGGGACTTCGATCCCGCGGCAGGCGAAGGCCTCAAGCGCGAGCGCGTGACCTGTGAAGCCCCTCAGCATCTGAGTGCCGAGGCCGTGCCATATCTGGTCCTGCGCCGTCGCGATGGCGAGGGCGAGGACGCGCCGCTCGTGCCGCGCCTGACGTCCGCCTCGCAGATCGAGGCCTATTCCACCTGCCCGCTATGCTGGTTCGTGTCGTATCGCGTCAAGCCCCAGTCCATCGACGCGGGCTTTGGGAACATGGAGAAGGGCAACTTTGTTCACGACGTGCTGGAACACCTGCACGCCCGTCTGCCCCAGGAGGGCATGGAACGCGTGACGCCCGAGAACCTGCCACGTGCTCAGGAGCTGCTGCGCGAGGTCTTTGACGAGACCTTGGCCGAACATGCCTCCAAGCGTGGCAACGAGGGCCCGCTTGTGCCGCTCTCTCCGGTAGAGGAGCGGCAGGTGGCCGAGATTTTGCCGCAGCTGGAGGGCGTGCTTGCCTATGAAGCCGAGGCGCTGACCCCCTTTGCTCCGCGCTACCTGGAGTTTGCCTTTAACGATCTTAACGTTGAGTATGCCGGCTGGCCGCTCGGCGGGCGCATCGACCGTGTGGACGTGGATGCCGAGAAACGCGCCGTGGTGATCGACTATAAGCACCGCACGGGCGTTGAGGAGTTTAAACTCGCCGACCCTACGGTGCGCGACGAGGAATCGGGTGAGGCCGCCATCGACGACCCGCGGTGGCTACCGCCACATACCCAAACGCTCATCTACGCCCAGGCCATGCGCCGGGCGCTGGATCTGGATACCCGTGCGGCGCTCTATTTTTCGACCAAGGGCGGCAAACCGGCGCTGCGAGGCGCCGCGAGTGCCGAGCTGCTCGAGGAGGAACGTGGTGACGGCCGCATTCCGGGGCTTAAGAAGGGTTTTCCCGGCGAGGGCGGCAACATGGACTTCGATGCCCTGCTCGACCGCGTGGAGGCCGGTATCGCCGAGCGCCTGCATGAGCTCGAGGCGGGCGACGTCGCCGCTGTCGACCCGGCGTCGACGCAGGCCGCGCATGCGCGCTGCTCGTATAACCATGAAGGAACGTTTGTAAGGAGGGACGTGTAGACCATGGATCTTTCGACCTTGATGCCGCAACAGCTGCAGATCGTCAAGACGCTCGACCGTCCGCTGTTTGTCTCGGCGGGCGCCGGTTCGGGCAAGACCTTTACCCTCACGCGCCGCATCGTCTACGCGCTCTCGCCCGAATCCGGTCCGTTCGTTGAACATCTGGACCAGGTGCTCGCCATCACCTTTACCAAAGATGCCGCGGCCGAGATTCGCGACCGCGTGCGCCGTGCGCTTATCGACGAGGGCATGGACGAGGAAGCACTGACCGTCGACGACGCGTGGATCTCGACCATTCACGGCATGTGCTCGCGTATCCTGCGCGCACACGCGTTGGAGCTGGGCATCGATCCCGAGTTCACGGTGCTCACCGATACCGACGAGCTCATGGATCAGGCTGTTGAGCATGTGTTGGGTCGCGCGACGGCGCCCGATGCCGCCCCCGAACTCGCGGCATCGCTCAAGGCCCTCTACGCCTGGTATCCCATGGCGGGCGAGGGCGGTCCCTTTGGCGCCGGCACGACCGTCAAAGGCCTGGTGCGCGATCTGTTGGAGCTATCGAGCCAGCTGCCGGGCGGTATGGACGACGTGTGCGTGGCGCGCGGCCAGGCCGATACCTCGGCACTCGCCGATGCCTATCGCGCGGCGTTGGGCGCAAGCAAGGCCGCGACCGAGAAGGCACAGACGGCGCTCGATGCCATCGACGCGTTCGAGGCGAGCGGCAAGACCATGACCGATGCGGCGCGACTCATGATGTCGTGTACCATGCCTCGGGCGAGTAAGGCATTCCCTAAGGAGCAGGTGGAGCTGCTCAAGGCCGAGGCGGCCGATGCGTTTATCAATATCGTGCTTGCCTGCGGCGGCCCGGCGCTCGATGCGCTGGTGGGCCTGGCTCGCTCCGTCGAGGCCGAGTATCGCGCACTCAAGGCCGAGCAGTCCGCCCTCGATAACAACGACCTGCTGCGCATGGCCTATGAGGCGCTGCGCGATTACCCGGCCATTCGCGCCGCGTACGAGGGCCGCTTTAAGATGGTTATGATCGACGAGTTCCAGGACACCGACCAGATGCAGGTCGATTTGATTCGCTATCTGACGGGTGCGGGGGAGCGCGCGCTGTGCACCGTGGGCGATGCGCAGCAGTCCATCTATCGCTTTCGTGGGGCAGAGGTCGAGGTGTTCCGTCGCCAGGAGCGCAAGGTGGGCTCCTCTGCTGCGCCCGAGACCTCCGTCGCATCCGATGCCCCTGCCGGCGAGCTCGTCAAGCTCGTGCGCAACTTCCGCAGCCACGACGAGGTGCTGCGCTATGTGGCACGCGTCTTTGACGGCGATACCGGTGGTTTGATGCAGGGGTTCTTGGATCTTGAGCCGAGTGACGATCGCGAGGACAAGCTCAAGGCAAAGGCTTCGCGCCGCCAGGCGCTGCTCGTTGCCGGCGGCAGCACCCAGGAGCAAACGCAGGCGAAAGCTCGTGCGATTGCGGAGCGGTTCCAAGCGCTCGTTAAAGCGGGCCAGCCCCAGGGTGGCATGGTGCTGCTGCTGGGCCGCATGACCAACGCCGACGTCTACGCCCAGGCCTTCCGCGACCAGGGGCTCGACTGCGTGATCGCAGGCGGTTCGGTCTTTGCCCAGGCTGCCGAGGTCCAAACGGTGCGTGCCCTGGTGTGCGCGCTTGCTAACCCGGCCGATACGGCGCAGGGTCTTATGCCGCTGCTGGCCTCACCGATGTTTGCGCTCGGCGCTCAGGAATTCCTGGCGCTGGCGACCAAGCTGGACGAGCAGACGGGGGAGACGTCGCGCCGCAACATCGATGCGGGCATCATGAGCGATTCCGATGTGCCCGGCTTGCAGGGCTTGCCACTGGTGACGCGCGCCCGCGAGGTGCTGCGCTATGCGCTTCGCCGCGTGGGACGCGATTCGTTTGCCGTCATCGCGCGTGACGTGGTCAATGCCTCTGGCTGGTTTGTGCGCCTGGCGCAGCGTGGTCCCGAGGGCAAGGCCATTGCCGCCAATGTACTCAAGGCGCTCGACGCTGTGGCCGAGGCAGAAGCCGAACTCGGCAACTCCCCGCGTTCCATCGCCCTCGCCTTCGATCGCTTCTTGGCGGGCAAGGAGGCGCCGGGCGCACTCAACGAGGAGGGCGAGGGCACGGTGCGCATCATGACTGTGCATGCGTCTAAAGGCCTGGAATACCCGGTCGTTGCTGTTGCCGAGTGTTTTGGCGTGCGCAAGTCGTCCGGTGCGGCGCAGATGGGTCGCGTCGAGGGCGGAGCGCAAGTCGTGGCGCTGCCGGCGCGCTTCGATGGCGTTAAGCTCGCGGACGGCACATTCGTGAAGGGCGATGACGTCAAAAAGCAGTTTGAGCACGCGTTTAAGGGCAAGGGCACGTCGCTGTGGCTGCCGTCGGAGCTTATGGAGGACGTGTGCGCGACGGGTTCTCCCGCCGAGGTATTTGCCCGTCTGCGCAACGATGACCTTCAGCTTTCGCTCGAGGAGCGGGCTCGTTTGCTCTACGTCGCCATGACGCGTGCGCGCGAGTTGGTTATTCTGGCGATGGATGCCGGCGTGAGCCGTGGCAAGGTGCGTGCGCCGACCTTCGACGTCGAGACCGATCTGACCTACGACGTGCTGCGTCGTATTTTGCCGACGGGCGCCCTGGACATGCCGCAGCTCGATGCCGACCGCTTGGTGTTCGACAACTCCCAGCCGGGCGACTACGAACTTATCTCGCTGGCGGACTTTACGTTTGGCGAGCAGGCGTTTGAGGCCAACGCTTCGCTGGATGTCGAGGGAAGGCTCGTTCGCGGTGATGCGGAGGCGGAGGACAACGGCGAGCACGCTCGCGCCACCGTTCCCGGCCCTGCCGACCCCGAGCCAGATTCGTTTGAGCTCGTGTATCCCCAGGCGGTGGGCGTGCGCATGGGCACGTGTCCGCTCCCGGCGCGTGACTCGTATAGCTACTCATCGATCGCCGCGGCCCTGCATGCCGAGACGGAAGATCGTGCTGTCGAGACGCGTGTGCCCATGGACGAGGCCGGCGATGACGCAGAATCGGATGGCTCGGAGATGACCGATGCGGACGTGGCTGCTGTCGAGTCTGCCGGCAATCCCATGGCCTTGGGCTCGGCCTTCCATGCCGCCTGCCAGTGGCTCATCGAGATGGGTGCCGATGCGCTGCCCGCCGAGCGCGCCGATGCACTGGCGCGTCTGTGGCGCTTGACGCCGGAACAGCGCGAGCGTTTTGACGTCGCCTTGAATCGCTGGCTCGGGTCATCGGTCCGTGCCGAGCTGCTTGCTTGGCCGTGTGTCCGTGCCGAGGTGCCGTTCTTCTCGCTGGGTTGCGAGGACGATGACATTGCTCGCTACGGTGCGTATGCCGAGGGCGCCATCGATGCGCTGGCAACCGACCCGGCCGATCCGTCGCGCGCGCTGGTCATCGACTACAAGACGGGTGGCGCGCCGGACGAGACGCCCGATCAGCTGCTGGAGAAGCATGCCCTGCAGGCGCGTGTCTATTCGGATGTTCTGCACAAGGCGGGCTTTGAGGGCGTGACCGTCAAGTTCGTCCGCGTGGAACAAGTTGACCAGATCTCCTCTGCCGAACCCGCCGAGCCCCAAGTGGTCACCTACAACCTCTAGCCCGCACCTGCGATTGGGCAGTCTTTTTGGGACGGGGCTTTTTTAGCTACTTTGAGGATGGTTTTCTTGGGGTGGCAAAAGTAGCTAAAAAAGCCCCGTCCCAAAAAGACTGCCCGTGTGGGTTTGGCTAGGTTCGGGTGCTGTCCGTGCCGTGCGGTAAAATCGTTCAGTCAGAACACGAACCCGCATCGGAGCTCATCACATGGCATTCGTCCATCTGCACAACCACACCGTTTTCTCCATGCTCGACGGCGCAACCCGTATCCAGGATATGGTCAATCGCGCCGTAGAGCTGGGCATGCCCGCCGTCGCCATTACCGACCACGGCTATATGTATGGCGTGCCCGACCTGGCGCTGGCCTGCGACGCCGTTAACCACAACACGCCCGAGTACAAAACCTGGAGTCACGACAAGGCCTTCTTGGAAAAGGACCGCCGCGACGAGCTGGTGGAGCCCGATCCCGAGGCAAACCCGCGCGAGCATGCCCAGTATGTGAAGGACATGGCCATGTGGGACGAGAAGGGCAACATCGACGAGCTCAAGCCGCCCCTGGTCATCAAGCCCATCTTTGGCTGCGAGGTCTACTTTACGCCGGACGAGACCCTTGCTCGCGACCATAAGCCCGAGCTCTACCACATGATCCTCCTGGCCAAGGACCAGGAGGGCTACGTCAACCTGATGCAGACGGTTTCCGAGGCCGCCGTGCAGGGCTTTTACTACAAGCCCCGCGTGACGCTCGACAACCTGCGCCGCCATGCCAAGGGCATGATCTGCACGAGCGCCTGCATCGCGGGCATCATTCCCAAATACATCGATCGCGGTGACATGGAGGGCGCCATCAAGTGGGCCGAGACCTTCCGCGACACCTTCGAACCTGGCGACTTCTACATCGAGATCCAGGAACACGGCATCACCACCGACAACGGCCTGACCGACGAGCAGATGGACCGCACGCTCATCGATATCGCCAAGCAGGTGGGCGTCAAGGTCATTGCCACCAACGATTTCCACTACCTGCGCCGCGAGGATGCGCCGGTGCAGGACGTCATCATGTGCATTGGCATGAACGCCAAGGTCGACGACCCCAACCGCATGCGCATGACCGGCTCGGAGTTTTATATGAAGACCGAGGAGGAGATGCGGGCGATGTTCCCGTATTGCCCCGAGGCCTGCGACAACACGCTCGAGATCGCCGACAAGTGCTACGTAGAGCTGGACTGGGACTCCATCATCCTGCCGCGCTTCCCGCTGCTCGACCCCGGCGAGACACACGAGAGCCAGTTCCGCCGCGAGTGTGAGAAGGGCCTGCGCCAGCACTATGGTGACGACTGGGCCACGCGCGAGATCGGTGGCGTCAACATCAAAGAGCGCTTTGAGTACGAATACAAGGTCATTTGCGACAAGGGCTTTGCCGCCTACTTCCTCATCGTCGCCGAGTACGTGCAATGGGCCAAGGACAACGGTATCGGCGTCGGCCCCGGCCGTGGTTCGGCCGCCGGCGCTATCGTCGCCTACGCCATGAACATCACCGCGTTCGACCCGCTCGAGAACGGTCTGATGTTCGAGAGGTTCCTGTCCCCGCAGCGTACCGAGATGCCCGATATCGATATGGACTTCGACGATGAGCGGCGCCTCGAGGTCGTGGAGCACGTTCGCCAGCTCTACGGTCCCGAGAAGGTCACCCACGTCATCACCTACTCGACCATTAAGGCCAAGCAGGCCATCAACGACGCCGCGCGCGTTCTGGACTACCCGGTCTACATGGGCCAGCGCCTGTCCAAGATGGTCTCGAGCGACCCCAAGGTCAAGCTCAAGCAGGTGCTCAAAAAGCAACCCGGCAAAGAGGATCTGTTTAACCCCGATTTTGCCGAGGCATATAAAAAGGACGACGACGCCCGCCGCATCATCGACACGGCACTCTCGATCGAGGGTCTCACCCGTGGCGAGGGCGTGCACGCGTGCGCCGTTCTGATCTGCCGCGATCCCGTCAACGAGCACGTGCCCACCAAGCTCGATACCAAGGGCGGCGTCGAGATTACCCAGTACGAGGGCCATACCGTTGCCGACATGGGCCTGCTCAAGATGGACTTCTTGGGCCTGCGCACGCTGACGGTTATCTCCAAGGCTAAGGCAAACATCAAAAAGAACTTCGGCATCGACATCAAAGAGGAAGAGATTCCCTTTGACGACCCCGAGATCTTTAAGCTCATGGGCTCCGGCCACACTGCCGGCGTCTTCCAGGTCGAGTCCGCCGGCATGACGGCCACGATCAAGAACATGAAGCCCACCGAGTACAAGCACGTCGTGGCATTGATCGCCCTGTACCGCCCGGGTCCGCTGGGCGCCGGCATGGTTTCGTCCTACATCAACCGTATGAACGGCAAGGAGCCGGCGGTCTCCTACGACGACCGCCTGGACGACATCCTGGGCGAAACCTACGGCACTATGGTCTACCAGGAGCAGGTTATGCTCATCTCCGTTGAGATGTGCGGCTTCTCCAAGGGCGAATCGGACTCGCGTATCCGTAAGCCCGTGGCTAAGAAGAAGATCAAGCTGCTCACGTCGACGGTGCTGCACTGGGAGGATGGCTCGGACGAGACCACCTACGACCACTGGATGAACGGCGCTATCAAGAACAACTACACGCGCGAGGTCGCCCAGAAGATTTGGGACGATGTTCTCGAGTTCGCGTCTTACGCCTTTAACAAGTCGCACTCCGCCGGCTACGCCATTCTGGTTATGCAGACGGCATGGCTCAAGGCGCACTATCCGCACGAGTACATGGCGGCCGTTCTGACGTCCTATACGGGCAAGACCGACAAGATCGTGCACTACGTCTCGGCGTGCCGTCACGACGGCATCCCCGTGCTGTCGCCAGATGTCAACGAGTCCGGTACCGAGTTCACGGCTACCAAGGAGGGCGTGCGCTTTGGTCTGGCCGGCATCCGCGGCGTGGGCACCGGCGTGGCGCAGGCGATTATCGCCGAACGCGAGGCGGGCGGTCCGTTTAAGACGCTGCACGATTTTGTCGAGCGCGTGGACTCGAGCCAGGCCAACCGTCGCGTGATCGAATCGCTCATCAAGGCGGGCGCCTTCGACTCCACGGGGTATCCGCGTCGCCAGATGATGCACTTTGTGGACAAGAACAACCCCGAGAACATCATCGATGCCGCGGTAAAGCGCCAGAAGGACCGCGCGAGCGGCCAGACGTCGTTCTTCGATATGTTTGGCGACGTTGAGGGCTCGGGCTTCGAGGTGAGCGTGCCCGATCCGGATGGCCAGGAGTGGGACCGCCACCTTAAGCTGAGCCAAGAGAAAGAGGTTCTGGGCATCTATGTCTCGGACCACCCGCTGCGCCCGTTTGAGTATGCGCTAGCCAAGGCGCGCGACTTCTCGTTCTCGCAGATCGATACCGGTTACGAGGTGCAGAATCCTACGGGCGGCACCATCAACCAGGAGATTCCCGAGGGCAAGGCGCTGTGGTGGGCCGGCATGGTCTCGAGCGTGTCCAAGCGCGTGACCAAAAACGGCGATCCCATGGGCATCGTGCAGCTCGAGGACATGGAAGGCGAGGCCACGGTCGTGGTGTTCCCCAAGACCTACAAGGAGGCCGAGGGGTATCTGTACGGCGAGGTCGATCCCGAGACCGGCGCACAGCTGTCCGATGCGTTTGTGCGCATTAAGGGCAAGCTTGAGCGCTCGGACCGCGGCGACCAGATCATCGCGCAGGAGATCGTGCCGCTGGAGCTCAACGAGGAGAACAACAAGCCCAAGGTGTTTGAGGTCATGGTGCCCAACAGCCGCTTTAGCCAGGGCAATATGGCGCGCCTGGCCACGGTGCTCACCGCTAACCCGGGTGGCGACCGCGTGGAGATCTTTATCGAGCAGGTGGACGGGCGCGTGCTGCGCGCCGAGGTGCCTGCCAAGGTCAACGCACGCTCGATTCCGCTGCTAGCCGAGGCCAAGGCCATCGTGGGTAACCAGGGCCGCGTGACGGTTATCTAAGCTACCCCGGGTGAGATTGGAGGAAGTGATGGCACAGGGGACGTTTGTGCAGGCGCTTCGCAAAGAGGCGGCACTGAGCGGCACCTTTATGAAGGGCCGCTCGCTCATGCTCAACGGCGCCGTGCTGTCGATTGAGGACAGCGGCTCGCGCTTCTCCAATAACGTGACGGTCGAGGGCTCGGTGCGCGGTTCGCGCGGCGACCTGTACAAGACGCACGTGGCGCTCGACATGGACGAGCACGAGGTGATCGACTACGACTGCGATTGCCCCGCCGCCTACCGCTATCCCGGTATGTGCAAGCACGCCATCGCCACGGCGCTTGCGTATCTGGACGCCAGCGGCATTGAGCCTGTTGAGGGGCTGCGCACGCCGGTTCGCACGTTTACGGCGCAGTCGAAACAGCCCGCGCGCACCGCACCCAAAGCGCCGGCCGTCAACCCCAACTTTCCCTTTCCGGCGCCCGCCCCCACGAGCCCGAGCCTTGTGGCGGCGCTCTCCGATCTTTCGGACGCGCGCATGGATGAGCTGGCGAGCATGCGCCGCAAGCTTGCCGGTGCCGTTGATCCCGACGCCCCCAAAGCGGCGTTGGAGCCCTCGTTGGTGCCGTACTACAATCCGCTGTTCGCTGACCGCTTTAGCTGGGCGCTCGAGTTCCGCATTCGCTGTGGATCGGTCTCCTACGTGGTCAAGGACATCGACGGCATGGCCGATGCCTACGTGCGCGGCGGCACGTTCTCCTATGGCAAGAAGCTCACGTTTGTCCATTCACCTGAGGCCTTTGACGAAACATCGGCAAAGCTGCTCAACCTTGTTGCGACGACAGTTGCCTATCTCGATGACATCACAAGCTCGCGTTCGGCGTCGTACGACTTTGCCCGCAGTGGTTTTGTTGCCGAGCGTCAGTTGCCGCTGTCCGAGCATAGCATCGTATATGTGCTGGACCTGCTGCGCGGCCAGACCATCTCCTTTGAGCCCGCCTGGTCGCGGGGGATGACGACGCATCGCACCTACGACGTGGCGGTTGAGCTGTCTCCGCAAGGGGAGGACGAGGCATCCGCTAAGCGCCCACCGCTGCTTGCCGCCAAAATCGCGCCGGCGGCTGGTGGTAGCTATGACCTGCGCCTGCCCGCCGATATGTATTGCTTTGCGTCGGGCGATGCCGCCTACTTGGTTGACACGCGCCGCGCGCGCCGTACCGACGCTGCATTTGCTCAGCATGCCGCACCTTTTTTGTCGCGCTTGCTGCCGTGCCGCACGCCCGCCCATATTGCCGCCGAGCAGGTGGGTGAGTTCTGCCGTATGGCGCTGCCCATTTTGCGCGACTACACCGACCTCACCGCGCCCGCCGCGCTCGATACCGTGGCACCCGAGCCGAGCTTTGCTATGGCGATCGGTGTCGACGATGGGCTCGTGACCTGCAAAATTACGGTTACCTACGGCGATTGGTCGGCGGATCTCTTTAGCCTGGGCGCTCCGGGCAGCCCCTTCGAAGAGCAGCGCCCCGGTGTGCCGCCCCGCGACGAGGTGGCGGAGTTTCGCGTTATGGATACGGCGGCCCTGTACTTCGATTTCTACGAGGGCGGTCTGGCGTTTGAGGAGCGCGATGACGCCCGCTTGTTCTGCCTGCTGACCGAGGGCCTGTCCGCCCTGTCCGAACTGGGTGAGGTCATGCTCAGCGACCGTCTGCGCCAGATCTCGGTCCGCCCCGCGCCCAAGCTCTCGGTTCGTGCGACCGTTAAGAGCAATCTGCTCGATGTCGAGCTGGGCGCGAGCGGGCTTTCGGCCGCGGACCTTGCCGTCTATCTCGATTCGTACAAGCGCCATCAAACGTTTGCGCGCCTTACGTCCGGCGACATCATTCGCCTGGACGAGGGGGCGCGCGCCGCGTTTGGCCTTGCCGAGGACCTGGGTGTCGATGCCGTCGACCTGCTCGACGGCGTGTCGCTTCCCGCGTCGAGCACCCTGTTTGTCGACAGCATGCTCGCACGCACGCCGGCGCTCGAGGCCGATCGCGACGCTGCGTTCCGCCGTACCGTCGAGCGCCTGGACACGCTCGGCAAGATGGACTTTACGGTGCCGGCATCGCTCAAGGCAACGATGCGCGGCTACCAGGTCGACGGATACCAGTGGCTCGGCTCGCTCGAACACCTGGGCCTTGGCGGCATCTTGGCCGACGACATGGGCCTGGGCAAAACGCTCCAGATGATTGCGCATATTCTGGCGCGCGTGGAGGCGGGGGACACCAAGCCCACGCTCGTGGTATGCCCGGCCTCACTCGTGTACAACTGGACTGCCGAGCTGGAACGCTTTGCCCCGTCGCTCGATGTGTGCGCCATTGTGGGCGCCAAGGCTCAACGCCGCGTGCAGATCGCCGGCGTGGCCGAGCATAGCGTGGTCGTGACGTCGTATGACCTTATGCGGCGCGATATCGACGAGTACGTCGAGCAGGATTTTGCCCGCGTGGTGCTCGATGAGGCACAGTACATTAAAAATCCGCTCACGCAGGTGGCGCGCGCCGCCAAGCGCCTGCCTGCCGGCGTGCGCTTTGCCCTGACGGGCACGCCCATCGAAAACCGCCTGTCCGAGCTCTGGAGCATCTTCGACTTTTTGATGCCGGGCCTTTTGGGGACACGCGAGTCGTTTGCCAAGCGCTTTGAGAGCCCCGTCGAGCATGCCGAGGGCGATAGCGCCGCTCGCCTGCAGGCGCTCGTGTCGCCGTTTGTGCTGCGCCGTGTTAAGGAAGACGTGGTGGCCGACCTGCCCGAGAAGATCGAAGACACCGTCATGGCACAGCTTACCGGCGAGCAACGCAAGCTCTACCTGGCCAACCAGGACCGCATCGCCCAGCAGGTGCAGCACCGCGAGGCTGGGGAGTTTAAGAAAGACAAGCTCAAGGTGCTCGCCGAGCTCACCAAGCTGCGCCAGATCTGCTGCGACCCGCGTCTACACTACGAGGATTACAAGGCGGGGAGCGCCAAGCTCGATACGTGTATGGAGCTCGTGCACGGCGCACTCGACGGCGGGCATCGCATCCTGTTGTTCAGCCAGTTTACGGGTATGCTCGATATCATCGGTAAGCGCTTGGCCAAGGAGGACATCGCCTTCCTTAAGCTCACGGGCGCTTCGTCTAAGGAGAGCCGCGCCAAGATGGTCGCGCAGTTCCAAGCGGGCGAGGTTCCGGTCTTTTTGATTTCGCTCAAGGCGGGCGGCGTGGGCCTTAACCTGACGGCGGCCGACGTGGTCATCCACTACGACCCGTGGTGGAACGTGGCAGCGCAGGACCAGGCGACCGACCGCGCGCACCGTATTGGCCAGCAACATACCGTGACCGTGTACAAGCTCATCGCCAAGGACACGATCGAGGAGCGCATTATGCAGATGCAGGAGTCCAAGCGCGACCTGGTCAACAGCGTGCTCGGCGGCGACGGCATCTCGTCGGCGCTGTTTACCCGCGAAGATGTTCTGGCGCTGCTGGGCGGCGACGGGCGCTAACCCGCTCGGGTGGGGCCGCCAGGGCGGATAGCGCACGCTGCCCCATCGTCCCCGCCCGTTATGTGTTCATTTGCAATGCCGTGGATGGTTTGTCTGCCTTTGGGCATAAGAACCATCAAGAACATTGGCACGTCAGCAAAGGAGAACATCATGGCGAAATTCTTTAAGGACCCCGACGGTAAGCTCATTGCCGCCCTTGGCAACGACGTTGCAACCCCTGCCGGTTGCACGGAACTGACCGCAAACACTGAGGACGCGGCGCACGAGAAGCATGTGCCTGTTGTCGAGACCGAGCGCGACGGTCACGTGATTCGCGCACGCGTTGGCTCGGTCGAGCACCCCAGCCTGCCCGAGCACTATATTGAGTGGATCGCCCTTGAGGCCGAGGGCCGCTTAGAGGTCCATTACCTTGAGCCCGGCATGAAGCCCGCGACGTTTTTTGCCGGCGGTTCCAAGACCGGTACCGTCTATGCCTACTGCAACCTGCACGGGCTGTGGTCCGCGACGTTCTAGGAGCGCGCCCCCGCTCGGGGTATCATAGCTAGCATATGCACATGCGAGCGCCGACTGCATCATGCGGCCGGCGCTTTTACTACGATTTCGATGGTTTACGACGGAAAGGGCTGAGCCATGAAGCTCGCGCTTGCACAGATCGATATGCGCCTGGGTGATATTGAGGGCATTTGCGGCCGCATCGAGGACCAGGCTCGTCTGGCCCACGAGCGCGGGGCGCGCGTGCTGTGCGTTCCGGCTCCGCTCTTTATGGGCGCCATGCCCGGTGGCCTGGTGGGCGCTGCCGACTTTGAGCACGACATGCTTGCCGGCTTGACTGGTGTCGCCGAGCGTATCCAGGAGCTTGACATGATCTGCATCGTGCCCGCGGCGGTTTCGTTTGAGGGCCAGCCGCTGCTCGACTACATGATGCTCAAGGACGGTCATGTGGTGCCGGCGCGTTCGAGCATTGCCCTGCAGCGTGGTGAGAACAACGACACGCGTTGGGCGCCGCCGGTGTTCGACGTGGACGGCGTGCGCATTGCCGTGATTTTTGACTTGGACCGCGAACTCGAGATGTTGCCGACCGGTGTTGACCTCATTGCGTATTTCCAATTCAACGCGTTTGACATGACCGACCGCGAGACTACCGCGATCGCCGCCGTTCGCAGCGGCGCCTACCGCAAGATCGCATCCAAACGCAGCGTGTGGTTTGCCTGCATGGCGCCGGTCGGTGCCTATGACGAGTCGGTATATACCGGCGGTTCGTTTGTGCTCGACGACTGCGGTCGCGTGGTGGCCCAGGCGCCGTGTTTTGAGGAGAGCCTACTGGTTCAGGAGATCCAGCGCGGTGTGATGCTCGATGCCCTGGAAGATCACGAACTGCCCGAGTTCCGTTCCGAGGAGTGGCTGTGGCAGGCGCTGGTGCTCGCCGTGCGCGACAACGCCCGAGCCCACGGTGCGTCGCGTGCCGTGGTGGCACTCGAGGGTGACTTGCCGTCGTCCCTGCTGACGGCGCTGGCCGTCGACGCTTTGGGCCCGCGTAATGTGATTGGCCTGGTGCTGGGGCGTAACCGTATCTTTACGCCGGCGCAGGAAGAGGCCGAGGCTGCCCGCTGTGCCGCCGTCCGCGCCATCGCCGAGCGTTTGCACATTCGCACCGTCGAGCGCGATGCGCCAGATGCGGCGCGTGTGCTCGATCGCGACGTGTCGGCGGGCGATGCCGAGCGTCTGCGCTCGCGTACGCTGGGCCTCATGCTGGAGGACACGGCGCTCGAGTTGGGTGCGATGGCGCTGAGCCCGCTGTCCAAAACCGAGTACGCGCTGGCGGCGCCGGCGCTTTGCGGCGGCTACCAGGGCGACTTTGCGCCCTTTGGCGATGTGTACCTGTCGACGCTTGAGTTTGTGGCGCGTGTGCGCAACCGCACGTCTGCTGTGGTGCCCCAAGAGCTCGTAACGCTCAACGCGGTGGAAGATTGTATGGAGCGCGTGCTGGCGCAGGCGCTCTCGACGCTCGACGGTCCGGTCGATATGCTCGACCGCGCGGCACAGCTGCTCGGCGGGCTTGAGCCGGGTGAGGTCGATGGCGCGCTCGAGGCACACGTGGACCGCAATCGATCTTTCGACGACATCCCGATGGCCGCTGGCAAGCCTGAGGCTTGCTCGCTGCTGCTGATGCTCGTTCGACAGGGCGAGGCCGCCCGCCGCATGCTGCCGACGACGCCGATCGTCTCGGCCCGTTCGTTTGCCGAGCGTGCCTGGCCGTATATGCTCGCGTGGTCCGACCTGGGGCTTAGCGGCAAGGAGCGTATGACGGTCGATTCGCTGGCGCGCGCCGAGGTGCGCCGCTTTGCTGACGAGGATACGAGCGAGCGCGTGCGAAACGAGATGATGGGCGTGCTGGGCGAGCTTCTGGGTATTACGCCCGAGCAGATGGAGGAGCTGCGCTCTGAGGACGGTCAGCGTCGTTTGCACGAGGGAATGAAAAAGTTCGAGGGCGAGGTTCAGGACGCCATCGAAAAGATGATGGGCGGCCAGGGCGGACCGCAAGGTGGTCCCCAGGGTGGCCCGATGCCGCATCCGCCGGTTGATCCCCGACAGTTTCCTTTTTTCTCGCAGAACTAACTATGGGATAGGATTCGCTTTCAACCCCGACACTTCAACTAAGCATCTTGGCCCCGTTGTGTTATTCTAGAACAGACGTTCGTGAATAGTGCGCGGGGCCTTGCCTTGTGCTTGGCAAAAGATGAGGGGAGGTTGGCTTGGTTATCTTGGGCATTGACCCCGGTTTGGCCCATACGGGTTGGGGGATTATCGAGGAGCGGCGCGGCGAGGTTCGCTGCCGTGCCTACGGTTGTATCGAGACCAGCGCGGGTAGTCCGCTCGCGGTGCGCCTGTCGCATATCGCCCGCGACCTCAAGGGCGTCGTGGAGCGTTATCGACCCGATACCGCTGCCATCGAGAGCATTTACTTTGGCGCCAACGTTCGCTCGGCCATCCCTACGGCGCATGCCCGCGGTGCCGCGCTCGTGGCGCTTTCGGAATGCGCGCTCGAGATTGGCGAGTACACGCCTATGCAGATTAAGCAGGCTGTTGTGGGCACCGGAGCCGCGGACAAACGGCAGGTCGCGTATATGGTTCGTACGCTCACGCAGCTCGACCACGACCCGCATCCCGACCATGCCGCCGATGCCCTGGCTTGCGCCATCTGCCACGTAAACCTCAGCCGCACCCGTGCCCTTACCGGTGGCGAGTTCTATCAACAGAGAGGAACCGGATACTGATGATTTCCCAGCTCCATGGAACGCTTGTCGAGGCCACGATGAGCTCGGCCGTCGTCGACGTGTCGGGCGTTGGCTTTGAACTCGGCATCTCGGGCAGCACTGCGGCCACGTTGCCGACGCCCGGCGGCGAGGTCCGCCTCTACACGCGTATGCAGGTGCGCGAGGACGCCATGACACTTTTCGGTTTTTCTTCAAAGGATGAGCGCACGATGTTCGACCGGCTCGTGTCCGTCTCGGGCGTTGGCCCGCGCTTGGCGCTCGCCGTACTTTCCACCTATACCGTGGGACAGCTGTATTCCCTGGTGATGGCTGAGGACGACAAGGGCATGGCCAAGGTGCCCGGCGTGGGCAAAAAGACCGCCCAGCGCCTCATCTTGGAGCTCAAGAGCACCTTTGCCAAGGACAAGGGCTTTGTGCCGGTCGATGCGATCCCCGGTCAGGTTGCGATGCCCGTGCCCGCCGCCGCTCCTTCGGCGATCGATGACGCCCGTGCGGCACTCCTTTCCATGGGCTTTAGCCCGCAGGAGACCGATGTCGCTCTGAGCGGGTATGATGGGCAGGATATGCGTGTCGAGGATTTGCTCGGCGCGGCGCTTAAGCGACTCGGAATGGATGCGTGATGTGGGAAGCCGATGACTCTCAGGACCTGTGGGCGACGCCCGGCAACTCGCCGGCGGCATCCATGGCGCACGGCGAGCGCATGGTGGGCTCGGAGCTGACGGCCGAGGACCTCGACGTCGATCGCACTTTGCGCCCCCAGCGCCTGGACGATTACTGCGGCCAGGAGCATATCAAGCAGAGCCTGCGCGTGTTGATCGAAGCGGCGCAGAGCCGTGGCGAGACGCTCGACCACGTGATCTTCTCGGGCCCTCCGGGTCTGGGCAAGACCACGCTGGCTACGGTTATCGCCAACGAGCTGGGCGCTCAGATCAAGACCACGAGTGGCCCTGCCATCGCGCGCACCGGCGACCTGGCAGCCATCCTTACTAACTTGCAGCCGGGTGATGTGCTGTTTATCGACGAGATCCACCGCCTCAACCGTTCGGTCGAGGAGGTCCTGTACCCCGCGATGGAGGACTTTGCCCTCGATATCGTGATTGGCAAGGGTCCGGCGGCGCGCTCGATTCGCCTGGATATTCCCAAGTTTACGCTGGTGGCGGCAACGACCCGCTCAGGCATGTTGACCGGCCCGTTGCGCGACCGCTTTGGCATTTCATATCGCCTGGATTACTACACGGTCGAGGAACTCGCGCAGATTGTTACGCGCTCGGCGACTATCCTGGGCGTGACGATCGACCATTCCAGTGCACTCGAGATCGGCTCGCGTTCGCGCGGCACGCCACGTCTTGCCAACCGCCTGCTCAAGCGCGTGCGCGATTACGCACAGGTGCGCGGTAACGGCCCCATCGAGCTCGATATCTGTCGCCAGGCGCTCGAGTTCTTCGAGATCGATGAGCTCGGTCTGGACTGGATGGATATTCGCATTTTGGAGACGCTCGCTAAGACGTTCTCCGGTCGTGCCGTGGGACTTACGACCCTTGCAAGCGCGGTGGGCGAGGACCCGGGCACGCTCGAGGATGTCTATGAGCCGTATCTGCTGCAGTGCGGGTTGATGATTCGTACGCCGCAGGGCCGTCAGGCAACCCTTCGCACCTTTGAGCACCTGGGGATTGAACCTACCGTTTAGGGCGCTTTGTTTTGGCGGGCTGTTGGGCTATCGCTGGGCATCGGGTAAACATATCGCCGTTCATCGGTTATGGGTGTTTTACTATTGCGCGCCCGTGCTATGCTGAATTGGTCTTTTTCTCATTCGGTAACGAAAGGACCGCCCATGCCTACTGACATCGAAATCGCACGTTCTGTCACGCCGCTGCCTATTACCGAGGTGGCCAAGAACGCCGGCGTCGACGTTAAGCACCTTATTCCGTACGGCTTCGACAAGGCTAAGGTCGACTATTCGCTGCTCAACGAGCCGACCGATCACCAGGCCAAGCTCGTCCTCGTGACCGCTATCAACCCAACGCCTGCGGGCGAGGGCAAGACCACCACGACCATCGGTCTGGCCGATGGCCTGCGTCGTCGCGGCGTCAAGAGTGCCGTGGCCCTGCGCGAGCCTTCGCTCGGCCCCGTCTTTGGTGTTAAGGGCGGTGCTGCCGGCGGCGGCTGGGCTCAGGTGATCCCCATGGAGGATATCAACCTGCACTTTACCGGCGACTTCCATGCCATCGGTGCTGCCAACAACCTGCTGGCCGCCATGCTTGATAACCACATCCAGCAGGGCAACCAGCTTGGCATCGACGTTAAACGCATCACTTGGAAGCGCGTCGTCGATATGAACGACCGTCAGCTGCGCCACGTCATCGACGGTATTGGCGGTAAGGCCCAGGGCGTGCCGCGCGAGGACGGCTTCGATATCACCGTCGCCTCCGAGGTCATGGCAATCCTGTGCCTGTCTACGAGTATCAGCGACCTCAAGGAGCGCCTGGGCGAGATCGTCGTCGGCTACAGCTTTGCCGGCGAGCCCGTCCGTGCCCGCGACCTTAAGGCCCAGGGTGCCATGGCCGCGTTGCTTAAGGACGCGCTCAAGCCCAACCTGGTGCAAACGCTCGAGGGCACGCCCGCGTTTGTCCACGGCGGCCCCTTCGCCAACATCGCCCACGGCTGCAACTCTATCATGGCCACGCGTATGGCGATGCGCTTTGGCGATGTTGCCATTACCGAGGCCGGCTTCGGTGCCGATCTGGGTGCCGAGAAGTTCCTCGACATCAAGTGCCGTATGACGGGCGTTCGCCCCAGCGCCGTCGTGGTCGTCGCGACCGCTCGTGCGCTGAAGTACAACGGCGGCGTCGCCAAGGCCGACCTCAACGAGGAGAACCTCGAGGCACTCAAGGCCGGCATGCCCAACCTGCTGCGTCACGTCGACAACATCCAGAACGTTTATGGTCTGCCCTGCGTGGTCGCCATCAACCGCTTCCCGACGGACACCGAGGCCGAGCTTGCGCTCATCGAGTCCGAGTGCCAGAAGCTCGGCGTCAACGTTAAGCTTTCCGAGGTCTGGGCCAAGGGCGGCGAGGGCGCGCTCGAGCTTGCCGATGAGGTCATGCGTCTGATTGAGCAGCCGAGCGAGCTCAAGTTTGCCTATGAGGACGGTGCCGATGTGGCCGACGCTCTTGAGGCCATTGCCACCAAGGTCTACCGCGCCGACGGCGTTGACTTTACGCCGGCCGCCAAGCGCCAGCTCGCCGAGCTGCGCGAGAACGGCTTTGGCAACCTGCCGGTGTGCGTGGCCAAGACGCAGTACAGCTTTAGCGACAACGCCAAGGCCCTGGGCGCTCCCGAGAACTTCCGCATCACGGTGCGCGAGCTCAAGGTTTCCGCCGGTGCCCACTTTGTGGTCGCACTGACTGGCAGTGTTCTGACCATGCCGGGCCTGCCCAAGGTCCCCGCGGCCGAGAACATCGACGTCGACAACGACGGCAACATTACCGGCCTGTTCTAAGCCTGCTGCCCATAGCTGCTTGTCCGCCCCGCCGTGCCCACAAGGCCCGGCGGGGCTTTTTTATCCTTAGGCCCGCGCATGTCTTGTAGATACCGACGGGCTCTGCCCATCATAGGGTTTTGCGCGGGTAGAATGCATGGATAACTTGATGCTCACGCGCGACGGAAAGGAATCGTTGCATGGATCAGGACAAGACAACCGTGATGGGCGGCTACGGCTCCGCGCAGGCTGGCGATAGCGCCGATGCGACCCGCGTTGTTCCCAACCCCGGTTATACCGACCCCGCCGCGACGCAGCCTTATGCCGAGCCAACCCGGGTTATGGGCTATGGCGACACAGCGCGGGATTCTTACGCTGCATCTTCGCAAGGCCCCTATGGCAACGCAACTCCGGACCCGTTTGATTACGCGCCGCAGGATTCTTATGTCGTCTCGACACCGAATCCCTATGATGACCTGCCGCAGAATCCCATTCCGCAGCCTCAGCAGACGACGTATATGCCTCGCACGGCGCAGCCTCGCTACGAGTCACGCGAGCCGTATCGCGAGTACCCCAAGTCGATTCCGCAATATGGCGAGGACGAGGAGAAGAAGCCGTCGCGTTCGTCGAGCGTGATCAAGAAGATTCTCATCGTGCTGGCGATCTTCTTTGCGCTGTCGGTTGTGTTTGCCATTGTGTCGGGCATGCTCAACAAGCGAGGGAGTTCAACGGCCGATACTACTGCCGAGCAAACCGAGTCCGCCTCGTCTAGCACCGTCGATCTGAGCGATATCCCGGGGCAGTACTGGTCCAACGCCAAGAAGCTCCTCAAGTCGCGCGGCGCCGATCTTTCGAATGCCGTGGTCCTGACTGATGATGGCTCAACGCCCGTCGTCGATGCCAACTGGGTCGTTACTTCTGCTTACTATAACGACAGCGGCAACCTCGAAATTCAGCTCACGCACAAGAACAGCTCGGGCAACTCGTCCGACGGCCAAAGCGGTACCGACAGCTCGAGCTCCAATACGCTGGAGGACTTGAGCAACAAGGCACAGGAGCTTGGGGATAAGGCCCAAGAGCTGGGTGATACGGCTCAGAACCTGGGCGACACCGCTCAGAACTTGGGCGACATGGCGACGGATGCCTGGAACGCCCTACAAAACGGCATCTCGGGCGCGCAGGGAAACTAGCTGTTAAGCGGGCTACAGCTGCTCGGCCGGACGCTCGGGCGAGCTAAAGCCTGAGTCAAACGTAACGACGCATGAGACGTTGGGCCGGCGCTCGTGCACGATGCGCGTGACGAGCTCCAGCAGCTCCTCGTCGGATATATCAAAGCCGTCGGGACGCACCAGGTCAAACGAAACGAACCCGTCGTGCTCGTGCAGGTCGTGGATGGAGAGTGCGGGGTCGATCTGCATGATGCCGCGCTTGACCCAGCCGCGCAAATCATCGCCGGTTGTCGCGATGGGGTCGCAGTGCAGCGTGATGTCAATGCCCATCTGGCGCTTGATGTCGTGCTCGATGGTGTCCAGGATCTCGTGATGTTCAAACGCGTCACCCTCGCCGGGCATCTCCACGTGGGCGCTGGCAAACTGACGACCGGGGCCGTAGTCGTGCACCATCAGGTCGTGTGTGCCCAAGACCTGCGGATAGGACATGATCTTGTCGCGGATTGCCTGGACGAGCTTGGGGTCGGGCGCTTGTCCCAGCAACGGGCTGATGGCGTCGCGCACCAGGCCCATGCCACTGATGCAGATGAAGACGCCCACGCCCAGGCCCGCCCAGCCGTCGAGGTCAAAGCCGGTCGTCTGCGAAATAAGCGCTGCGGCCAGGACCGAGCCCGAGGTGATGACGTCGTTTTTGGAGTCCTGTGCTGTGGCGATGAGCGTCTCCGAGTCGATGCGGTCGCCCAACGTGCGGTTGAACGCGGCCATCCAGAGCTTAACGAGCATGGACAAGACGAGGGCGGCTAAGGAGAGCACCGAATATGCAGTGGGGGAAGGCTTGATGATCTTAGTGACCGACTCGAGGATCAGGTTGATGCCGACGGCGCAAACCAGGACGGCGACGAACAGACCGGCTAGGTACTCGTAGCGACCGTGGCCATAGGGGTGGCCTTCGTCTGCCGGGCGGCTGGCAAGGCGGAACCCGAGCAGGCTCACGATGTTGCTCGAGGCGTCGGAGAGGTTGTTGAAGGCGTCGGCGATGAGCGAGACAGAGCCGGCGAGCAGGCCCGCGATGCCCTTGGCCAGGCACAGAGTGACGTTGAGGCCAATGCAGATGAGGCTTGCGGCGAAGCCCGCGTTGGTGCGGCAGGAGGTATCGACCGGCTCGCCCTCGCTGCCGGGAACAAGCGTATGTACCAGCCGATTTACAAATAGCATAGCGGTCGTCCTCACAATCATGTTTAAGGGGATAGTGTAGCTCGCGCGGAGGCGCTGTGCACCGATGCTCAGAAAATGCAGTAATGGTCTGCCGGTGCTAACGAGCGAGCCTTCTCGTCTGCCTGGGTGGTCCATTTTGGGCCACATGGGTATGGGCATGTGCCTGTTTGCTCGACATACTTAACGTCGATAGCCCCTGTGCAAAGGAGGACGTTTCCATGGACGAGATGTTTGCCATTAAATGTCAAAACTGCGGCGGCCCTATGTACTCGCACCAGGCTAAGCGCAGCTTTGAGTGCGCCTATTGCGGCGCGGTCATTCCGTGGCAGGCGGACGCCGGAGAGCCCAAGAGCGCTTTGGGCATTCGCCATACGCCGTTGACGGTGGTGGATGGACTGCTCAAGCTCACGCATGTGTCGCAACTCGAGCGCCCGGAGGACCCGGACTGTTATTTCTTCAATTCGCACTGGCGCAATCAGTCGGTCCTGGAACATCTGCTGTGGGAGGATCGCGGCACGGCGCAGGAGTTCCAAGAGGCCACGCATGTGAGCATTCCTTGCCTCTTCTGCGGAGCGTCCTTTGAGGGCGAGTCAACGCAGCGTGTGTTTGAGTGCCCGTCCTGCGGCAACAAGATCGGCATTGCCGACCTGCTCAAGCCCGGTACGTTTAGCAAGCGTCTGACCATGGGCGTGGGTGCGGAGTATGTGCCGGAGCAGGGTATTCCCTGCGAAATCTCACCGCAGCAGGCACGTGCCAACGCACTGCAGCTGGTGCGCCAGTACCCGGATGCCTTTGCCGGGCACGAGGTGGAAGACGCAATCCAAAACGACATGATGCTCTTCTATTTCCCCATGGCGCTGGCGGACCTGCGTATGATGGCGAGCTTCCCGGGCAAGGGCCTGAGCAAGGAAACCCTGGTGTACTACGAGGTGCTCGACTGGGCGTATCCGCGGGCAAACTATCTGGATGTTCGCCTTATGGGCATTTTGGAGCCGTGGGACTTTGCCAAGGTTGGGCCGTTTGACCCGGCCATGCAGGAAGGTGACTTTCGCGTTGTCTCCGTCGATGCGTCTACCAAGGACCAAGTGGTCATTGATAAGTTGGCGCTCGACATTGTCGGCAACGATGCCGAGGCAGTGCTTGGGCTCAATAAAAAGAGCATCCGAACCTGGGCGCGCAAGGCCCGCAAGCATAAGGACGGTCTGGTGATGGTGCCGGTCTACTTTGTCAATCGTCCAGCGACGGACAGCCGCGACGGCGAGCAAGTGCGCATCGCTGTGAACGGCCAGACGGGCCGCGCGGCCGCGGTGGTGTTTAGCGACAAGCGCGAGACGCATGTGGTGGCACCGCTCAACCCGAGCCTGCATCTGTCCGGCGAGAGCACCGTGCACGCCACGCCCATCGAGGTCAAATACGTTAAGTCGCCGTTTCTGTACCAGATCGTGCGCCGTGGAGGCGGCGAGCAGCAGCATCAGGTGGCAGCGGTCGCCGAGGGTTCTTACCGAGAAGAAAAGCCCAAACGCAAGGGATTGTTCGCTGCGATTTTTGGTAAGTAGGGGAGTGGTGCCGGGGCGTCGGGCTGCATCGCAAGGTCATGAGACGAACTTAAGACTGCTGGGAACGTGCTACCATTGCCGATAGCCTTAATCTTGTAAGAAGCGGAGGCCAGATTATGGGTTTTGCGGATCAGCAGCTTCAGCTTCAGGTACCGTATTCTCCTGACGACACGTTTAATGCCTTGAAGGCAGCTATGGAAAAGCTGCCTAAAGTAAAAGTTGATAGTGCATCGCCCACAACAAGAACAGTTGCAGCCGAGATTGGTATGAGCCTTTGGTCTTGGGGCGAAAATATCAGTATTTCGGTTGTTCCAGTTGAAGGCGGATCTGGCGTTACTGTCAAGTCGTCATCTAAGGTCAGGGCAAACGTATTAAACGGGGGCAAAAATGCAAAGAATATTGCCAAGATAGTCGATGCCCTATCGAAGGAGCTCGAGCGGTATCCGCAGGTTTCACAGACTATTGAGACGCTGGCGGATAGTGGTTGATGTAGTTGCAAGGCTTGAGAGGCTTGCAGCACTGCGTGAGAGTGGAGTACTTACCGAGGAAGAGTTTGCTGCAGAAAAGGCAATAATCCTTTCGTAATCAGACACGATGGTTGGATTTGCATTCTATTATTGAACTTGTTTATACCAGGCTGAAAACATCGTGTGTAATAAAGGTGCGTAGTAGCCTCGTCTTGATTGGCGGATGTAAATAAACGGTGGAACGGCTGTAAAAGAGCCTTGCCACTGGGTAAAATCAGGATGTGCCGCGGAACCCGCTCCTCAGTCGGTCAACTTTGGAAGCGCGGGCAACGCAGGTACTATCGTCTAAAGGGCCGGGTGCGACCGGCCCTTTGCATGACTCCCTTCGCTATCCGTTACTGCTTATATTCCCGCCAGATCGAGTAGAGGTTCCGGACGATGCCGGTTACATACATCGAGAGGCGCAGGATTTCAAGAAACAAGTTCATAGGTTTCACCCCAATCGGAGATCGGAGCGTTGCCCGCAGGCGGATTCCGCGGCAGTCGTAATTCTACCTCACAGGCCGCGGCGGGAGACATCCTACCCGCCCCATGGCTTGGAGCAGTGTCGATCTAACGGGCAATCAAGCCTCTAGTTCTCTTTGAATTGAGCAAGCATCTGCCCGAAGAAGCTTAGTTCGGATGGCTCATAAATGATCGAACCGCCGTCCGCGGTCCTGTAGACCCCGCAGGGGAGGTAACGCCCGTCGGGGAGGACATAGAGGCTGGCTTCCTCCTTCAGTCCTACTGGAAATAGCGGAATCCCGTTTTCGTCCACTTGGAACTCGTCTATATTTGCGATCTTCCTCTCCATGATGCCTCCTGCCTTATTTCTTGAATGGCGCCTTAAAACAGGCAGCTCTCAATCAGCTCTTTGCCGCGCAGAGTGTCGATCCACTCCTGTGGGATGGCTTTGAGACCGTATGCCGTGCCGGCGAGGGCGCCGGCGACGGCTGCGGTGGTGTCGGTGTCGTCGCCTAGGTTGACGGCGGCAAGCACGCAATCTTCGTAGCTGTTAGTGTTGACGAAACACCAGGTGGCTGCCTTAAGCGTGTCGCGCACGAAGCCACCCGACCTGATCTCCTGCTCAGGCACGCCTTTCAGATGGAGCGCCCACGAGGGGAGCACGTCGTTCATCACATCCCTCATCAGCTCGACAAATATGATGCATGCGTCGGTCGACGTTCTGTGGGCGTGCGTAATCGCGGAGACCTTGCTGACCTCTTCGTCTGTCGCATCGGTGAACGCCAGGGGAGCGATGCGCATGAGCGATCCGTTGCCGTTGTCGCGCTCGCCGGAGCCTCCTTTGCCGGTGCGCAGGGCGCGGGCGGTCGTACCGCCGTAATCGAAAACGCCGTCGATCGTATACTCGCCACGGGCAATCCAGCTTACGAACTTGTCGCGCATGTCCGCGGTGTCGATGTGCCCGAGCTCCCTAATCGAGTCGCAGGTAGCAAGCGTCATAGATGCGTCGTCGCTCCAGGTGCCGGCGGGTTGCCCATGCGTGCCGTAGCCGATCATGTCCGTGCATTCGAACGTACCGCGGGGCCTGAACTCGTAGGGAACGCCCAGCGCGTCACCGACGGCAAGCCCATAGATGCAGTCGCGCAGTGTTGTTTTCGGTCTGTCTGTCATGGAAAGCTCCTCTTATCCCGGGTGATGTGGAGCGCCGTCGGGGGTATCGGTCGCAACGTGCCGCTACCCTTGCGCTTCGCCATTAGTCGCTTCGTTGATGGCGCGGTACTCGGCACTCAGCTCGCGCGCCAGCTCTTCCTTGCTTGGAAGATACGGCAGGTATTTGGCGGCAAACACTTGGTCGTTGTCTTCGGGCAGCGTGTACTCGACGATCGAATCGCTTTTGTCCGCGCAGAGCACGATGCCTATGGGCGGATTGTCGCCTTCGTTCATGAGCTCGCGCGTGTAGTAGTTCACATACATTTGCATCTGGCCCAGGTCCTGGTGCGTAAGATCGTCCGTCTTAAGGTCGATGAGCACGAAGCAGCGCATCAGATAGTTGTAAAACACAAGGTCAATATAGAAATGGCGCCCATCAAAGGTGATGCGCCTTTGGCGCGCCTCGAAAGCGAAACCACGGCCAAGCTCCAGCAGGAACTTCTGAAGATGCGTGATGAGCGCCTGCTCTAGATCGCTCTCGCGAAACGCAGTATCGTCCGAGAAACCTAAAAACTCCAGTACATATGGGTCGCGGATGATATCCTCGGGGCGACGAGCCGGGGCGCTCTTTTGGATTTCCTGGGTGACGGCCTCCTTGTCCTTGCTGGCAAGCAGGCGCTCGCGGAACATGGTGTTGATCTGGCGCTCGAGCTGACGCGTGCTCCAGCGAGAATCGGCACATTCGTTCATGTACCATGTTCGAGCATCAGGGTCGGTTATACGCGATAACCTGCGGTAATGTGTCCAATTCAATTCGGAACGCAAGATAAAACTGACGCATGTATCTTAAGCTTCTGGCGTTGAAGCCTCTGCCAAAATCCTTAGTCAATCTAACGGCAAGTTCGTCGATCAGTGCATCGCCATACTTGGCGCGCTCCTCTCCGCCCTGTTCATCAACAATACTCTTGCCGATCTCCCAATATGCCTCAACCATCGCAAAGTTAACGGCGGTATAGGCCTTGTCGCGAGCGGCGTTGAGAATCGAGGAAACCTGCTTGTAAAAAACTTCTGGCACGATTGCCGATTCCCCGCGGTTTGCCAGTTCACTCATCAATATCGCCCGACTTTCCTCTTGAGGACGCATCTTTATTGCATTTAGTTTAAAGACTCGTACGGACACGAATCGCTGCGCTGTCTGGCAACTTCGCATGGAGGCCTTGCGGTGACTAAAATTTGGCAATAGAGACAGTTTTCACGAACCCCATGGGAGTGACATGCATGGACAACAACACCTTGCTGTTTCAGGACAAGGGCTCGGGTAGGTTTAAAGACGTCAAGATCTACCCCAACCGTATCGAGGTGCTCAGGAAGGGCACTTTCGGCGGCAAGCACACCGAGATTGTCTATCTTAAGGACATCACGGGCGTCAATAGAATCAAAGGCCGTGATGTTTTTCTGCGTAACAGGCTGTTGACCGCTTGCGTCTTTAGCCTGAGTAGCCGTGCGAAGGCCCAGGAATTTGTGAACGCGCTGAACATGGTGATGTAGCCGATAACGGCGTTCGGTCCAAGGTAAAAATCGGGGCGCAGAACGGTATTCTGCGCCCCGATTGAGTTGATGCGCCCAAAAAACTGGCTTGCCTATTCGTTAACGTCCTCGGTATTGTCGCGGTCACTGGCAAGCATTGCTGCGCCGGCGACCGTCGTCGCTACGGCGGCGGCAGCGAGCCCGGCGGCAACGCCAGAACCGTCGCCCGTGTTGGCGAGCTTTCCGCCCGAGCTCTTGCCCTGGTCTCTCTTGTTGCCCTTGCCGTTCTTGTCGGCGCTGCCTGCGTTGGAACCCGTGCCGCTGCCGTTGCCGCCCGCACTGCCCGAGGCCGCTACGGTAAAGCTTGCGGCTCCGTCGCTGGCGAGCGTGTAGTTCTGCGCCGCGTCGCCCAAGAGACCGTTCACGCGCACCCAGTACGTTCCTGCGGCAAATGTTTCGCCCTCGGCCATTGCCGTGCCCGGAGCGCCGTCCGCGTCGTGCACAAACTCGAGTTGGGCTGTGCAGGCATCGCCTTCGAGCTTGCCCTCGAGCGTCGCCGCGATCTTGGCGCGCACGTCCTCGCCGACCTTAAGGCCTTCGAGCCCCTCAAAATGGGGCGTCAGCGCGCGCCGTTCGATATCGATGGGCACGAGGCCCCGCAGCTCCGTAACGGTCTCGTTGCCCAAGGCGTCGACATCCACGTATTCGATATCAAACGTGTGGCCCGAAGCCGTCCAGTTGAGTACGTTACTGCTGTCGACAAGGCGGAAATGGCCCTCGCCAACGGTCTTTCCATCCTGAAGTGAGGCATCGCTCAACGAGTCGCCGTATGTCATGCGCATACGGGTCGGGAGGTAGTACGAAACGGTCTGCTTGTGCTTCGCATCGTAATTGCGCTGGTAAATGCTTCGGGCCAGTGCCGCATCAACAAAGTCGGACGCAATGATGCCAATGTGCTTGAGGCAGTCCTCCTTTGTGCTCTCATTTCCGGTGCTGTTTATATACTACTGGCTCTTGTATAGATGCTCGTTGACCACTCGTGCTGCGGTAAAAGGATTGCTTCCTTGCTTGTAGTTCGTGCAGCTGGTGTAGTTGATACACCAGCTGTGCTCCAGGACCTTTACCTTGGCCCCGTCATTGTCCTCGACGTCCACCATGATGCGGGCGAGCTTGGTTGTCTCCTGCAGCGCCATATCGACCCAGCCGATTTTGTCGGTTCCTGTGCATTCGTAATGGTCCTGGGCGTATACCTTGGTGCAATAGGGCTCTTCGTCACCCGTTTTCCCCACGGCTTCAAAGCCCCGCTCGTCTCGAACGAGACACATAGAGGTGCTGTCGGTGTGTGCTGCGATTTTGTCGTCCCATTGGGTGAGGTCGAGGCCCCATGTGTGGCTGCTTACGCTGTTGCCGGCGAGCCCAAACCGACGCAGCAGGACGATCTTTCCGCGCACCTCGCCCAGCGTGGGGATGCGGCTCGATGTGTAGAACAGGTCGGGGTTCTCATCAAAAACCTTGCCCAAGGCCGTCGTGAGGCTTTCGTTGGTAGCCTCGTCATTGCCTCGCGACACAAGCATGATGAGCGCTTCTGTCGGGTTTTCGCTCAAAAACGTATTGAAGTACCCGATGACATCGGAGAGATGCATAAAGTTCCCGTCTTTTTTGAGCAGGTAACAAGCTCCGTGGTCGATGCCGGGGTTCTCACCCTTTCCAAGTCGAATATCAAAATAGCGAACGCCTTCGAGCAGCTGTGTGGGGATGTAATCCTGCTGGCATTTTGCTTGGGAGGATTGGGGCTCGGTGTCGTTGTCCACGCTGCAGGTGCCCGAATCGTGCGTGCCCGGGATGCTCAGTTCGTCGAGGAACTTGTTGTTGTCGACGTATTTCATCCAACAGGGCCCGTCGACGTAGCTGCTATACGTGGTCCAGTCGATACTTCTAACCGTGGCATCGTTCTTTTTCATATCGTAACCGATAAGTTCGAGCTCCCACGGAATGCTCTTACTCTTATGGCAGATCTTATTGTTGTCCTGGTCTTTGCCGTCCGATTCTATTGCCAGGTACTTAATGTCTTTTTTCTCGGTTTCTTTCTCGACCGTGCGGTCTCGGATGATATAGGTTCCGTTTGACTGGCGTTTAAACGCAAAAGCGCGGCTGGGCTTGTCGTCATACTCGCCACTCCATACGTGGATGACCTTTCCATCTTTGTCCGAGTCGCCGTCGACCGACCAAATGCTGTAGCCCGTCTTTTTATGCTCTTCGAAATTGAGTAAGGTGCGGATGGCATACCAATTTGTATTATCTGCATCGGTCACTACGTGTTCAAGGATGAGTTTGCTGGACGTGCCGTCATTAAACAGGTGGCAGACGTTGCCGCGAACGTTGCCGTCTTGGTTGACGCTTGCGGTGCGAAAATAGCCCGCGGGGCGAAGGCGAATGACGAACTTGTCGAGGGTGGCCGCCGGTGTGGGCGTGTCTTCTGCAAATGCCGCGCGCACGGGAAGGCCCAGCGCCGCGGTTTCGGGCAGGCTTGCAAATGGCGACAATGCTGCGAGTCCTAGGCCCAGCGTAAATGCTCGACGACTGATGGCGTGGTGTTCGGTCATAACTCCTCCATTCGCGGGGTGCGGTTATGCGCTCGTTTTGGTCACTATACTGCCCGGATGTCTAAACGTGTTGGCTTAATTGTCTGCGCGGTGCTATTAATCGGCGGGCGGACGCGTTGGGGCGCTTGTCTATTTGTGTTGCTACCGCGCTGGGGGTGGTTTTGCCGTCCGGCACCCTCGCGTTCGCCGGCTATCGGCATAAGAAAGGGAGGGCCGGCGAGCCGATCCTCCCTTAGTACGAAACGCTGGGGCACCGTCGCTTGTTTGCACTGCGCTCGTGTTTCCCGTTACGCTCGCGAGTCGCTTAGCGCTTGATCTCGATATCGTCGAGCTTGACGTCCATGGCCTCGGTCTTGGCCTTGGCGATATCATCGGCAAACTCCAGGGACTTCATCATGGTCTCGACGGCGTCCTTGTGCTCTTCGACATTGTCGATGCGCACGTACACGCTGCCGCCGTCAACGTCGGTGAAGTACTCGGTCGTCACGCCGCCCGTGTGCGTGTAGGAAGCGTTGCGCCAGGTCTTGCCGTTGTACTTAACGGGATCATTCTCGGTCCACTCAAAGTCGGTCTTCCACTTGGCCTCGTAGTCAAACAGCTCGTCGGCGTTCTTGTCAGGGTCGAAGACGGGGATGAAGCGGTCGCTCGCGTGCTCGCTCTCGGTGAACTTAAACTGGGCCCTGTCGGCCGTGTCGCCTGCGACGTCGGTGATCTCGACGTCCTCGGGGACCTCGACCTTAAACCAAATGAAGTCGGTCCTCATATCCACGGCTGGCTTTTCCGCGCCGCCACCACCGCCGCTGCCGGTAGCGCCGCCGCTTCCGCCACAACCCACCAGGGCAACTGCGGCAAAGAGACTGATGCAGAAGGTGAGAATCGCAAAGGCCTTCTTTTTCATGGTCGTGTCCTCCTCGATCTGTAACCGCCCATGGATTACCTGTCTTTACTGTACGCGCGGACGGCTCGCTGGGGTGGGCCATGTGTCCCATTCTGAGGGCTGGATTTGCGCCGACAAGTGGCAATATGCGCGGGTGTAAAAGAGGGGAGGGCCGATGCTGTCGGCCCTCCCCGGGTTGGGCGCCCGATCATTTAATGACTGCGCATGCGATGCTGCGTGCGAGCCCCTAATGCCTGATCTCGATGCTCGAAATCTCGACTTCGCGTGCCTCGGCAACTGCCTTCGCCATGTCATCGGGGAACTCGATGGAGCTGAGGAGCGCCTCGGCTTCTTTCTTGTGCTGGTCGAAGTTCGAGATGAGGACGTAGACGCTTCCCGGCTCAACGTCGGTAAAGAGGAGGGTTGAGATGCCGCTGTTGTCCTCGTATGTTCCGACGAGCCACGTCCTGCCGTTATACTCGACGGACCCGCCGTCCTTCCACTGGAACGTGTCCCCCTTCTTTTCCGCCTGGTCGGCGTGGGATTCCTCGGCCGTCAGCGCTTTTTCCCAAACGGGGATAAAGCGATCGGCCGAACCGTTCTCGTCTTTGGGGAAGGTGAGCTGGACCCTGTCGGCGTTCTTGCCGGCGGAATCGCTTACACCAACGCCCTCCGGCATCTCGACCTTAAACCAGATAAAGTCGGTCTTCTTGGCGACGGGGCCTTTTCCTTGCTCTCGCTCTTGGGGGCGCTGCCGCCGCCAGATGCGCTCCCGCCGCAGCCGACAAGGGCAAACGCGGCAAAGAGGGCGATGCAAAGGGAAAGAATCGATAGGGTCTTTTTCTTCATGGTGGCGTCCTCCTTGTCTGCCAGGGACATCGTGCGCCGCGGATCGCTGGGGCGGCGGTTACGCATGCACATGATGCCTTTGTTTACTGTGCGGTTATTCCTCCATTCGTCGTCCGGCGCCGTGATGAGCTTGCCCCAACATAGGGCTCCTTACCTATATGTATGCCCCAGTTGCCGCTGCCCGGGAGTCTCGAAAGGTGGGCCATGTGTCCCATGTTTGTGTCGCTGCCGCCTATCGTGTGCCATAGAAATCCGCGATGGCCAGGTGCGCTGACGCTCATGTGCTTATGGGCTAGACTTAGCACCATTACGTGATCGATGCGGTCGGTCGGCGGTTGCCACCCGACCGATGTATATGACTTGAAGGTGCATGTGTATGAGCCAAGAGATGATGGACAAGACCTGCCGCGGGTTTGCCGAGGCGCTGGCCGCGCGCGAGCCGGTTCCCGGCGGTGGCAGCGCGAGCGCCTTTGTGGGCGCGCTGGGCGCCTCGCTGTGCGGAATGGTTGCCCGCTACGGTGCGACCAATCCCGCGCTTGCTGATCGTGCGGATGACCTGACGCGTGCGTTTGCCCATGCTGATGAGCTGGCCCAGGAGCTTGTCGAGTTGGTTGCCGAGGACGTTCGTGCCTATGGGCAGGTGTCCGCGGCGTACGGTATTCCGCGTGACGATCCGGCTCGAGCGACCGCGATTCAGGATGCGCTGCATGTGGCCGCTATGCCGCCGTATCGCATTATGGATGCCTGCGGGCGTGCGCTGGCGCTGCTCGAGGACATGGCCGACAAGGGTTCGCGTCAGCTGCTGTCCGATGTGGCGTGCGGCGCCGTGTTCTGCCGTTCCGCTATGCAGGGCGCGAGCTTGACGCTCTTTGCCAACACCACGTCTATGAAGGACCGGGCGCGCGCCGAGGAGCTCGAGACCGCGTGCGATGAGCTGCTCGACACGTGGTTGCCGCGCGCCGATGCGCTGGCGCGCCGCGCCGCCGACGCTGCAAGGAAGAGAGGATAGCCATGGCTGAACTGCTGAAGGGTGCTCCCGTCGCTCGCGCTTTGACTGAGGAACTTGCTGCTCGCTGCGCAGCCCTGCGCGAGCGGGGCGTTGTTCCGACGTTGGCTATCGTGCGTGTGGGTGAACGCGAGGACGACCTATCCTACGAGCGCGGTGCGCTCAGGCGCTGCGAGAAGGTTGGCATTGAAGCTCGCCGCGTTTTGCTTCCCGCCGATGTTTCGCAGGACGAGCTGTTGGCGGCCATCGAGGACATCAATTCCGACCCCGCTGTTCATGGCTGCCTGATGTTCCGCCCGCTGCCCGCCGGCCTTGACGAGGATGCGGTTGCCGCGGCACTCGATCCTGCCAAGGACGTTGACTCCATGACGCCGGTTTCGCTGCTCACCACGCTTTCGGGGCGCGGCGAGGGTTTTGCCCCCTGCACAGCCGAAGCCGTGCTTGCTTTGCTGGATCATTACGGCGTTGAGCTGGATGGAGCTAAGGTTGCTGTGGTCGGGCGCTCGCTGGTGATCGGGCGTCCTGTTGCCGCCATGCTTACGGCGCGCAATGCGACCGTGACGACGTGCCATACGCATACGCACGACCTTGCTGCCGAGTGCCGTGCTGCCGACATTGTGGTTGCCGCCGTTGGACGCGCACGTACGATTGGCGTGGATGCGGTTCGCGAGGGCCAGACGATCATCGATGTTGGCATTAATTGGGACGAGGCCGCTGGCAAGCTGGTGGGTGACGTCGATTCTGATGCTGCGGAGCCGGTCGTTAACGCCATCACGCCCGTGCCGGGCGGCGTGGGCGCTGTGACGACGGCGATCCTCGCCAAACACGTGATCGAAGCGGCCGAGCGCGCATCGAAATAGGCGTTTTGGGCTGTTTGAGGGGTTAGTTCTATACCCCGTGGACAAAAAATGCCAAATATGAGTACTGTTGCCAAGATAGTCACATATATTTTAGGTCAAATAGGCTCTCTAACGATATTTATTATCGATAGAGAGCTTATTTTATTGGACCTATGAGGAATTACATCATCTAATTTTTGAACAAATGTAGACTTTCGACACCCATACGTAGCAAAATTGCTGTTACTAAATTGGTGACAGTACTCATATTTGGCATTTTTTGACCACAGGGGTTGCCAGCGCCGCGGTTTCGCCCTTTCTGCGCCGAAGCGATACACTGTTATCGTTTGATTTCTTCGCTCAAGGAGGATGCGCATGCCGTGCACAACGATTTTGGTTGGTAAGAACGCGAGCTACGACGGGTCGACGTTGGTTGCCCGCAACGAGGACTCGTCCAACGGGGTGTTTGAGCCCAAGCGCATGCGCGTGGTGCATCCCGACGAGCAGCCGCGCGTCTACACGAGCGTCCTGAGTCACCTGACCGTTGAGCTGCCCGATAACCCCATGCGCTACACGAGCGTCCCCGATGTTGTCCCGGGCCACGGCATCTGGGCCGAGGCCGGTTTCAACGAGCTCAATGTGGGCATGTCCGCAACCGAGACGCTCACCACCAACGAGCGCGTTCGCGGCGCCGACCCGCTCGTCGACTACGTGCCCGCCAAGGGCAACGAGGGCGAGGACGGCTATGTTCCGGCGCAGCCCGGCGGTCTGGGCGAGGAGGACATGGTGACCCTGGTGCTGCCATATGCCAAATCCGCCCGCGACGGCGTACGCATTCTGGGTGACCTGCTCGAGCGTTATGGCACCTACGAGAACAACGGCATCGCCTTTAGCGACGTGGACGAGATCTGGTGGCTCGAGACCATCGGCGGTCACCACTGGATCGCCAAGCGCGTGCCCGATGACGCTTATGTGACCATGCCCAACCAGCTGGGTATCGATAGCTTTGACCTGGACGACGCCGAGGGCGCCCAGGTCGACCACATGTGCTCCACCGATCTGCGCTCCTGGATGGCCGAGTGGCATCTGGACCTGACGCTGGGCGTTGAGGGCGACGGTCCCGCCGCGGTCTTTAACCCGCGCGAGGCCTTTGGTTCGCACGGCGACAGCGACCACGTCTACAACACGCCGCGCGCCTGGTATATGCAGCGCTGCCTCAATCCCAGTGATGTGTGGGACGGTCCCGATGCCGACTACACGCCCGAGAGCGACGACATCCCCTGGAGCCGCGTGCCCGAGCGCAAGGTGACCATCGAGGACATCAAGTACGTGCTCTCCAGCCACTACCAGGGCACGGAGTACGACTGCTACGGCAG
>URQD01000006.1:0-51735 GCA_900549905.1 uncultured Collinsella sp. | reverse complement strand
CGGCCAAGGAGGCAAACCGGGACGAGCTACAGCAGCTTGTCGCCACCACGGCCACCGCGATCGTCACGGCCGCCGCGAGGACCGCGGTCCTCGTCCAGGCCCATGGCGACGAGCGGAGCGATAACCTTATCGAGAGCGGCCATCAGCTCGGTGGCCTCCTCGTAAGAAAGCTCGGGCAGGAGCTTCTCCTTCTTGTTGGCAAGCTCGACCAGGCCCTCGGCGGCATCCTCGGCAGCGAAGACGACGATCTTGCGCATATCGCCCTCGGCGTCGTCGATGCGGCCGACCAGATCGGCAGCCTCGGCCTCGGCCATCAGGCCATCGAGCTCACGAAGGCGCATGCCCAGCAGGTCGGACATTTCCTTCTGCTCCATCTTGGGCTTGAGGTCAAGAAGCTTGATGGCGCGCTCGATGTTCGCCATGCGCTCGGCCTTGGCCTCCTCCTCCTTGGAAATAGCAAAGCGACGGCTACGCAGCAGGCGAGCGGCCTTCTGCATCTTGTCCATCAGCTCTTCGTCATCGTAATCAGCGGCGGCCTCGACAACCTCGGCCTCCTCCTCGGCGGAAACCTCATCAGCAGCCTCAACCTCAGCAGCTTCGGTCTCCACGGTCTCGACTGCCTCAACCTCGGCAGCCATGGTCTCGTTCTCGGTCTCGTTCATGATCTCTTCGTTCTCGGACATGAGACTCCTTCTTGGCCCTCTCGGGCATCATCGCCCCATTCGCGGGGCCCGTCGCGCACTCTTTGCGCTTTAAACATTCATGCCTCTCGGCAAAACGTCCATTAGTTTATGGTGTCGCCATCCAATCTAGCTGCAGAATCTATGTGCACACATTAATGCGACATGTCGCGGTATCATGACCTGAACCAAACGTGTCCACCTTAAGGAGCCCGCCATGATTAAGCCCATCATGAAATCCGAGTTCTTTTTGCGCCTGCCCTCCGAAGACGCAGGGCCCGATGATGCCGCGACCGGGCAGGACCTCCTGGATACGCTCCTCGAGCATGAGCACGAGTGCGTTGGCCTCGCCGCCAACATGATCGGCGTGCGCAAACGCATCATCTGCGTAAAGGACGGCAACAGGGCGCTGCTGATGTACAACCCTCAAATTCTTGAGCAGGTCAATGCCTATCAGACGAGCGAAGGATGCCTCTCGTTGATCGGCGAGCGCCCCTGTACCCGCTACCGTCGCATTAAGGTGGAGTATTTGGACGAGAACTTCGTCCACCGCATCAAGAACTTCTCGGGCTACACCGCCGAGATCATCCAACACGAAATCGACCACTGTTGCGGAATCGTTATATAGTTCCGCCGATTCAAGAAAGCTCCCTGCAGCAAAACAACTGCAGGGAGCTTTTCATAGTGCGGAGCTTCTATCCCACTAGCTCTGACGGTAATGATCAAAGAAGTCGGCGAGGTCTTCGAGGGACTCCTTGAGCACTTCCATGCGCGGCAGGTACACGATGCGGAAGTGGTCGGGCTCGGCCCAGTTAAAGCCGCCGCCGCGGGTGATCAGGATCTTCTTCTCGTGTAGCAGGTCAAGGGCAAACTGCTCGTCATCGGTGATGTTGAATTTCTTGACATCCATCTTGGGGAAGATATAGAACGCCGCACGCGGCTTGACCACCGAGATGCCGTCAATCTTGTTGAGCGCCTCATACACAAAGTTGCGCTGCTCGTAGACACGGCCGCCGGGACGGATGTAGTCGTTGACGGACTGGTGTCCACCGAGTGCCGTCTGGACGATTGACTGAGCCGGCACGTTGGAGCACAGGCGCATGTTCGAGAGCATGTTGATGCCCATAATAAAGTCGCTCATGCAGCGCTGGTTGCCCGAAAGCACCATCCAGCCAATACGATAGCCCGCAATCATGTGCGACTTGGAAAGGCCGCTAAAGGTGACGCAGGGCAGGTCGGGAGCGAGCGAGGCAATCGAGACGTGCTCGTAGCCGTCCATGCACAGGCGGTCGTAGATCTCATCAGCAAAGATCATCAGCTGATGCCTGCGTGCAACCTCGACGATACCCTCGAGCACCTCGCGCGGATAGACGGAACCCGTGGGGTTGTTGGGGTTGATGATGACGAGGGCCTTGGTCGCGCTCGTGATCTTGGACTCCATATCGGCCAGGTCGGGATACCAATCGGCCTGCTCGTCGCACAGATAGTGCACGGGATGTCCACCGGCAAGGGTTGCGCACGCCGTCCACAGCGGATAATCGGGGCTGGGAATCAGAATCTCGTCACCGTTATCGAGCAGCGCGTTCATCGAAAGCTGGATGAGCTCGGACACGCCGTTGCCCGTGTAGATGTGCTCCATCTGAACATTGGGCAGGCCCTTGATCTGCGAGTACTGCATGATCGCCTTACGCGCGGAGAACAGGCCGCGCGAGTTGGAATAGCCTTCGCAGTCGGGCAGCTGCTGGCGCATGTCCTTAATGACCTCATCGGGCGTGCGGAAACCAAAGGGCGCCGGATTACCGATATTGAGCTTGAGGATGCGCTCGCCCTCGTCCTCCATACGGGCAGCCTCGTCGACGACGGGACCGCGCACGTCATACAGGACGTTATCGAGCTTGGTGGATTTAGAAAAAGTACGCATGGTGGTGCTCCTTGGAATTTGAGCCGTGGGATTAGGTTCGGATTTGGCAACGTTATGGGACGAGGACGTCTCGCCTTGATCGGCGTCACTGGCGAGAAGCCAGGAAACATCGACCTCCAAAATACGGGCGAGCAGCTCTGCCACATCGTGCCGCGGAATCGTCTTGCCACTCACATATTGGCTCATCTGACTCTTGCCGAGTTTTTTGCCGAGCATCTCCGATGCACGAATCACATCCGACTGTCGAACGTCGCGACCGGACATAGCCTGTCGCAGGCGATCGCTAAACGTCTCTTGGGCCACTAGAACCTCCTTGCTGGCAAAGTTCAATTTATAGAACACGAATTGAACCTGAGTTCAATTTAGGCAGCAGTATAACGCCGTGCTATTTCGAAAAGTTCAATTTCAAAAATAAAATGAGCCAAACCTCGAGATTTATCCCGAGGCGATTACGACGCGCGCTCGTTTAGAGGTATTCGAGGAAACGAGCGGCGGCAAGCGAAACATCGGTCGTGCGATATATCGCATTGATCTGCCGATGAGGATGTCCCTCAAGCGGACGCACGGCAACATCGAACTGGCAGCGGCGCAAGATGAGCGCCGGAAGAATACTCACACCCAGACCGTCCTCGACCATGGCCATAATCGCATAGTCATCCCAGGTTGACAGTTTTGAGCGCACCGTTAGCCCCGCCCGACGGAACAGTGGTGTAATCTCGTCATCGGTGCCGCGTTCCAGCAGAATAAACTGCTCGTTGGCCAAATCGGCAAGGGAAACGTCCTCCGCACTGGCAAGCAAAGAGTCTGTCGGCACCACCGCCATCAACTCGTCGCGCACCAAAGATCGCGATGTCATCCCATTTTCTCGAGGCTCATGCGGGATAAAGCCCAGATCACAACGGCCCTCCGTCACCCATTGTTCAATCTCTGAATAGTCGCCCATCAGTAACTCATAATCGACGTCTGGATAATCGGCGCGAAAACGCGCAATCACCGGCGGCAGTACGTGGGTCGCCACGCTCGAAAACGTACCGATGCAGATTTTGCCGCGCATGAGCCCACGCATCTCATCCACCCGCCGCTGCAAGCGAATGAATTCCTCGCAGAGCGCCTCGACAGCCGGCATGACCTGCCGCCCGTCGGCAGAAAGTGTCACGCCCTCGCGACTGCGGTCGAGTACCTTAAAACCCCAGTCGGCCTCGAGGTCGGCCACCATGCGGCTCACGCCCGATTGCGAATAGCTCAAGTGCTCGGCGGCGCGCGTAAAACTGCCGGCGCGTACTGTCTCGAGCAGCACCTGCATCTTTTGAATATTCGTTTCCACGGCACGTCCCCACCTTTGCATGAGTTTTTGTCATGTCATCCATGCATTATATTCGCTTTTCTTCTAAATCCACCTCGCCCATAGTGAACATGCACGGATATAGAAGGGCGGCTGCGCATGAACAACGGACTGTTTAGGTATTTGGCAGCATTGCTGTTGTTTGGCTCCAACGGCATCATCGCCGCCGCCATCGCGCTGCCGAGCTCCGACATCGTGCTGCTGCGCACCTTTCTGGGAGCCCTCTCGCTCGTCATCATCCTTGCCATCACCCAACGCCATAACTTGCAGGCGCCATCTCGCCCCCGCGAAGCTGCGGCCCTGATCCTCTCGGGGGCCGCGCTGGGCGCCAGCTGGATTTTTCTGTTCCGCGCCTATCAGACGATCGGCGTCGGCATCTCCTCGCTGCTGTACTACTGCGGCCCCATCATCGTCATGGCTCTCTCACCGTTTATCTTTGGCGAAAAACTGACCAGCGGCAAAATCGCCGGGTTCACCGCCGTTGCTTGCGGTGCTTTTCTCATTGCAGTACAAGGTCTAGGCGGCAATATGCCCATTGCGGGTATCGCCTGCGGCATCGCCTCGGCATTTTGCTATGCGCTGATGGTCATCGCTAGCAAGGGTGCGCCACACGTCGAAGGCCTCGAAAACTCCGCGCTCCAGGTGAGCGCCGCCTTTATGACCGCGCTGGTCCTTACGCTCCTCACACAGGGCGCCCCCTCGTTCCTCTCCCCCAGCATTGCCGCCGGCATCGATTGGCGCGCCGTCGCCATGCTCGGCGTCGTCAACACCGGCATCGGCTGCCTGCTCTACTTTAGTGCTGTCGCCAAGCTGCCCGTGCAGACCGTCGCGGTTGTCGGCTACCCCGAGCCGCTTTCGGCAGTCGTGTTCTCCGCCGTCCTTTTGGGCGAGACCATGACGCCAATCCGCCTCATGGGCGCCGCGCTCATCATCGGCGGCGCGGTCTTTTGCGAACTCGCCGGCAAACGCGCAAGCACCAAGGCCGGTATCGCCCAGGCAGCGCGCGCTTAAGGGACATTTTCTCGGGGCGCATGCGGGATAAAGCCCAGGTCGCAGTGGCCCTGCACCTCACGGGAGATGCAGGGCCATTTTGCATTGCAGTAAAGCTATGGGCTACGAACGACGCGGCTCGGGAACCACGAGCCTATCGGGGCTCGCGCCCTCGGCATCCATCAGGCTCACGTAGCGAATCGATGGGTCATCGTAGGTCGCGTAGTAATAATTGCCCGTACGCGCGCTAAAGCATCCGGTGTAGATGGTCTTCTCGAACTTGCCGTCGCCCATCTTGGACGCTCCCTCGATCATCGCCACGCCCTCGAGCGAGCGGAACATGCGGACGACGTTTTCGGCCTCGCTGCCCTTTTGCGGGTAATTGGCATTGAGGTAGGCCGCCTTTACAAAACGGCTCGGCGAATAGCAGTCGCCCGGAATACCGCGCATGCCGGCACCAGCGCCATAGGGCTTGAGCTCGGCGGCGCGCCATGTCGCCGTCTGCGGAAAATCGCTGGTGGCGGTGATATAGGTGCGCAGGTTTTCCATATGCCACGGGAAAGTCGGCTGGTTGGCAAGGGTATCGACCGGGTCGTCGTATACATGCAGGCCGTCGGCCATCATCTCGACCACGATACTGCGCTGGCTGTCGCCGATAATCCAATGGAGCAGCGACACGCCCAGGCCCTCGCCGGCAGATTTGGCGACAATCACCGTATCGCGCAGTGCAGCCTCGGCCTCGTCGACCGTCGAGAACGTCGCCGCCACCCACAGGGGAAACTCGTAGGCCGCGATATTGGTCTTGCCATCAACCGGCCCCTCGGCATACTCGGCATAGCCGGGAAAGTTGAGCCCCGCCACAGCCAGGCCCGCATCGTTGCCGCAATCGAAAAACATGGGATAGTTCTTGTAATCGATACACATACCGATTACCGCATGCGCCGCCGTCGCATCGTCGATAAACGAGTACGGGATGTGGAACCCGCGGGGCACCACGCGAACCTGCTCGCCGTATCCAAAGCTCCAGTCGAGGTTGCGGCCCAGATACATGTGGCCGGAATTATCGGTAAATCGAATGCTCGTGCACATAGCGCCTCCTAGCTCAATGTTCTTACTAAGGTCATTGTCACCAAACAAAGGAGCGCTAAACAAAAAAGTCCGGACATGACAACAATGTCATACCCGGACTAAAAACGACGAGGTGCGGTGCTTTGGTCCCCTTAGACCAACTTTCCAAGACAGTGATCAATCATGTGCTGGATCATTTGCGCCTCAAAGCCTGCGTAATCGCGGCGGCACTCCTTCATCTTGCCGTCGACGATCTGGTCAAAGGCAACCTTGCACTTGATATAGCGCGTGGACTTGGTGACCTCCTCGTGCGTCAGGCAGCTCTCCTCCATCTTGCTGGCACCCAGGCCAAACACCAGACGGGGGTTGTAGAGCACGTGGGGCTCGCCGGCGTCGTCCAGGTAGACGCAAACCTTCTTGGTAACGCCAATCTGGTTAGCGGCAAGGCAGCCGGCATCGTCGAGCGACTTGATGGTATCGATCAGGTCCTGAGCAACCGACTCGTCCTCGACGGTCGCAACCTCGCAACGCTGGGACAGGATAGCCTCGTCGTGGCAAAGCTCTTTAATCATACGTTCCTCCATAGGGGTCGTTGTAACCGCTTAAGTATACGGTACCTACACAATTTCATGCGAAAGATACCGCCCGTCCGTTACAAACCGCCGAACATCAACATGTGAGGAACACCAACTTCACAAAGGCGATATAGTGGGTGGGTTCGTGTCAATCGGCCTAAACTCGGGGCCGAACAAGGAAAGGGTATGCATGGACGAACTTTTTCACGTCAGTGAGCGCAAGTCCACAATCGGGACCGAACTTCGCGCTGGACTGACAACATTCCTGGCGATGGCCTACATCATCGCCGTCAACCCCGCAGTGCTCTCGGGCGCCGGCATCGATGCGGGAGCGCTCGCCTGCGCCACTTGCCTGGGCGCCGGCATCATGACCATCTGCATGGGCATCTTCGCCAACCGTCCGCTCGCATGCGCGTCGGGCTTAGGCGTCAACGCGATGATCGCTGGAATCACCACCACCGTCTGCGGCGGTGACTGGCACGTGGCCATGAGCGTCATCTTCCTTGAGGGCGTCGTCATCTTGCTGCTCGTGCTTTGTGGCCTGCGCGAGGCCATCATGGACGCCATCCCGGTTGTCCTGCGTCACGCCATCTCGGTGGGTCTGGGCCTGTTCATCGCCATGATTGGCCTGTGCGATGCCGGCATTATCACCGCTGGCGCCGGTACACTCGTCGGTCTGGGCGACATCACCTCCCCCACCTTCATCGTCGGCATCATCTCCATCCTGGTGACGGTCGCCCTCGCCTGCCGCAACGTCCCCGGCTCGCTGCTCATCGGCATCATCGTCGCCGTTATCGCCGGTATCCCCCTGGGTGTGACCCAGGCTCCGACCGGCATCATCGCCCCGCTCGACTTCTCGAGCATCGGCGGCCCCATCGCCGACGCCGGCGGCGTGCCCGCCATCGTCAAGGTCCTTACCGACCCCACGCTCCTCGTCATCTCGTTCTCGCTGCTCATGAGTGACTTCTTCGACACCATGGGCACCGCGATGGCCGTGGCCAAGCAGGGCGAGTTCCTCACCGACGACGGCAACGTCGAGAATATCAAGGAGATCCTGATCGTCGACTCCGCCGCCGCTGCTGTGGGCGGTTTCATGGGCGTCTCCTCCATCACCACCTTCGTCGAGTCCACTTCCGGCGCCGCCGACGGTGGCCGCACGGGCCTCACCTCCGTCACCACCGGCGTGCTGTTCATTCTCGCCGCGTTCTTCTCCCCCATCGTCACCATCGTTTCCAGCGCCGCCACCTGCGGTGCTCTGGTCTACGTTGGCTACCTCATGATGAGCGAGGCCTCCGAGATCGACTGGTCCGACGTGTCGCAGGGTTTCCCGGCGTTCATGATTGTCGCCGGCGTACCCTTCACCTACTCCATCTCTGCCGGCATTGGCCTGGGCTTTATCGCCTACGTGATCGTCGCGCTCTTTAAGGGCGAGGCCTCCAAGATCAAGCCGCTCATGTGGATTGCAGCCCTTGCCTTCCTCGTCTACTTCTTCGTGGCGTAACGGCACAGTCTGCCAAAGCAGAACACAAAAGCGCGGAGTCGCATCGAGCGGCTCCTCGCTTTTCTTTTAAAGCCAGGCAACGCACGGACGCGCGATGTATTGCTTCCCAAGTTTTGGACATTTTGCCCTCCAAACGGCACTACCGCCGGCTACATCCTGCAGATATGCTGGGCGTAATCGCATAGGCCCTATGAGGATGGGAGCAACCATGGCCGCCCTGTTCACGACCCCCAAGCGCAATGACAAAACCTCTGGAGCCCATTTTATCGAGCCCGACGCACGCCGTCGCACGCTGCTCGCACACGGCAGCTGGCGCCGCGTGACACACCGCATCGTCGTGGGCGCCGTATGCGCGCTCACGGCAAGCTCGCTGCTCATGCCGAGCGTCTCACTCGCGGCCGAGTGGGTCAACGTCGGCGGCACTCAGTACAACACTGCAGCAGGCGACGAGGCCGGCACCTGGGCCTGGGACGGCGCCGACGACATGAAGCTCAACGGCTATAACGGCGGCGCGATCGAGGCAGCGGGCAAGCTCAACGTGAGCTACGAGGGCAACAACACCGTCACTAACGACGACGGCCGCGGCATCAAGGTTAAGGATGGCGCGAACGAGAACGCCGAGCTTAATATTCAGGGCGACGCGTCCAGCACGCTCAACGTGGCATCTTCTCGTGACGCCATCACTTCCGTCGGCAACATCAACATCGACGGCGCTGGCACTGTCAACGCCACGAGCACCGAGCACGATGCCATCGATGCCGGGGGCGATGTCGCCATCAAGGGCTCGGGAAACGTTAACGCCACGGGCGATTCGGATGGCATCAGGGCCGACGGCAACATCACGATCGACAACAGCGGAACCGTCACCGCCAAGGCCACCGAGGATCAGGGTATCGATGCTAACGAGAACCTCATCATAAAGGGCGGCGGCAAGGTAGAGGCAAGCTCTATCGAGGACAATGCGATTTGGGCCGACGGCAGTATCGAGATCTCGGGTGGCAGCCAGGTCAAGGCAAGCTCCGAGGAAGACGCCGCCATCGACGGTAAAAACAGCCTCACGGTCACGAACGCTTCCCTCAACGCAGGTGGCGTTGGGTATGGCATCTATGTCTACAAGGGCATCACGCTCGATGGCGCGACCGTGACGGTCCGCGCAAGCTCAGATGGCGGGGAAGTCAGCGCACTCTTCACCGATGAGGACGACATCGTCATCAAGAACGGCTCGACTGTGGATGCGCTCGCAGAAGGCAGGTTCTCGGTTGCAATCTCCACCAGTAATTTCTACTCCGGCGAAGCGGGTGGCCATATCTACATCAGCGACTCCGTTGTCAAGGCCATAGCCCGCTATGCCGAGACCGGCGGCGACGGCCCCGACCACTACAGTGGAGACCAAAACGACGAAATCATCCCTGAGTCCGAGGGCCTGAACATCGGCATCTTCGCGCAGACCAGCGAGGGCATCACGCCCGCGACCATCTCGATCGTCCGCAGCAGGGTCACGGCCGAGGGAGACACGGCGGCAATCTTCGCCCTTGCCATGAGCGCGGACGGCAAGGCGATCGGCACCATCGAAATCGAAGGAGCCACCATCCAGACGCCTGAAGGCGGCAAGGTCATTGACTATCGCAACAAGGAAGAACTCAGCGACGGCATCGTCTACGAGGCGGGTCAAACCATCGGCACGGGCGACGCCGTGATCGACTCCCCCTACAACGAAGCAGTCGCCAAGCACACGCTCATCGCGCCTCCCGAGGAGACCAAACCAGAGGAAAAGCCCGGCGAGACCAAGCCGGGTTCCAAGTCCGAGGGCGCGAAGACGATCAAGACCGTTGCAGTTGCAGCCACGGGAGCCAAGACCGCCGGCAAACTCGCGGCAACCGGCGACGCCTCGAGCGCAGCCATCATAGCGACCGCCCTTGTAGGAACGGCCGCTATCGTCACAGGCGCCCTGGCGAGTCGCAAACGCTCGTAAACACTTTTTCGCACAGGACGGGTGGATCGCGGCTCTTGCCTTCCCCGTCTACTTCTTCGTAGCGTAAGGGCAAGGCTGCAAAAGCTGAACAATAAAGCGCGGAGTCGCCATGCGGCCCCGCGCTTTTCTTTTAGCGTCGGTCCCTGCGCCGGCGTGCGGCCTATTTCTCCCCCATTTTGGCCATTTTGCCCTCCAAACGGCACTACCGCCGGCAACATCCAGCAGATACGCTGAATCTAGCCGTATAGGCCCTATGAGAACGGGAGCAACCATGGCAGCCTTGTTCACGACCCCCAAACGCAATGACACTACCGCCGGAACCCATGTTGCCGAACCCGACGTTCGCCGTCGCATAGGACTCGCGCACGGCAGCTGGCGCCGCGTGACGCGCCGCATCGTCGTAGGCGCCGTGTGCGCGCTCACGGTGAGCTCGCTGCTCATGCCGAGCGTCTCGCTCGCGGCGGAATGGGTCAAGGTCGGCGAAACCAAATACAACGCCGGCACTGCGGCGGGCGACGAGACCGGCACCTGGTCGTGGGACGGCGCCGACGACTTGAAGCTCAACAACTATAACGGCGGCGAGATCCAGGCCGCAGGCAAGCTCAACGTGAATTACTCGGGAAACAACATCGTCACTGCCGACTGGATCGAAGGCATCAAGGCTTCTCATGGCAAGAATGAGAACGCCGAGCTCAATATCCAAGGCGACGCGGGCAGCACGCTCAGCGTGACATCTACTGAGGACGCTATCCTCTCCACGGGTAATATCAACATCGACGGAGCCGGATCCGTCAACGCCACGAGCGCTGGGTTTGATGCCATCGACGCCGAGGGCGATCTCGCTATCAAAGGTTCGGGCAACGTCAACGCCACGGGCGTATCGGATGGCATCAGGGCAAACGGCAATATCACGATTGACGACAGCGGGGCCGTCACCGCCAGGGCTACCAAGGACAAGGGTATCGGAACCGACAAGAACCTCACCATCAAGGGTGGCGGCACAGTCGAGGCAAGCTCAGCCGATGGTGAGGCCATTTGGAGCGGCGGCAACATCAATATCTCGGACGGCAGCCAGGTCAAGGCGAGCTCCGAGAAAGACGCCGCCGTCGAGGCCAAGGGCAGCCTCGCAGCCACAAACGCCTCCCTCAACGCAAACGGTGTTGAATATGGCGTCTATGCCCACAAGGGCATCACACTCGATCATGCAAACGTGACAGTCCGCACAAGTAAAGGCAGATACGGTGGCGCCATTGCCCTCTTCACCTACCAAGACGATATCGTCGTCAAGAACGGCTCCACCGTGGACGCGTTTGCGGAAGGCGAGGTTTCGGCTGCATTCTCCACCAGAAACGATCGACCCAACGAGGAGGGTGGCCACATCTACATCAGCGACTCCGTTGTCAAGGCCATAGCCCGCTATGTCGAGAACGGCGACGGCCCCATCCCCTACAGCGAAAACCAAGATGGCGAGACGAGGCGCGAACCCCAAGGCGAGAACATCGGCATCATCGCCCAGACCAGCGAGGGCATCACACCCGCAGTCATCTCGATCATCCGCAGCAAGGTAACGGCCGAAGGAGATACAGCGGCAATCTTTGCCCGTGCCATGAGCGCTGACGGCAAGACAATCGGCACCATCAAGATTGAGAACGCCGCCATCCAGACGCCCGAAGGCGGCAAGGTCATTGACTATCGCAAGCTCCGTGACGGCATCTACGAAGCAGGCCAAGCCATCGGCACGGGCGACGCCACGGTCGACTCCCTCTATATCAAAGCAGTCGCCAAAAGCACGACCATCGCACCTCCCGAGGTAGCCAAGCCGGAAGACCCCAAGCCCGACGAGACCAAGCAGAACCCCAAGCCTGAGGGCTCAAAGCCGACCAAGGCCGCTGCGGCTTCAACCACGAAAGCCAAGACTACCGGCGTGCTCGCGGCAACCGGCGACACCTCGGGTGCGGCCATCGTGGCAACCGTCCTTGCGGGAACAGCCGCTATCGCCGCAGGCACCATGGCGAGCCGTAAGCGCTCTTAGACGCCTCTGCGCACATGGCAGCTCCCGCGAAGGCCCCGAGCCCCAGCACCGTTTAACAACGCCACCGCCGAGCTCCCCTCCGGCGGTGGCGTTTTCCATATGCGTCCGCAGGGGATGCACGAGATTGTCTTTGGTCTAGCCCAACCGGCATACGCTGGCGTGCGACAATTGGGGCTGCCGATATCACAACACTGAGAGAAGCCCGTCATGGAAGCGCATCAAAAGCAGATAACCGTTTATTCGAATCATACGGAAAGCGCGCCTGTCATCTACCTTCCTGTGGTCGTGGGCGACGGCAGCGAGGTTTATAAGTGTTGCCGAGAGCTCGACCGTCCGCCATTCGCCCTTGTCACCATTGGCGGGCTCGATTGGAATCGCGAGCTGAGCCCCTGGGCATGCGACGGGACCGTACGCGATGCCGAGCCTTTCGGCGGCCAAGCTGCCGGTTTTCTTGATGAGCTGCTGAACCGGATGATCCCAAAGGTCGAATTATCGCTCCCACAGCCACCTGCTTGGCGTGGCATTGCCGGTTATTCGCTGGCTGGTCTCTTTTCGCTTTGGGCCCTCTGGCAAACCGATGCCTTTGACCGCGCCGCAAGCGCATCGGGGTCCCTGTGGTTTCCTGGCTTTATCGACTATGCTCACGAGCACGCGATGGCAGTTACGCCCGACGCCGTCTACCTGTCGCTCGGCAAAAAGGAGACCAAGACACCCAACCGCATGATGCGGCATGTACTCGACGACACACGCGCGATGGAAGCGTTGCTCGTCGAGCGCGGCATTCCAACAACACTGGAGCTCAACCCCGGCAACCACTTTGCCCAAACCGACTTGCGCATGGCCCGCGGCATCCACTGGATACTAACGCATTAAAAATGGTGCCCACGCGCATATACGCATGGGCACCATATCTTGTTTTAGCTGGACGCAGTTGTTACTCAGCAGCCTCCTCAAGCTCGGAGACATCAAACTCAAAGTCGTTACCCGGCAGGATGGCGTTGAGCACAATGCCCACCAGCGAGCCCACGGCAAGACCGGAAAGCGAAATCGTCACGCCGCCCAATTCCAGCACGATGGCGCCGGCGGTGCCGTACGCAATGCCGAGCGAAAGCACGAGCACCAGGGCGGCCACCAGCACGTTGCGGTTTTTTTGGAAATCGACCTGGTTCTCGATGAGGTTGCGAACGCCCACGGCGCTGATCATGCCATAGAGCACGAGCGACACACCGCCGATTACACACGCCGGCATGGCCGCAATGACAGCCGCGAACTTGGGGCAGAACGAAAGCACGATGGCGCAACACGCGGCAATGCGAATCACGCGCGGGTCGAACACGCGCGTCAGGGCGAGCACGCCGGTGTTCTCGCCATAGGTGGTGTTGGCCGGAGCGCCAAAGAGCGAAGCCAGGATCGTGGCAAGGCCGTCGCCGAGCAGCGTGCGATGCAGACCGGGATCGGCGATGTAGTTACGCTCGCAAGTGGAGCCGATAGCCGAGATATCACCGATATGCTCGATCATGGTCGCAAATGCCAGCGGCATAATGGTGATGATGGCCGTCGTGGCAAGACCGCTATCGAACTGCGGCCCAAAGAGTGCAAACACGGTGTTGTCCCACACGATGGGCAGACCGACCCACGGAGCGGCGGCAACGCCCGAGAAATCAACCTCGCCGAGCGCAGCCGCAACGGCATAGCTCACCACAACGCCCAGCAAAATCGGCACGATCTTGACCATGCCACGGCCCCAGATGTTGCAGATGACGATAACGGCAACGGCAATGACAGCCACAAGCCAGTTGGTCTGGCAGTTAGCAATAGCGGAACTTGCCAGGATCAAGCCGATGGAAATGACGATGGGGCCAGTCACCACCGGCGGAAAGAAGCGCATAACGCGCTTGGCGCCAAACGCGCGGAAGAGCGCCGCAAGCACCGGATAGAGCAGGCCGGCACAAGCTACGCCCAGGCAGGCGTAGGGCAAAAGCTCGGCCTCGCCGTTGGGCGCAATGGCGGCATAGCCCGCGATAAAGGCAAACGAAGATCCCAAAAACGCTGGCACCTTGCCGCGCGATAGGAAGTGGAAGAGCAGCGTGCCCAGGCCGGCAAACAAAAGGGTCGCCGAAACCGAAAGGCCGGTGAGCACAGGCACCAGCACGGTAGCGCCGAACATGGCAAACAGGTGCTGCAGGCCGAGCAAAAACATGCGCGGGCGACCGAGCGACGACGCATCGTAGATGGCATCGGCGACGGCGGGCGTCGAGGATTGGGACATGGATGTCCTTTCATAATGGAAGGGCGCCCGGGCATATCGGATAACCTGCCCGAACGATACGATCCGAACCATTGTACGCGATACGCAACGTCTCGCACGCGCCGTCGCCTGCGAACGGTAGCGTTACTTCCAAACGCGCTCGGCGATGCGTTTGACCAGGGCAATCTTTGCCCATTGCTCGTCCTCGGTCAGCTTGTTGCCAATCTCGCAGCTGGCAAAGCCGCACTGGGGAGACAGATACAGGTTCTCGAGCGGCACATACTGGGCAGCCTCGCGGATGCGCTCAACGATAACGTCCTCGTCCTCGAGCTCTGCGGCCTTGGTGGTCACCAAGCCCAGCACGACCTTCTTGCCGGGTGCAACGTAGCTGAGCGGCTCAAAACCGCCGGCGCGCGGCGTGTCGAACTCCAGATAGAACGCATCGACGTCCTCATGCGCAAACAGATATGGAGCGATGGGATCGTAGCCGCCTTCAAAAGCGTAGGTGGAGTGGTAGTTGCCGCGGCACACGTGCGTGTTAATGACGAGGTCGTCGGGCTTGCCCTCGATGGCGGCGTTGTTGAGCGCCACGCCCAGCTCGCTCACCTTTTGCAGGTCAACCGGGCTCATGCCAGTCTTGGACACAAAGTCGGTATCGCAATAGATGCCCCAGGTGCAGTCATCAAACTGGATGTTGCGGCAACCCGCTGCGTACAGGTCGGCGATCACCGTGCGATAAGCGGCTGCAATTGCGTCGGCAAGTTCCTCATCGGTCTTATAGACAGCGCGCAGGCTCTCCCGCTGGCCATCGCAGCGGTCGAGCGTAACCTCCGAGAACGTCTGGATCGGCGCCGGAATGGTCTGACGCGCAACCTGACCCTCCCCCTCGAGTGCCTTGACAAACTTAAAGTGCTCGACGAAGGGGTGGTTCTCGCCGCTGATGGGGCCGGTCACCACGGCGGTGTCAGCCGTGGTCTCCTCGTCGTGGAACATATAGCCCGTACGCGAGGTGCGGCGTTCAATGCCGTTGAGCCCCCACATAAAGTCGAGGTGCCAGTAACTGCGACGAAACTCGCCATCGGTAATCACCTGCAGACCGGCGGCCTTTTGCTTGTCCACCAGGTCGCGAATAGCCTCATCCTCGACGGCCTTAAGCCCCTCGGCATCGAGCGTGCCTGCCGCATAGGCAGCGCGGGCATCCTTTACGGCCTGCGGACGAAGAAAGCTGCCGACGATATCAGCGCGAAACGGCGCGTTCGGTTGAATTGAAGTGCTCATAGATATCTCCCTTTGCATTGGTTGCTTTACTGGAACAGAGTATGAGCGCTCATATAGCCATCGTAAAATATACGTTTATAACAGTTTGATATAGATGCTTCCTATATCAGTTGGGACTGCCATGAAGAGATTTGACCTGTGCAGGACGCAGCAGTCTAGATATGCTGACGAATCGCGTCGATATAGGCCCGACCGTAGCGCGTAAGCGTCGTGTTCTTGCGTGTGATGATGCCGATCTCCATGTACTCATCCACATCGAGCGGAATCGAGATAATGCCGGAGCCGTTGAGCTCGTGGCTGATCACGCCCGAGCATACCGTGTAGCCGTTGAGGCCCATGGCCAAATTGAACAACGTCGCACGGTCGCGCACGCGGATATTCTTGCGACGCTCAAACGTCGAGGTCAGCTCCTCGGAATAGTAAAACGAGTTGTAGCTGCCCTGCTCGTAGGACAGGAACGGGTAGTCTTCCAGATCCTCGAGCGTCACGCTGGAGCGGTCCGCCAGCGGATGGTCGGCACAGACGAAGATATGCGGCGTGGCACAGAAGAGCCCTTCGAACACGAGCTCGTTGGCCGCCAGCATGCGCTCGATGACCTCGCGGTTGTGCTCGGACAGATACAGGATGCCCAATTCGCTTTTCATATGCGCGACGTCCTCGATAATCTCGTGAGTCTGCTCCTCGCGCAGGGTAAAGTCGTAGCGCGCGGCATCGAACTCACGGATCACATCGACAAACGCGTTGACGGCAAAGGAATAATGCTGGCAGCTCACACTAAAGTGCGGCACCTGCTCGGACTCGCCCTTGTACTTGCCTTCGAGCAGATCCGCCTGGTCGAGCACCTGGCGCGCGTAGCCCAAGAAGGTCTCGCCTTCCTCGGACACAATGACGCCCTTGTTGGTGCGCTCAAAGATGTGCACACCCATCTCGTTTTCGAGATCGCGAATCGACGCGGTAATCGAAGGCTGCGACACAAAGAGCCGGCGCGAGGCCTCGGTGATGCTGCCGCATTCGGCAACTTTGACGACATACCTGAGCTGCTGAAGCTTCATGGCTTTCTCCCTAGACGTTCGTGACGTCGAAACCCGTCGTGCTCATCTGACGCATAAACGACGGCATCTCCCCCGTCGCGGCGCAGGCGGCAATCTGATGCAGAGCCCCGGCAACCGCATCGTCTGCCGCAGCGCCGATATGCCAGCGCGCGGCAGCCGTGACGGCCTCGTTGGCATTGGCGACTGCAACGGAGTTGGGGACGGCACCGATCATGGGCAGGTCGTTATCGGAATCGCCAAATACGGCCACCTCGTCGGACGTCAGGTCCAAAGCGCGCGCCAGCTCCAGCGCAGCGCAACCCTTGTCCCAACCTGCTGGAAGAATGTCGAACAGGCGCACACGATTGTTGGGAAACACGAGCGAGAGTTCCGGCACCTCGGCGGCAACGCACTCGCGTAGCTCCGCGAGCTCCTCACGCGAACGAGCACTCCAGATATTCGCCTTGAACACCGGTGCGTCATCGACGACAGGACGGCACGGGGCCTCTTCGCCCTTGAGCCATGCGTTGCCGCCCGACTCCATGGCGCGGCGCACACGCTCGGGGTCGCTCGTTACACAATAGGCATCGTTGCCCCAAAAGTCATCGCCCAGGCTGTAGACCTTCAGATACGTATCGTCGGTCTCTTGCTCCAAGTAGTCAGCCAAGCGCATAAGGGCGGCGTTATCGGTCGCATGCGAGGCTACCACCTCGCCGTCCACAAACATGACCTGGCCGTTGCAAAACGCGCCGGTCGAGAAGCACTCGGCGCGATTGCGGAACATCCAGCCCATCGCGGAGGGCTGGCGACCCGAAACCGGGCCAAAGTGCAGACCCGCCGCCTGCATGGCATGAATGCCCTCGATGGCGTAGTCGCTGGCGCCGTCATGCCCGGCTGGAATCAGCGTATCGTCCATATCGGTCAGCACAAGTTTAATCATAAGGCCCCCTCGGTCATTCTTAATCCCGTCTATTGTACCGACCTGCCAAAAAGAGACAGGTTTATATTGGCAGGTTTTATCTGGGAAAACGCAAAGCCCCAGTTGTTACCTGCCAAAATAAACCTGTCCCTTTTTGGCAGGTGCGCTAGTATAGGGAACAACAGATTCGATGCGGGAGTGCCGGCGGTGCAAACCACAAGGCTGAGAGGGCATGGGGCCCAATCCTTTGAACCTGTCAGTTAATGCTGGCGTAGGGAGCATGCCGCCTTTTTAGGGGCGCTGTCTATGCACAGCGCCCCTTTTCTATGCCAAGGAGGCATGTGCGGTGATCGATTCGGAACAGCTTAAGCAAGACGTGGTCAAGGCAGTGGAGAAGATTCGCGCCACCAATCCTATGGCGGGCTCCATCACCAACACGGTGACGATTGACTTTGTCGCCAACGCGCAGCTCGCCGTGGGCGGTTCGGCCGCCATGGTCTATCTGCCCGACGAGGGCGAGGCACTCGTTGCCGGCGGCAGCGCCATCTATCTGAACATGGGAACGCTCTTCCCCATCTACGAGCAGACGATTCCCCGCGCGGCCAAGGCGGCACACGACGCCGGCAAGCCCTGGGTGCTCGATCCGGTGGGCCTGGGCATCGGCAGTCTGCGCACCCAGCTGGTAGGCGAACTCAAGCAGTACAAGCCCACCATCGTGCGCGGCAACGCCTCCGAGATCATTGCGCTCGCCGGCCTGTGGGGTCTTGAGGGTGAAGCCGCCGATCTGAGCCGCGTGCGCGGCGTCGACACCACCGATACGGTTGACGCCGCCCGCGGTGCCGCCGCGGCTCTCGCCCGCTACACCGGCGGCGCCGTAGTGGTCTCGGGCGAAGTCGACCTGATTACCGACGGCACGACCGTGGCCAAGTCCCACGGCGGCAGCCCGCTCATGTCCAAGATCACCGGCTGCGGTTGCTCGCAGGGCGGCGTGTTGGCCGTGTACGCCTGCGCCACCGACCCGTTTACGGCGGCCATCTGCGGCACCGCCGTCTACAACGTTGCCGGCACGCGTGCCGCCGCCGTTGCCGATGCCCCGGCAAGCTTTAAGGTCGCCTTTATCGACGAGCTCTACCGCGCAACCGCCCGGGACATTGCCGACAACCAACTCGAGCTCGAGGAGGCATAAGCCATGTCCGAGCCCGCAACCAATGCCGGCATGAACACCCTGGTCGCCGTGGCCATCGCCCCGTGCGGCACCGGTGACGAGCTATCCGCCGAGGTCGCCGAGGTCGTGCGCGTCATTCGCGAGAGTGGCCTTCCTAATCGCACCACCTCGATGTTCACCGAGATCGAGGGCGACTGGGACGAGGTCATGCAGGTCGTGCGCGACGCAACCTTTGTGTTGGCGAGCAAAGGTATCCGTACCGAAGTCGTGCTCAAAGCCGATATTCGCCCCGGTTTTACCGATACCATGACCGGCAAACTCGAGCGCATGGAAGCTCAGATCAAAAAGCAGGAGGAAGCACGATGAGCATCCGCGACAACCTTGATATCTCTGCCTATCTGGTACTCGGCCCCGAAAACACCCTCGGACGCCCCGTGGGCGATGTGGTGGCCCAGGCACTCGACGCCGGCTTTACCTGCATCCAAGTGCGCTCCAAGGTGGCAAGCGCCCGCGAGATCATCGCACTGACGGGCGATGCCGCGCAGGCCATCGCCCAGGCCGGCAAAACCGGGCAGGTCGCGCTGCTGATCGACGACCGCCTTGACTGCGTACTTGCCGCACGCGAGCAGGGTATTGCCGTCGACGGCGTGCACGTGGGCCAGAGCGACATCCCCGTCGAGGTCTGCCGCAAACTTTTGGGCCCCGATGCCATCGTGGGTCTTTCGGCCCGCTGCGAGGAGATGCTCGAGTACGTCAAGACCGCCGACATGAGCCTGGTCGATTACCTGGGCGTAGGCCCGCTCCACGAGACCGAAACCAAGCGCGACTGCGGACGTGCGGCAGATGGCTCCATCATCACCAAGAGCTTTGAGGACCTGGCTGCCCTCCATGCAGCAAGCCCCGTGCCCATCGTGGTGGGCGGCGGCGTCAAGAAAGCCGACCTGCCGCAGCTCAAGGCAACCGGCGTCGACGGCTTTTTCGTGGTGAGCGCCGTCTGCAGTGCCGACGACCCCCACGCCGCAGCTAAGGAGCTCGTCGACACCTGGCAGCAGGCATAAGCCTAGACCGAGCAGTTGCTCCGCAGTCCCATATCTTCAATAGCGGAAAGCGCATCCCAGTTTGGACGTCCATTCTGGGATGCGCTTTCCGCATAGAGGACCAGCGGGAAACTGCGTCCCAGTCTGAACGCTGATTACGGGATGCAGTTTCCGGCGTAGTCCCTACCCCGCCAGATAGTCTTCCAGCGCGGGCAACGTCGCCTCCGCATCGCGACGGCCGATCTGGTAGATGCGCTCGAGTTCATCGGGCTCGCGGCACAGCGACGGCACCTTCACCGATTCGCTCGGCCGCACCACAAAGATCTCGCCAGCGGCTTCGCGACGCGCCAGGTCATCGAGCGTGGCATTGTAGACCTCGTGCCGATGCTCAAGCGCCGCAACAAACTCCGGATAGTGACGATACACGCGACGCAGCATAGGCATCACGCTATTGGGCTGCTTTACAAAGCCTGCCGGCTGCGTCAGCACCACCACGTTGCGATCATAGCCCTGCGCAAACAGCCAAGCGCTGGGAATGGAATCGGCAACACCGCCATCCAAGTACTTACGACCCTCGATGGCAACAGGACGCGTCGCCACGGGAATCGCCGACGACGCCCGGATCCACTCAATATCGCGCTCGTCGCCATAGGGCAGGTCATGGTAGACGGCCTGCCCCGTCTTAAGATCGGTACATACGCACGTAAACCGCATGGGGCAGGCGCGATATGCCTCCAGATCGATGGGATCGCGCTCGATGGGTACCTCATGATAGGCAAACTCGGCATTGAACATATCGCCGGTTCGCAACCAGCTCGTCACGCTCGCATAGCGCTTGTCGGCGCAATAGGCCTTGTTATAGCGAATGGCGCGGCCGATCTGGCGCGATTTAAAGTTGTAGCCAAACGCCGCGCCCGCCGAGACACCCACCATATGGTCGCAGGTTAAGCCGTGCTCCATCCATACGTCGAGCACGCCCGCCGTATACATACCGCGGTAGCCGCCTCCCTCGAGCGCAAGCCCCACCGTGCGCGTCGTGTCTGGCTGTGCCATGCGACCATCTCCGTTCCCGTGTTTTAAAGCGGAACAAGTATACCCGCCAACATATATCGACTCAGTCGCATTTATATCGAGCATCGCATCGTCACGCTACCGATTAGCGAATAATAGACGCCCGCGGCAGGGGCACCCATATACAATCCTCTATTGTTGTTTATACTACTCAATAGTTATCAGCAGCGAACACGGACCGACATATTAAACCAGCGACGCAGCAAGGCGGGGGCCTGGATACACGCAAAGCGTTGAGCAGCAACGCGTGTGTACAACGAGCTCGCCCGACGCAATACACCCCGACCTCAGAAAGCCGCTTACAGCATGGATATCGCCAGCAATTACACCGAGACGCTCGAAAAGACCATCCGTGACCTTCTCGGGCGTCAGGACGATCTGATCAGGACTGCCTTTACCGACGAGCTTACCGGTCTTGGCAACCGCGGCGGCTTTACCCGTTCCCTAGAGGAAATCTGGGAGCAGGAATTGCCCGTAACCATGGCGTTTATCGACATCGATAACCTTAAGCACTGCAATGACATCTTTGGACACGACGAGGGCAACCGCTATATCTTGCAGGTGAGCCTCTATCTCAAGCTGTATATGAAGGTGGACGAGGCGGCATTTCGCCTGGGAGGCGACGAGTTTGCCATCCTGTCCACAATCGCGACCGAGGATGACCTTGCCGAACGTCTGGAGCACTGTCGAGAGGTCCTGCTCAAAAATAACGATTCCGAGATGCCTCACTCGTTTAGCTACGGAGTGTCACACGCCGACCCCGCCCTGGGCGAAGCCTCCAATCGCATGACGCTCGATGCCGACCATCGCATGTACGACTACAAGCTGCGCCATGCCGTGCACCTTGATCGACGCAATATCACGCAAGTCCACGCCGACGATTTCGAAGTTAGCGATCGCATTTTCGACGCCCTTTCGATGCTCAACGAAGGCCGCTATTTCTTTATCGAGAACCTGGACAAACATCGCACCCTTTGGTCACAAGGCGCTATGCGCGACCTTGGCCTTCCTTCGGAGCATATAGACAACTGCCACGATTACTGGAAAACGCGCGTCCATCCCGATGACCTCGAGGCCTATAGCGACGATATCGACCAGATCTATAACGGCTCCAAGCACCGTCGCGTCATGCAATACCGCGTACGCAACGCCGCCGGCGACTACGTTCTCTGCCGTGCTCGCGGGTTTCGTATCGACGGCGACGGAAATGTCCCCTCGCTCTATGTTGGCGAGCTCGTCAACCACTCGCTTGCCGAGACCGTCGACGCCGCCACGGGCCTTGGAACGCAGCGCATGTTGCTCAACGCTATCGATGCCTGCCGTCGCGACTGTTGCGAGACGGGGCTTATAGCGGTGCGCGTTCGCGGCACGACAAAGCTCAACGAGCTTTACGGAGCCGAGGCTGTCGACAACATGCTCGCCGAATACGCAGGCCGCATGTTGTCGATCACCCGTGGCAGGAGTCGCGTCTACCGCTCACGAAGCGTCCAGTTTGTCGTGCTCAGCAACGATTTGGACCATGAGGCGTTCGAGCAACTGGTCCATCATCTAAAAGAGGCCGTTTTCGCTCCCGTTCGAATCGCGGGCGATACCATTACTCCCGTCTGTCTTGTCGTCCCGGCCTTCTACGAGCGCCTAGCCAACCAAGCGACCGCCGTTTTAGGCGAACTCGACCGTCGCCTTCGCACGGCCGGCGGACTTGTTCCCAACGACAGCCTCCCCATACCCGAGATAGAGCGCAAAAGCGCCATCGCCGAACGCATCGATACGCTCACAGGCCTCTGTCGACCCAGCGAGTTTATGCGACGCGCCAACGCATTTCTCCAGACAAGGCGTGACGGCGCCTGGTGCATCGCCACCGTCGACATGGGACACATGCGACTGTTCAACGAATGGCACGGACAGGCCGAGGGCGACCGCATGCTCGCCGACGTGGGCACGGTCCTCAAGGATATCGAGAATGCCGACATGGGCGTCGCAGGGTACTGGGGCCAAGACGACTTTTGCATACTCATCCCCTTTGAACACGACACCGTCCATCAGATCTATAGCCGCGTTCGCCAGGCCGTGGCCAAGTATGATGACGGCGTGGGATTCTGGCCGTCCATGGGCGTCTACCCCATCGACTCCAACGAGAAAATCACCATCGATGCGCAGGCCAAGGCCATGTTTACCAATCGGCGCGCAAAAAACGACTTTAAGGAGCGTATTGCCATTTTCCGCCCCGAGGAGTACGAGCGCGAAGTCGCGTTCCACCGCATGCTGACCGAATTCCAATATGCGCTCTCCAACGGCCGTATTACCTACTACCTGCAGCCCCAGGTCGACATGGAAACCGGCGAGATCATTGGCGCCGAAGCGCTCACGCGCTGGATCGACAAGGATGGCTCCCTCATTTCGCCCGCCACCTTTATCCACACTCTCGAGGAAAGCGGTTTTGTGGTGACGCTCGACAAATACGTTTGGCAGGGCGTTGCCTTGTGGCTGCGCGAGCGCATCAATCGGGGGCTTCGCGTGGTTCCGATCTCGCTTAATGTGTCGCGCGTGGATATCCTTGCCTGCGACGTTGCCGAGCATATGGGGGCGCTCGCCGCCCAATACAACCTGCCGCCCGAGCTCATGCGCATCGAGATCACCGAGACAGCTTATACGGGAGAGTCCGAGGCCGTGAATAAACTAACGGCCGACCTGCACACCCGCGGCTTCTCGACCTATATGGACGATTTTGGCACCGGCCAGTCCACGCTCGCGATGCTCAAGAACGTCAACGTCGACGTCATCAAACTCGACCGCACGTTTGTGCCCGTCGACGGCGATCAAGGCCGCAGCGTGCAAATCATTTCATCAATGCTCGAGATGGCGCAGTCGCTCCATCTGCCCGTTGTGGTCGAAGGCATCGAGACAAATGAGCAGGCAAACATGCTACGCCAAATGGGCGCCCGCTACGCTCAGGGCTTCCTCTACTACCGTCCCATGCAGGCGGAGGATTTTGAGGCACTGCTCGACGGTGGCGACAGCAACTAATACGCTCGTGCGCAAACGCCACCGTCGAGGGAGCGTTTGTTCCCATGAGCTAACTAATACCCCAATCTAAACCGAATTGGGAGTAAGATACAAACTATTGTTCCATCCAAGGAGGTCATCCATCATGAACGAGTCGTATCGCCTGGGCGAGCAATCAATCATCGCTCATCTTCAGCGACTTGCGAACGGGGCCTCAACCACCGAGCTCGATGTTGCCGCGCTGCCCCCGGAGTTGCGTGCCATCGGTGAGCAACTGCAGAAAACGCTCGCCATCCTGCAACAAGAACGCGAGCTGCTTGAGCACGGCGCCTATATCGACTCGCTCACCAATCTTGGCAACCGTGGCGGACTCGACCGCCATGTCGATCAGCTCTGGCGCAAAGGCACCCCCTTCACCTGCGCCTATATCGATATCGACCGCCTTAAGCATTGCAACGATAAGTTTGGCCACGCCGAGGGCAATCGCTACATTCTGAGCATCTGCCGCGCACTCACCGAGACAATGGAGCACGATGAGTTGCTGTTCCGTATCGGTGGAGACGAATTTGTACTTATATCCCCCACGACAGACGAAGCCGAGCTCGAGCAGCGCCTGGAGCGGACGCGTGCCAATCTTATCGAGGCAACATCGGACGGCAAGGCGCCCATGATCGCCAGCTTTAGTTTTGGCTGCTCGCGCGTCGACCCGCTTGCAGGCGATACGCGTCGCCAGATGACAAAGGACGCCGACCGCAAAATGTATCGCTACAAGCTCATGTACCGTGTGCAACAACCGGAAGAAGGCGATGCGCCGCAACGCCCGATCACCGAACAACCCCCCCCCTGCAACGACCGAGTGTTCCAAGCGATCTCCATGAGCTCCGAGACACGCTATCCGTTCATCATTAACCTCGACACCGGCGAATCGCAATGGTCGGTTAATGCCGTGCGCGATTTTGACCTACCCTCCCAGCATCCCTACAACTCGCTCGATATATGGCTTGCCCGTGTTCACCCCGAAGACCGCGACAACGTACGTGCCGAGCTCGATATGGCGGTAAACGGCACGTGGCACTTCCACTGCATGCAGTATCGCGTCATGAATACCGCCGGAAAATACGCGCTTTGCGACTGCACAGGTTACCGCCTGGACGGCACCGATACCGAGCCCAACATGTATGTGGGCATTGTCACCAACCGAAGCTTGGCAGATACGACCGATTCCGTGACCGGTCTGGGCGATATCCATGCCCTGGTCAACGCCATTGGCGAGATGCGTCGCGTGGCACGAAACGCGGGCTTGATCGCCATTAAAATCGACGAAATCGCACAGGTCAATGCCCGCTTTGGCTTTGATGCAGGCGACCGCGTTTTGGCAGAAAGCGCCGCCTGCCTCATGGATTGCTCGCGCGGCAAGGGTCGTCTGTTCCGCTCGACCGGACCGATGTTCGTGGCGCTCTTTGACGACTTTGATCCCGAAGAGACCGACGCGGTTGCAGACGAAATCGAGCGGTTCTTGGGATCGCCCGTGCTCCTTGGCTCATTTGAATATCAGCCGCCCCTTCGCGTGGCCACGCTTCATCTGGACGCCATCGACCGACAGCCCGTTTCCATTTTGAACGAACTTAATGCGCTGATTAGAGAGGCGCCACAGGTACCGGGCACCAAGCTGGACTAGCGTTATGGGGCGCGATGCGAAACACAGCCCGTTTCGCATCGCGCCCCACGCCATCTGCCCGCTCGTGCGATAATCCTCCGCAGAAGTCACCGACAGCAGAGGGAGTTAGTGATGAAGGTTCTTTTGGTCAATGGCAGCCCCAAGGCAAACGGCAACACCGCCCGCACACTCGCCGAGGCCGCCGAGCAGCTTAACGCCGAGGGTATCGATACCGAGATGTTTCAGCTGGGCGCCAAGCCCATTCGCGACTGCATCGGTTGCGGCCAGTGCGGCAAGCTCGATTGCCGCTGCACCTTTGACGACGATGTAGTCAACGAGCTGATTGCCGCTGCCGAGCAGGCAGACGGCTTTGTCTTTGGCTCGCCCGTCTACTATGCGCACCCCAGCGGACGCATCCTCTCGGCACTCGACCGCGCATTCTATGCAGGCAGCAAGGCCTTTGCGCACAAGCCGGGCGCCGCTGTCGCCGTTGCCCGTCGCGGTGGCACGTCGACCACCTTCGATGTGCTCAACAAGTACTTCACCATCAACCAGATGCCCGTGGTGGCATCCACCTACTGGAACAACGTCTTTGGCGCCATGCCGGGCGAGGCCGCCCAGGACGCCGAAGGCCTTGCCACCATGCGAAACATCGGCAAAAACATGGCCTGGCTGCTGCGTTGCATCGAGGCGGGAAAGTCCGCCGGCATCGAAGCGCCCCAGGCCGATCGCGCTAGGACCAACTTCATCAGGTAGAACGGCGGAACCAAACAATGAACGTGCAGATCTTCGGTACCAAAAAGTCCTTCGATACCAAGAAGGCCCAGCGCTATTTTAAGGAGCGCCGCATTAAGGTGCAGTTTATCGACCTTAAGGAAAAGGAGATGAGCAAGGGCGAGCTCACGAGCGTGAGGCAGGCGGTTGGCGGCATCGACAAGCTGCTCAACCCCAAAGCCAAGGACGAGGAGACGCTCGCACTCATCCAGCACCTCACCCCCAGCCAGCGTTTCGATAAGCTGCTCGAGAACCAGCAGGTTCTGGCCGAGCCCATCGTACGCAACGGCAAGAAGGCCACCGTCGGCTATTGTCCCGATGTGTGGGGAGCCTGGGAGTAGCCTGTGTTATTTGTCGGCGCGTGGGTATAAGAGCTGGCGTTTGGCATAAGATTCAACTGTAAGCCATGTCTAACAAAGGAGGGCACATGCCCAACAAACCCGTGAAGATCATCATGCTTACCGGCTACCTCGGTGCCGGCAAGACCACGCTGCTCAACCACATCCTCGCCAACGACGGCGGCATCCGCGCCGCCGTGATCGTCAACGATATCGGCGAGATCAACGTCGACGCTAGCCTTATCGCCGACGGCGGCCTTTCCGAGACCGACGACCTCATCCCGCTCACCAACGGCTGCATCTGCTGCACGCTTTCGGACGACCTGGCCAACCAGCTGCAGGGCATCGCCGATTCGGGCAAGTTCGACTACATCATCATCGAGGCCTCGGGTATTTGCGAGCCTATCCCCATCGCCTACACCATCTCGAGCTTCTGCGACGAGGCCAAGGTGGGCGGCGAGCCCAAGCTCGCGCTCGACAACATCGTGGCCGTGGTCGACTGCGCCCGCATGTACGACGAGTTCAACGGCGGTCGCGACCTACTGGCAGAGGATATCGACGAGGACGACATCGAGAGCCTGCTCATCCAGCAGATCGAGTTTTGCTCCACGCTGATCCTCAACAAGACCGATACCGTCACGCCTGAGCAGATTGCCGAGCTCAAGGCCATCGTGCGCAGCCTGCAGAAGGACGCCGTGATTGTCGAGGCCCAAAACGGCGAGGTCCCCATGGAGGAGCTGCTCGACACCGACCGCTTCGACTTTATGCGCGCCTACAACTCCGCCGCCTGGATCGAGGCCATGGAGCATCCCGAGGAGCACGACGACCCCGAGGTGCTCGAGTACGACATCGAGACCTTTGTGTACTCCCGCCGCAAGCCGTTTGACCTGCAGAAGTTCACCGATTTTGTTGAGCAGGAGTGGCCCGACGAGGTCATTCGCGTCAAGGGCCCGCTGTGGCAGACCGGCGATCCGGACATGTGCTACATGTTTGAGCAGGCCGGCCACCAGATGCGTCTGATGGAGAACGGTCTGTTTGTCGACTCTGCGCCCGAGGGCGAGAAGCAGAAGATTATCGACGAGAACCCCGAGATCATGCAGATTTGGGACGACGAGACGGGCGACCGCATGACGAGCCTGTGCATCATCGGCCGTCACATGGACAAGGATGCGCTCATCGCCGCCCTCGATGCCTGCCTGACCGACTGGCACCGCGCCTAGGTTTATCGAAGCGGGCATTTTCCGCCCACGTAACCGCCAAACCACCACGAAGGTGCCCTTCGTGGTGGTTTTTCGTTCTGAGCCAAGGAGATTCATGTTCAATATCGTGCTGTATGCGCCCGAGATTCCGGCCAATACGGGCAATATCGGCCGTACCTGCGTGGTTACCGGTGCCCGTCTGCATCTGGTGGAGCCGCTGGGCTTTTCGCTCGATGACAAGACGGTACGTCGCGCCGGCCTGGGCTACTGGCAAAACTTGGACGTGACCACCTATGCCGGCTGGGAGGATTTCCTTGCGCGCAACGGCCTCTCCCCCGCCGACGAGCGTCTGCATCTGCTGACCAAAAAGGCGCGCCGAACCTATGCGCAAAGTACCTACCGAGACGGTGACTATTTGGTCTTTGGCAGCGAGAGCTCGGGCATTCCCGAGGAGCTGCTCGCTGTGGCGCCCACGCGCTGCGAGCGCATCCCCATGCTGCGCGATTGTGACTCACTCGACAACGCCGAGGCCTGGGAAGCCCACGAGGAATCGCTCGGGCATACTGAGGACGGCAATGAGGCCATCCTTCGGCAGGATATCTGCGGCAATTTCGTCAATCCGGACGACTACCGCATCAGCGCACTCAACCTCTCCAACAGCGCCGCCATCGTCCTCTACGAGGCCCTGCGCCAGACAGGCTTTCCGGGAATGTGACAAAGGGACTGTCCCTTTGTCACATTCGGTTATAGGTAGCGACCGGTAATGCTTGCGGAGCAGGCTGCGATGTCGCCCGGCGTACCGGCGCAGACGATTTGCCCGCCGGCGTCGCCACCGCCCGGGCCCATGTCGATCACGTAATCGGCGTTGCGGATAAGGTCGAGGTCGTGTTCGATCACGATAACCGTGGCGCCCTTGGCAACGAGGCCGTCAAACACACTCAGCAGCACCTGAACATCGAGCGGATGCAGACCGATCGTGGGTTCGTCGAACACAAACACGGCGTCATCCTGCACGCGGCCCATCTCGCTCGCAAGCTTAAGGCGCTGTGCCTCGCCGCCCGAAAGCGCCGGCGTGGGCTCGCCAAGCGTCAGGTAGCCTAAGCCCAGATCGTGCAAGGTCTGCAGGCGCGCCTGGACTTTCTTGAGTCCCAGTGTGGCATCGAGGGCCTCGTCCACGCTCATGTCCATGAGCTGCGGCAACGTGAGCAGGCTCCCGTCCCTACCCTCACGATGGATACGCGAGGCTGCGTCTGCATAACGCGAGCCACGACATGCAGGACAGACAATCTCGACATCGGGCAAAAACTGCACGTCGAGCGATATCGAGCCCGTGCCATCGCACGTAGGACAGCGCAAGGTGCCAGTGTTGTAGCTAAAGGCACCCGCTTTATATCCTGCCGCTTTGGCCTCGGGCGTACGGGCGAAGGCGCGGCGCAGCTCATCATGGATGTCGGCATAGGTCGCTACCGTCGAGCGTACGTTGGCGCCGATGGGCGTGGCGTCAATCAGGTTGGCGCGCGCGATGCCCTCGGCATCGACCCAACGCACGTGCCTTGGCAGGCGCTCGCCGGCCGCCCGTGCCTTGAGCGCCGGGATGAGCGTCTCGAGCACCAGTGTCGTCTTGCCCGAACCCGAAACGCCCGTCACCGCGACCAAGCGACCGCGCGGGATATCGACTTCGAGCGGTTTGACGGTATGGATGGCATCGGTCGCCATGCGGATATGGCCCCGGTCGAACATTTCGTCATCAGCCACCTGCGGCCGCAAGCGCTTGGGCTCCGAGCGCAAAAACGGGGCGATGCGGCTGTCCTGCGATTGCTCGACCTCATCCACCGTACCGGCGGCGATCACATTACCGCCGCCCGCTCCGGCAACGGGACCCATCTCGACCAGATAGTCGGCTTCTGCCAGCACGCGCGTGTCGTGGTCGACAACAACCACGGTATTGCCGTCGACCACCAGATCGCGCATCACGCCCACCAGACCGTCGACATTGGCAGGATGCAAGCCGATCGAAGGCTCGTCCAGCACATACAGCACACCCGTCGATCGGTTGCGCACCACGCGGGCAAGCTGTACGCGCTGGCGCTCACCCGTAGACAGCGTGGCGCCGGCGCGGTCGAGCGAAAGGTAATCGAGGCCCAGGTCGACCAGGCGGCGGGCCGTACTCAAAAACGAATCGCAGATGTCCCCGGCCATGGGCCGCATCTCGGTCGGCAAGGATGCGGGCACCCCGCGCACCCACTCAATCGCCTCGCCCAGCGTCATGGCTGCCGCCTGCGCCAGATTGATACCGCGCACCTGGGGCTGGCGCGCGGCGTCGGAAAGACGCGTGCCGCCGCAATCGCGGCACGGCCCCTCGCACAAAAAGCGTGCCACGCGCTTAAGTCCCTTGTCGTCCTTAACCTTGGCGAGCGCATTCTCGACGGTATAGACGGCGTTGTAATAGGTAAAGTCGAGCGGCGTGGCGCCCTCGCCATTTTTGGGAACGTAGAGAATGTGCTTCTTAACTGCCGGGCCATGGAACACGATATCGCGCTCTTCAGGCGTGAGCTGGTTGAACGGCACGTCGGCGCGCACGCCCATCTCGCCGGCCACCTGCTTCATCAGATCCCACATCAGCGTGCCCCAGGGAAGCACCGCGCCCTCGTTGATTGTCTTTGACTCGTCGGGCACCAGGCTCGCCTCGTCCACCTCGCGCATGACGCCGGTGCCTCCGCAGGTAGGACACGCGCCGCCACTGTTAAAGGCAAGGTCCTCGGCACCCGGCGCATAGAACTCGCGCCCGCATGCGGGGCATGTGAGCGACAGGCCCGCGGCCACGTTAAGGCTCGGCTCCACGCGCGCCCCGCAATGCGGGCACACGTGATGGGCGCAGCGGCTAAAGAGCAGGCGCAGGCTGTTGTTGAGCTCGGTCATGGTGCCAAAGGTCGAACGCACGCCTGGCACACTGGGGCGCTGATGCAATGCGAGCGCCGCCGGCACGTGCAGCACTTCATCCACCTGGGCGTGCTCGGCCTGCGTCAGACGACGGCGGGTATAGGTGCTGAGCGCCTCCAGGTAACGACGCGAGCCCTCGGCATAAAGAACTCCCAGCGCCAGCGAACTCTTGCCCGAGCCCGACACGCCGGCAATACCCACGAGCCTTCCCAGCGGGATATCGATATCGATGTCCTTGAGGTTGTGCACGCGCGCGCCACGCACCTCGATAGCCTGCGGGCTCATCTTCTGTTCCGTCACTTTTATCACCCTACTCATGCCATAAAATGCGTTCGCGGATGTACTCGCCCAGCATGGGCACGGCAAACCGGACGAGGCCGTATCCGGCGGCCTCGATGACGCGCTCGCGAATTAAGCTTGCGCGATATTTACTCGCCCAGCTCTGGGTGCGGTCGCAGCGCTCAATGATATCCGCCATGCGCGTCAGCTTGCCCTCGTCAACCGCCATAGCCTCGATAAAGAGGCGCTGTGGGGTGCGCAGCCCGTAATACAGAGGCGCGTCAACCGCTTCGTAGAACTCAGAGACGGCATCCGCATGACCAACCTCGACATCGCACCCTTCAATGACCTGCGAGCCACGCCGGACAGCAGACCGCCACATGTAATATCCCACCAGCTGAACCATATAGGGATGTCCCATGCTCTTGTGCGCCGCAAGGTCCGCCGTCCCCGCATCAATGCAAAGACCAGCACATTCGACCGTCTGGATATATGAATCGCGCACCTGGGGCAAAGAAATCGCCCCCAACGTACGCTGCTGGGCGCGCCGCAAAAACGTCACGCTCGGCTCTTCGAGCAGATCGTCAACCATGCTGGGCAAGCCGGCAAAGACCAGCGCAAGACCACGCTGGTCGCCATCGGGCAAGCCCGTAGCATCCTGATCTCCCAGCACCTGCTGATAAAGAACGGCGAGGGCCGCCAGCTCCTCAATAGACGCCGATTGAGCCTCGTCAATCGCAAACAGAATACCCTTGCTTGGGCCGAGTTTCTTGAGACGTTCGTTGACCAGCCCTCGCAACGTCTCGCCTTTTGCCCGCGCCGCCTCAACCGACATCCGTCCAAACGATGGGCCAAACTCCATTGACGTCACAACGGGCTTATTCGAGCGGAGTGCGTCGGCCAAGCGGTCGCATAAACCAAGCGAAGCGGAATCGGAGACAACCGCCCATCCGCGCTCACTGGCCAGACGTTGCAGCTCCCGCAGGAGAACTGTTTTGCCACAGCCGCGGTTTCCTGTAATGAGCATGAGTCTGCCCGGCGCTCCGGCACCGTTATCGAGCCCCTCCTCAAAATCTTCGATGACCGACTCGCGACCGATGAGTATCGGAGGCCGCTTACCAGCCGTTGGCTTAAAGGGATTTGGATTCATGTCGGCCTCCTCGGATTGGCAAAGGCTAGCAATAGTTATACCAACTTATACCGAGTTATACCAACTGAATGTGACAAAGGAGCTGTCCCTTTGTCACATGTGGCCGAAAAATTCCGCGTCGGCGGGGCGATAGGGGCGGAAGGTGGCGGGATCGATCTTTACGTGCGCCGCGGCGGGTACGTCGTACCACTTGACGGTATAGCCGGCGCCGTGAGAGCAAAAGACCGAATCGGGCGTGTTGGGCAGATCGGCCTCGGGCTCATAGGCGGCCGTCTCGATTACGCGCTCGGCATCATGGCATGCCGCATAACCGGCGAACTCCAGGTACAGATGTCCGCGGCCGCTCGTGTAGGCAGCCACCTCCAGCGCATAATCCTGTACCTCGGATGCCGGTACGCGACCCACAAGCTTCGCCCGGTCGCCCGCCATCGCCGGCGGCTCGTACTCGGCGCCCATGCGCGTAACATCCGAAAGCGCCCTGCCCACGCAATCTCCCGGCACCTCGAGCTCAAAGTGGTACCACGGCTCCAACAGCACCGCCGCGCCGGCTTCGCGCGCCCGCATCAAACCCTGGCGAATCGCGCGGTACGTGGCCTGGCGAAAATCGCCGCCCTCAGTGTGTTTGGCATGCGCACGGCCGCCCGTGAGCGTAATACGCACATCGGTGATGGGCGAACCGGTCAGCACGCCCAGGTGATCGCGCTCCATGGCGTTGGTGAGCGCCAGGCGCTGCCAGTTCAGATCGAGCTCGTCGGTCGAGGCAACGGTACCAAACTGCACGCCCGAGCCCGCTGGCAACGACTCAAGGCGCAGGCGCACCTCGGCGTAATGACGCAGTGGTTCAAAGTGACCCACACCCTCGACCGGCTGCGAGATCGTCTCCTTATAGAGAATGCCGCCAGACTCAAACTCAACCGAAAGGCCAAAGCGATCGACCAACACCCGCTGTACGACCTCGAGTTGCACGGCGCCCATCAACTGCAAATGAATCTGCTCAAGATGCGTATTCCAGCTTACGCCGAGCATGGGGTCTTCGTCCGCCAACTCGGTCAGCGCTTTAAACACCGCATGGACATCATGTTCGCCCGGGAGCACCGTATAGGTAAGGACCGGCGCAATGACGGGCGCATCGCACCCGGGCTCCGCACCCAAGGCATCCCCCGGGCGAACGTGCGCGAGGCCCGTCACGGCGCAGATGCCGCCAGCGGCAACTTCCTGGGCAAGCTCGTATTTCTCGCCGTTATAAATACGTACCTGATCGACCTTCTGCTCCCATACCTCAGCACCGGAGCGCCCGTCAATCATCTGTTTTGCACGCAGTGTGCCGCCGGTCACTTTAACCCAAGCCAAGCGCTCGCCGCGATCCCCGCGGCTGACACGATAGACGCGCGCAGCAAACTCCGGGAGCCACGCCTGTTCACGCATCAGCGCGCATATGCCATCCAGCAGCTCGTCAACGCCTTGGTCCTTGAGCGCCGAGCCGGCAAAGCAGGGAAAGCTCGGCAACCATGCGCGACAGCGTTGCGACGGAAAGCTCGCCCGACTCAAGAAACTCCTCGAGCGCCGCCTCGTCCAACGCAGCAGCGTCCTCCCAAGCGGCGCCGCCCGCCAGCAGTTCGTTCGCATCGAGGCAGCCCTCGGAAAGGCGCTGCCCAAGTTGCGCCAGTAAAACATCGCGGCCAGGATTCTCCAAATCGATTTTGTTGATAAAGACGAACGTCGGGATGTCATAGCGCGCAAGCAGGCGCCACAGGGTTTCGGTGTGTCCCTGCACGCCGTCGTTGGCGCCCACAACCAAAATCGCGTAGTCGAGCGCACGCAATGTGCGCTCTGCCTCGGCAGAAAAATCGACATGCCCCGGTGCATCCACGAGCATGACGTGGGCATCTCCGTGGTCGAGCACGGCCTGCGACGAGAAAATCGTGATGCCACGCTCGCGTTCGATAGCGTTGGTATCCAGGTGCGAGTCGCCGTCGTCCACACGGCCGCGCTTGCGAATGCGACCTGCGTTGAACAGCATGGCCTCGGCCAGCGTAGTCTTGCCGGCATCGACATGCGCCAAGATTCCAACGACCGCTTGCTTCGACATGGCTCTCCTCTTATTGCAAGCCCATCGCACGTGGCAACGGGCACCCTCGTTCCACACTGGATGATACAATTTACGGGCCGGCGGGCGAAGCGGGCCCTATCCCCCGACCGAGCTCATCGCCCCGCGTTGCCGCGCGGCGATTTTCGCAGGTTCGCGCCTTGCGAAAGCCGGCACCTCCCCTTTTTGTCTGCCCGGGTTCATCTGGAACGGCAGCGACGCGAGCCCCACAACAACGCGTTTTGCCAAAAAATGGCCCCACCCGGGGCCATTTTCATTTAGATGGAGTGTTGGTATGCGCCTGGGCGCTTATGCCTCGCGCAGCCAGTCGAACGCAACACGCGGCGTGCCGTCCGACACATGGATAATGCCGACACGCTCGAATCCCGCCTTGATGCTCGCACGCTGCATGGGCAGATTGTCCTGATGCGTGTCGATGCGCAGGTGATCGGCACGCTCTTTGGCAAAGGCGAACATCGCAGCCGCGATACCGTGCACGGTGCCGTCGGATGCCACACGGTGCAGCACGGCGTACGGAGTGTCGCTGCGCCACCGACCGTCCTCAATTACGTCATAGCACTCGTCCGGACCCGGTAAAAAGGCAAACGTCGCTACCACGTGACCGTCAACTTCGCACACATAGCTGCCACCAGCGGCGATATCGGCAGTCAGCTGCTCGGCCGAAGGCGTGCCCTCGGGCCACTGCGTGGCGTTGCCATGCGCGCGCATAAAGGCGCGGGCCGCGTCATAGATAGCCATGACGGCGGGAATGTCGGTATCGAGGGTTTTTCTGATCATCACGCGGCGACCTCACGTTTATTGGTATCACTTTGATTGAGCAATGATACCAGCGTTTGAAGAGGGGCGCGAAGCAGATGGGGAGCAAAAAGCGAGCCGCCTGGTCAAAGGCAAAGAGCGAGTTTTTGGGCGCTGCCACCGGCGGCGATATGAGCGATCTGTTTGCGCGCGAAGACGAGCGCCGCGACGCACTAGACGCCGAGCGCGATGAAGCCTGGCGCTACAAGTCGTGCGAACGCAAAAACCGTTACGACACGCGCGCCGAGGCCGAGGCAGTTATGGCCGACTGCGAAAACCGCGGGCGGCGCGGCCTTGCCTGCTACAAATGCGAATACTGCGGCGGATGGCATCTGACGTCGCACCCCTGGAAATAGACCCCGCATCGGCACGGCGCTGGCGAAGCGCCGGCCATCGCACGCAAGCTACGGGCGCGGCGGCACCAAAACATCGTAGCGAACGGCCTTGCCCGCAAGCTGATAGCTCGGCTTAACGCCGGCAAGCAGCGGCCCCTTCACCGGCCGCTTGATAACGACCTTACGCGGGTGCACCGCAAGCGCGGCTTCGACCAGCGTCTCCTCATCGGCACACGGCTGTTCCAGATGATGCAAGAGTTGGAACTTCTTTTTCACCGCCGCGCTCTTGGTGCGCCCGGGAAACATGGGGTCCAGATATACCACGTCAGGAGCGGTGAGCTCGCCCTGCCCGATCAGCTCAGCTACATGGCGAAGGCCGGCGATGCTGTCCTCGCCCGCATGCAAGCGCATTCGTGCCACGGCTGTCGCAAGCGCCGGATCATCTGTCGCGCGATCCAAGGCATCCTTGAGAAGCGCCGCGATCACGCAATCCTGTTCATACAGATCGACGGTAAAGCCCGCGGCCGCCAGCAGCAGCGAGTCCTCGCCAAAGCCTGCTGTGGCATCAATCGCCCATGGTTGTTCGATGCCTTTTGTGCGCGCAGCCTTTACCAACAGCTCTTGCTGCAGACGACCCTGCTTGAGCCGTGGAAGCATGCGGCCAAAATCGGCACGCAACTCCATCGTGCCGTCGGTGAGCGTAAGGCCCTCGGACGTCCGCACGAGCTCGAGCCCAGCAGCCCGAGCAACAGAAAAGGGATCGACGACGCCCATGGACACTCCTTAGCAAACAAAACTAATACATGGGCGCCATTCATGTCGGCACCCAACCGTCCGTTATTGTCCCACATGCGACATGGTCCACAGCATCCCAATGCAAAGCATAGCCATCAATACCGTGCACACGGCAGCGATCACAGGATCACTCATGCGCCTTCCCAGCGACCGCGGCTCATCCACTTGCTTGACTCCGTACATCATGGCTCCTCCTTCGGTCCAGCTCTTACCATGGCCTCATCATCGCAGCGCCGCGCATGCGCTGCCATCGATTTGACTTACGTCCAGCTTTCCTTTTTGAAAGGTTGAACCGTGCAGGCAAGAGACGCTTTCAGGCGCATGCATCGCCGCGTTGAACTACAATGTGCTTCACCATATGTGCAGCACATAGGGTGCGCCAGGTTGGCGTACTCGTATCGAAAGGACCAGCCATGAGCTTCACTCGCAAGACACTCAAAATCCTTGCCCTGATTTATTTTGTTCTGGGCATCGCCAGTCTCGTCATGGGAATCGCCGGCATCGCGACCGGCAAGTTCGAGTCCACCTACGAATCGAACGCCATGCTCGCCGCGGCCGTGATTATCGCCAAGGGCCTCATCGATCTTGCCGCGGGCGTTGCGGGCATCAAGGGTGCCAACAAGCCTTCGCAGGTTGACGGCGCGTTTAAGCTCGGTATCGTTGCTGCAGTCGCCACGCTTGCCCAGGCGGTGCTCACGCTTCCCGCGTTTGGCGGCGACGCCATCAACTTTGGCGCCTTTGTCATCGTGGTGTACGACCTGTTCTTTGTTCAGCAGGCGCACGCCGTCAAGGCCGAGAACAAGGACCGCCTGTAAGCGCTCGCTTCTCATAGCCTCTGCAGCCAAGCAACTAAAAAGGGCCGATCGCACATCTCCGCGGTCGGCCCTTTGCATTTGCCCAGATAAAACCTGCCAAAATAAACCTGTCCCTTTTTGGTAGGTTAGTGGCGGTACTCGGCGATGATGAAGTCGATATCGGTTTGAAGGGTATCCAAATTTGCCAGGCGCTCTTTGTCGGCAGGGCGCGTGCGGTAGTAGTAGGGCGTCATCTGAAATACGGCTTCGATGTCGGCCTGGGTCTGAAGCGTAATATTCGCAGACACCCGCTGCGTTGAGACCAACTCGAGTTCGGTGGTCTTCGGCAGCTTCTCGTCATTGAGATATGGCGTGTCGTAGAGCACCTCTTTGAGGCCAAACAGATGCCGGGCACCCGGCACCACGGTATAGAGCGAGCCCTCTGGCGCCAGCACGCGGGCAAATTCGCGCTCGTTAAAGGGGGCAAAGAGCTCGGTCACCATATCGAAGGCGCCATCGGCCACGGGGATAGCCTTCATGTTGGCCACGAAGTAGGTCGCATCGCCGCGCTTGGCGGCCAGGCGCACCATCTCTTTGCCCAGGTCGAAACCGTAAGCATCCGCGCCCGGCACCGCGCCCATGGCGCTGGTGTAGTAGCCCTCGCCGCAGCAAATATCGAGCAAGGTCATGGGGCCGTTCGTAGACGCGGCACGTTCAGACACCCGCTCGCGCACCAGCTCGACCATCGCATCGCGCAACGGCGCATAGTAACCGCGGTTAAGAAAGTCGCGACGGCTGCGCGCCTGCGACTTGGGATCGCCCATGGAGTCGCCGCTCTTGGACGAGCGCAGCAGATACAGATAGCCCTCGCGCGCACGGTCAAACCGGTGTCCGCCCGCACATGCAGCACCGCGCTCGTCGTCCACCAACGGCTCATGGCAAACGGGACACAACAACATGGCAACTCCTTAGCGCGAACAACACAACGCCCACCATTGTCGCACGCCTTCCCCACCTAGTCATAGAAGAGACAAGGAGTGTCCCCAGCTGCCGGCAGAAAAGGAACGTCCCTAAGTGCCGACTGGTTGCATTAGGAGTATCATCGTCTGCGCAAATAAGCACGAAAGAGCATATTAGAGATTGAGAGCGTATGGCAGACACCGCATCTAAGCACATTGACATGACCACCGGCTCGCTATGGCGCAATATTCCTCTGTTCGCCTTCCCCGTGGCCGCCACGAGCATCTTGGAGCAGCTGTCGAACCTCATCGCCACGGTCATCATCGGCAACTTCTCGGGCGACCAGGGAACCCTCGCCATGGCGGCGGTCGGCTCCAATGTTCCGCTTACCAGTCTTATGCTCAACCTGTTTATTGGCATGTCGCTTGGCTCCAACGTGGTCATCGCCAACGCTATCGGCCGCAACGATCAGAACATGGTCAAACGCGCCGTCCATACCTCGATTTTAATGGCGCTCGTGGGCTTTGTCGTCATTGCGCTGGGCGAGATCTTTACCGAGCCCATGCTCGCCGCGCTCAACGTCCCTGACGAGACCATGCCGCTTGCATCGCTCTACCTGCGCGTCTTTTTGCTCAGCATGCCCTCGATCTTGCTCTACAACTTTGAGGCAGCAATCTTCCGCTCCGTCGGCATCACCCGCATGCCGCTGCAGGCGCTTGCCGTGTCCACCGTCCTCAACATTGGACTGGACCTTATCTTTGTCCCCGTGCTCCACTGGGGTGTGGCGGGCGTCGCCATCGCCACCGCCATCGCCTACACCGTCAGCGCCGCCACACTCTTTGTCCACCTGCTCAAGACCGACTCCGTCGTCCGCGTCACCCCACGCGACTTAGGCTTAGACCCCGTCGCCCTCAAGCGCATCGTCAAGATCGGCCTGCCCGCCGGCATCCAAAGCGCCGTCTTTGCCGTCGCTAACATCATCATCCAGTCTGCCATCAACAGCCTGGGCACCGAGGTCATGGCGGCATCGAGCGCTGCCATGAGCCTGGAGTATGTGTGCTACAACCTACTCAACAGCTTTAGCCAGGCCTGCACCACCTTTGTGGGACAAAACCATGGTGCCCGCCAAATCGACCGCTGCACCAAAACGCTCAAGGTCTGCCTGGTCGAAGGCGGTATCGTCGCGCTCACCACCATCGTCATCATCGTCGGTCTGGGGCGCGAGATTCTGTCGCTCTTTAACAGCGACCCCAACATCGTCTCGATCGGCTATATCCGCGTGTGTTCGATCTTCCCGGCGTACGCTTTTAGCATGTTCTACGAAAACATGTCCGGCTACCTGCGCGGCTTTGGCATCTCGCTCATGCCCGCCCTCATCACCATGATCTGCGTCTGCGGCATCCGCTTCTATTGGGTATTCTGCGTGTTCCCACACTTCCGCACCTTTGCGAACATCATGATGGTCTACCCCATCAGCCTGGGCACCACGGCGTTCTTTATGGTCGTGGCGGTATTGCTCTGCCACCCGGCACGCACCTACCGTCTAGCACAAGCCAAAGCGACAGCCCGCTAATCACCACTCTCAACGCCACGCCAATCATTAATTGACAATATGCGAGCTCATATAGTCGATAAAGTGCCTCGTGGCGACAGGCATGGTGTCCCAGCTGCGCCAGGCTGCAACCACGTCACGCGAAGGAGCATGCACGATAGGTCGTACGCGAATATCGGCCCGCATGCCCTCGACGGTACGGCGATACAGCATACTCACGCCTAGGCCCTCCTCCACCATCGCCATGATGGTGTAGTCGTCGGTCACCTCGCTCGTCACGTGCGGTGACAGCCCATGCGCCGCAAATGCATCGAGCACCAGGCTCTGTTCGCCCTCATCCAGCAGCACAAACGGCTCGGACGCTAGGTCGGCGAGTGTCACCTTTTCCTTTGGCGCCAGCGGATGCGCTGCCGGCAACAATGCTACCAACTCGTCATGATAGACCACGCGCTTCTCGAGCCCCGCGGTAAATCCGCGTGCCGTAAAGCAAAAGTCAACCACGCCATCGTGCACCCACTGGGCGTTGCGCGTGTAATCGCCCTGCTTGAGCGTAAAGTGAACGCCCGGGTGCAGGGCCCCAAAGTCGCGGATCACGCGCGGCAGCACGGTACGACTCACGTTGGTAAACGTCGCAATGCGAATGTCAGTCGACGAAAGCCCCAGCAACTCCTGACGCTTGCCCTCAAGCTCGGCCTCGGCAGTTACAATCTGGCGCAGATACGGCAGATACTGTTTGCCGTCGCGCGTAAGCGATACGCCCTGCTTACCGCGCTCGATAATCGTGGTGCCCAGCTCGCGCTCGAGCGCCTTGACGGCCTGGCTCACCGCGCTTTGCGTATAGCCCAGCTCGTCGGCCGCGCCCTTCAGACTGCCGCAATCGACCACCATACATACAATCTGATATCGCGATGCCATCGTGCCTCCACATCGATGTAGCCGTAAAACGTTTTGCCAGCGCTTTTTCTAGCAACATTAGTATTTCTTAATCATACTGAAGATACATTCGCTTTACTACATCCACATCTGGGAGCAGAATCCTTTTTGCGAAACCGTTCTGTAACAAAAGGAGTCCCATGGATCGCAAAAAAGCAATCGCGCTCTCATTTTCCGTTCCCGTCGCATGGGGCTTTTCGTACCCCCTCATGAAGATCGGCATGGACAGCATGAACGCCACGAGCATCGTTGCGCTGCGCTGCATCATCGCCTTTGTGGCCTGCCTGCTGCTCTTCCACAAGCGCGCTTTCCGCATCAATCGCGACCTTATGGTTCGCGCCGCCATCATCGGCGCCATCATGGCAACCGAGCTCACCTGCATGTGCTTGGGCTCCAGCCTTACTTCCGCCTCCACCGCCGGCTTTTTGCAGAGCCTGACGGTCGTGATCGTGCCGTTTGCCAACGCCGCCCTGCTGCGTCGCGCCCCCGAGCGCAAGGTGCTCGTCGGCACCGCCATCGTCACCTGCGGTATGCTGCTGCTCTCGGGCGCCGACTTTACCAGCCTGAATCCCGGCGCGATCATCATGTTGCTCTCAGCCTTTATCTATGCCAGCCACATTATCGTAGCCAAGCGCTTTGTCGAAGAAGTCGACCCACTGGCCTTGGGTGTTTGGCAGCTGGGCTTTGGCGGCCTGTTCTCGGGCATCGCCGCATTTGCCTTTGGCGGCTTTACGCTTCCCAGCACGCCGAGCGAGGTCGCGGTCGTCGTCGCGCTCGCACTCATCTGCTCTGCCTACGGCTTTATCACCCAGACGCTCGTGCAGCCCCACGTGCCCGCCGAGACCACCGGCTTTGCCTTCTCGCTCGAGCCGGTCTGCTCCGCCGTCTTCTCGTTCTTCCTGGTCGGCGAGGTCCTGAGCCCCATCGCCTTCTTTGGCGCCGCCCTCATCCTCACCGGCGTCATGGTGGCAACCGTCGAGCTTCCGCGCCTACGCGCGCATGAACAGGCTCGTATGGCAGGAACGCCCGAGCGCGTCTCGTAGACCCCACTCTTCATACAGCCGCGGCATAAAGGCAACCGGTGCGCCTTTACAATAGATACCAACAGAGTATCTGCCATAAAGGAGCCCCATGGACACCGCAACTCGCGACCGCAACATAGCAACCTGGTTGGGCGATGCGCCGCAGCCGGTACGTGACACTACGAACCAGCTGCTCGAGCGCATCGCCCTTTTGCGTGCCGAGCAGACCATCTACCCGGCACAAGACGACATCCTCAATGCCCTCGCCTACACGCCGGCCGACCAGGTCAAGGTTGTCATCTTGGGTCAAGATCCCTATCACGGACCCAACCAGGCAATGGGGCTGTCGTTCTCGGTCCCCGCGTCGCAAACCAAGTTGCCGCCGAGCCTGCGCAACATCTATAAGGAACTCAACGCCGATCTGGGTTGCCCCATTCCCGCCACGGGAGACCTAACCCCATGGGCACAACAGGGCGTCCTGCTCCTCAACACCACGCTCACCGTGCGCGAGCATGCCGCCAACTCGCACGCCAAACTGGGCTGGAGCACGCTCACCGACTATGTTATCGAACGCTGCTGCCTGCTGCCCCAACCGGTCGTCTTTTTGGCATGGGGCCGCTTTGCCCAGCAGATGGTCGAGGGCAAGCTCGCCGCGACCAGCGCGGGCAGAAAAACCAGCAAGTTCTGCCTTGCGTCCACTCACCCCTCGCCGCTTTCGGCAAACCGCGCCACGGCAGGACTCCCCGCTTTTATGGGGTCGCGCCCCTTCTCGGCAGCTGATCGGCTACTCGAACAGCACGGCTCGACCCCCGTCAACTGGACTTGCCTCGGCTAAAAACCGATACATCAAAAACGCGCCCGACGGCTTTCCATCGGGCGCGTTTCCTATTCGGGCCAAATAAATTGTGTGCGGCCGGCCTCGCCGCCATCGATCAGCAGGCTCTGCCCGGTCATAAACCGGTTGGTCACGCCCACAAAGTAGATCCACTCGGCGATCTCTTGGGCAGTAGCCCAGCGCTTGAGCGGTGTGAGCTCCATAATCTGATTCCACAGGTGTTCGTCTTCCATCACGCAACGGTTGAGCGGCGTGATAACGCCGCCCGGGTCCACACTGTTGGCGATAGCCTGCGGCGCCAGACGGTTTGCAAGGTTCTTGGTGTAGGCGATAACGCCGCCCTTGCTGGCGGCATAGGCGGGAAACTCCGATCCCGTATGCCCGCTCGCCGACCCCACATTGACCACGGATGTAATGGCCGGCGCCGGCTTGGCGGCAAGCCCCTCCCCCACAAAGGCATAGCGCTCGGTCACGTTGATGGTGCCGCACAGGTTGGCGGCAATATCGTCGGCCGAATCCTGCGTGCCGGCAACGTTCACGATCACCTGGGGTTCAAGCTCGTCTGGAAACGAGTCCGGCTCGCGGACATCAACGATCAGATGGCGGTAGCGCTCGTGTTCGATCGCCGCCGGCAGCAGATCAAAGCCCACGACCTCGTGGCCCTCGTCCAAAAAACGCTGCACGCACGCGGCTCCGATACCGCCCGAGGCACCCGTGATCAAAACCCGCATACTTGCTCCTTAGGCGGTTGCGTGACGCTCGAGGTACTCGGCGCCCACATTCTCGCGCTCCCAGCCACGCACGACCTTGTAGCCCACGGGGCTCAGGAAGACCTCACACAGCAGCTCGGCAACAGCGCCGGTCAGCGAGCACATAAGGACCTGCACCCAGGTCCAGCCAAAGAACGTGTGGCTCACCACAATGGCAAAGACCAGGTTGTCGATAAACTGGCCAACACCCGTGGACACATAGGAACGGAAGGCAAAGCTCGCAAAGTTATTCTTTTTGAGCATACGGCCGAGCGACTGGTTGAGCGTGGAGTTCACCACGGCAGAAACGAGCATGGCGAGCGAAGATCCAAACACCACGTACCAGGTGCCGCCGATGGTGGCGTTAAGGGCGGTGTTGACCTCGATCATGCCCGTGTCATAGTAGGCGCCCCACATGCCGGGCGTGAGCGAGCATGCCCAAAAGCACAGGCTCACAGCCAGGTTGACCAGCAGCGCGAGGATAGAGATTTTGATGGATGCCTTGGCGCCAAAGCGCTTGCAGATCATGTCCTGGCACAAAAACGAAACCCAGCTCACCACAAAGCCGCAATCGAGTGCCAGATACGGCAGGCTGATGAGCTCTTTGTTGGCCAGCAGGTTCATCATGATGACGCTCACGAAAAACAGCGAAACCGTTGCCGCGGGAATGCTCCGCAACAGGACCTTATAGTCCTCCATGACCTTCTTGATCATTGTGTACTCCTTTGGTTTTAGGTTTAACGAGCAGGATATCGGACCCGAACTGCTCGGACGCCCCGGTCTTGAGACGACGGTGGGTATGATAGCCGCTCACACGGCATCAGGCAAGCAATCGGCGCGGCAGCCCCGCAGGTCCACCGCGCCGATGCGCTAAAACGCTACGTTGCCAAACTCCGACAGGATAAGGTCGGGGTTGTGGTCGGTTGCCCAGTCCACGTTCCACGGGCTCGTGAACAGCAACAGCTTACCGCCGCGCATGTCCTCGACGCGCAGGGTGTCGCGCGTGAGCGAAAGAGCCGGGATATCGATGGTATCGGGGTCGTTCTGGATCCAGCGGATGTCGGTATAGGGCAGTGGCTGGCGACGAACCTCAACACGGTACTCGGCCTTGAGGCGGCGCTCGAGTACCTCAAACTGCAGCACGCCGACCACGCCCACGATGACGCTCTCCATGCCGGCACCCAGCTCGCGGAAGATCTGGATGGCGCCCTCCTGGGCAAGCTCCTCCATGCCCTTTACGAACTGCTTGCGCTTGAGCGTGTCGACCTGCGTAATGCGAGCGAACATCTCGGGGGCGAACGTCGGGATCTGCGGATACTGCACGTAGCGCTTGCCGGAGCACACGGTGTCGCCGATGCTAAAGATGCCCGGGTCGAACAGGCCCACGATATCGCCCGCATAGGCCTCGTCCACGATGGCGCGGTCGTCGGCCATCATCGACGTGCCCGTGGCCAGCTTGAGTTTACGGTTGCCCTGCATGTGGAAGGCGTCCATGCCGCGCTCGAACTTGCCCGAGCAAATGCGCACAAAGGCGATGCGGTCGCGGTGGTTCTTGTCCATGTTGGCCTGGATCTTAAACACGAAGCCGCTAAAGTCGTTCTCGGCGGGCGCGACCGGCTCGCTGGTGAGCGTATCGGTATAGGCACGCGGCGTCGGGGCCAGACGCAGGAACTCCTTGAGAAAGGGCTCCACGCCAAAGTTGGTGAGCGCCGAGCCAAAGAACGCCGGGCTCAGCTTGCCGCAGGCCACGGCATCTAGGTCGAGCTCGTCGCCGGCGCCATCGAGCAGCTCGATGTCGTCCATCAGATTCTTATGGTTCTCTTCGCCAATAAGCTCATCCATGGCCGGATCGCCCAGCTCGGCCTCGACCTCGGCGACCTTCTTGGTGGCGTTGGCGTGACCGTCGCCCTCAAAGGCGATAACGCGACGAGTCTGGCGATCGAACACGCCGCGGAAGTTGCGGCCGCTGCCGATCGGCCAGTTCATGGGATACGTATTGATCCCCAGAACATTCTCGATCTCTTCCATGAGCTCAAACGGATCGCGAGCCTCGTGGTCGAGCTTGTTCACAAAGGTAAAGATGGGAATATGGCGCAGCGTACAGACCTTAAAGAGCTTTTTGGTCTGGGCCTCGACGCCCTTAGCGCCGTCGATGACCATGACCGCGGCGTCGGCGGCCATAAGGGTACGGTAGGTATCCTCCGAGAAGTCCTGGTGGCCGGGGGTATCGAGGATGTTGACGCAGGCGCCATTATAGGTGAACTGCAGCACCGAGGAGGTGACGGAGATACCACGCTCCTTCTCGATGTCCATCCAGTCCGAGACGGCATGCTTGGCCGAGCTCTTGCCCTTGACCGAGCCGGCAGTCTGGATGCTGCCGGTATAGAGCAGCAGCTTCTCGGTAAGCGTGGTCTTACCGGCGTCCGGGTGGCTGATGATCGCGAATGTGCGGCGCGACGAGATTTCATCCGACAGGCTTGCCATGCGGATCCTTTCTTGCATTGAGTGCATTACGTCGATGTAACCGCACTATTGTAGCCGCGAAATCCCGCTCTAGGGCGCCTATCAGGACAAATTCATCAGTTGGGGCCTGGGTAGCCGGCCCAATCCGAATTTGTCTCTTGCGTAACTGTGCATAGTGTATATATACTGTGCTTACCGGTTATATACACGTGTAGCCCAACAGCTAAGGAGCCGCTGTGGACATCATCCTATCCAATTCGAGCGACAAGCCCATCTACGAACAGATATCCTCGCAGGTCAAAGCTCAGATCCTTTCGGGCGCGCTCGCTGCGGGAGCCAAACTCCCCAGCATCCGTGCACTCGCGAGCGATCTTGGCGTGAGCGTCATCACCACCAAGCGCGCCTACGCCGACCTGGAGCAGCTCGGGTTTATCTGCACCGTGCAGGGCAAGGGCTGCTTTGTCGCCGAGGGCAACCAAGAACTCTTGCGCGAAAACCAGCTCTGCCATATCGAAGAGCTGCTCGCACAGGCAGCAACGCAAGCCGAAACCCTGGGCGTCACGCGCGACAAGCTGCACGAGATGCTCGACCTGGTAGCCCCCGAAACCATGCAGTAGCCATCTGCAAGAAAGGCTATACCATGCAATATTTGCTAGAACTCAAAGGTGTATCGCGCCGCGTGAGCGACCGCTTTTCCCTCCACGACGTCACGCTTGCCGTGGAGCCCGGCCAGATCGTTGGCTTTGTGGGCGCAAACGGCGCCGGCAAGACAACGACCATTCGCGCCGCGCTTGGGCTTATAAAGCTCGATGCCGGAGAGGTGCACCTGTTTGGGCAGCACCGCGACGCTAACGCACCCGACGAGACGCAGTGCCACCTGCGCTCCCGCATCGGGCTTGTCCTGGACACGTGTCCCTTCCCCTCCACGCTCAAGGTGGGCGAGGTCGAGGCGCTCGTAGGCTCGGCATACCCCACGTGGGACCGCGAAACGTTCGCCAGTCTCATCGACCGATTTGGCCTCGATCCCAAAACGAAAGTCAAGGACCTCTCCCGCGGCATGGGCATGAAGCTGCAGCTCGCCTGCGCACTCAGCCACAATGCCAAGCTGCTCGTTTTGGACGAAGCCACTGCGGGCCTCGACCCCATGGCGCGCGAGGAACTGCTTGACGAGCTGCTCGCCTTTGTTTCCGACGGCCAGCGCAGCGTGCTGCTCTCGAGTCATATTACGTCCGACCTCGATCGCGCTGCCGACCGCGTCATCTGCATCGATAACGGCTCGATTGTGTTTGACCTGCCGCGCGAGGACATTACCGACCGAGCCGGCATCGCCCACTGCACCCAAGCACAAGCGTCCGAGCTCATGGCTTGCGTCGAAGGCGCCCGTGCCGCCCACCACGCCTATAGCGTTGACGTGCTCGTGCCCAACCGTCGCGAGGCGCTCGAAGCCTTCCCCGAGATTCCCTGCGACCGGGCAACCATTGATGACTATCTTCGCCTCATGCTGAAAGGGGCTTCGAAATGAAACGCGCCTTTATGTCTGAGCTCGCCATCGTCCGCACGCTTGTCCCGAGCATCGCGGGCGTCGGCCTGTTCATCTTCGTCGTGTTGACCCTCGCCAACGCATCGAATGGCGATTCCGGCATGAGCGCCGGCGCCTGCGCGGTCAGCGCCATGTCGCCTATCATGGTCATGAGCTCGCTGGCCGGCTTCGACAATCAAAACGGATGGGAGCGTTATCGGGCAACGCTGCCCCTCTCGCGCAAAGACATTATTTGTGCCCGCTACCTGTGCATCGTTGTCTTCTCAGCCGTCATGGCGTGCGCCGCCGCGCTTTTGAGCATCATCACCCTTCCGTTCTTCGATCACACGGGCATGCCCTCGACGGGACAGATCGTCTTTGAGACCACAATAGCCTCCGCCGCATCGATGCTCATCTCCCTCATGATGGTGTTTTTGGCACAGCCGCTGTTCTTTCGATTTGGACACATGGAGACGCTGCGCCTTTCCGTCGGCCTGTTTGCCCTGCTCGGGTGCCTTGCCATGGCAGCGTTGAGCTCCTCCAACCCCATCAGCAACTGGCTCATATCGATTGCCGGGGCGAATCCCGATCCCGCCGTCCTCGGCTGCCTGTGCGCAGGAATTGCGGTACTGGCCCTCGTGCTATGTGCACTTAGCTGCATCGTCAGCGCCAAGGTCTACCGGACACGCGACCTGTAGGCAAGCGCGGTATCATCGGGCATGCGCCGCAGATCTGGCGCGGTCTTTTATGAGGAGGCGCTCAACCCGTGTCGTGGGTTACAGCAGCATTTGCATCAGCTTTCTTTGCCGGCATCACATCCATTTTGGCCAAATGCGGCATCAGGCACACCGACTCCGACGTTGCAACCGCCATCCGTACTTGCGTGGTGCTCGTATTTGCCTGGGCAATGGCGGGCATTTCTGGATCCATCGGAGCAATCGGCGCCATTCCCGCCAAAGCCTGGCTATTCCTCACCCTCTCGGGACTCGCCACCGGCGCCTCGTGGATCTGTTACTTTAAGGCGCTCAGCATCGGAGACGTCAACAAGGTTGTACCCGTCGACAAGATGAGCACTGTGCTCGCCGTGCTTATCGCCATAGTGCTTTTTGGTGAGACAGGCAACCTGGCGGTCAAGCTCGTGGGAACCGCCGTCATCACGCTCGGCACGTTTTTGATAATCGAGAAAAAGCAGTCCATCGGCGCAGAGCAAAAGCAAGACCGAGCCTGGCTCGCTTACGCCCTCGGCGCCGCCGTGTTCGCGGCACTCACCTCCGTCCTCGCCAAGATCGGCATCGAAGGTGTCGAGTCAAACCTGGCCACGGCGATCCGTACCTGTGTGGTACTTTTTATGGCATGGGCAATCGTGGCTGCCAAGGGAAAGCTGGAGCAGGTCGCGCGCATTGACCCGCGCGAACTCGCATTTCTCGCGGCATCGGGCATTGCGACCGGCGCGTCGTGGCTGCTGTACTACTACGCCATCGCTGCAGGCCAGGTGAGCGTCGTCGTGCAAATCGACAAACTATCGATTGTCGTATCGGTGCTGTTCGCACGACTGGCCTTCAACGAAAAGCTGTCGCATCGAAGCGCCATCGGCCTTTTCCTCATCGTGCTGGGCACCGCCGCGCTCGCGATTTGGAAGTAGCGTCGGTGCCAGGCGAGATTCAGTCCACCCGCAAATCCGTGACACAGCGCCCACACCGGGCTTGAGATGTTTGTATTGCCCGCGCGCCACCGTGCTACTTGCGCAGCGGTTTGGGCAGCGGAATGCCGGCGGCGATAACGGCGGCGATGATCATACAGACGATACCCTTGAGCGGGAAGCACATGAGCAGCAGGCCCACGACCATGACGGGCTGACGCATAACGGCGCCCATCGTCGAGGCGGTGCAGACGGCAACGCAAAAGACCGGATCGGCGCCGGTGAGGATGGCAAGGCCATAGCCCAGACTTACGCCCGAGAAGATAACCGGGAAGAAGTGACCGCCGCGCCAACCAAGGTTGATGAGGGCGGGCGTCAGCATGGCCTTGACCAGACCGGTCGCGATAAGCACGCCGGCGGGAATGGTGAGGTAGGTCTCCATGAGCACGTCGGCCTGGGTCTCGCCGGCAAACATGGTGTAGGGCAAAACCGTGCCGCAGATAGCGAGGGCCAGACCAGCCAGCATCGCCTTGACGACAGGGCGCTCCCCTATGGCATGGGCAAGCGCTTCGCTCGCGTGCTCCGAGACAAAGTACAGCCAGCCGCATACGGTACCGACCAACGCCAGCGGAATGAGCCAGGCAAGCTCGAGGTTACCCACCTGGGCAGCCTCGAACCTCGGCATGCCCATGCCGCCACCCATGAGCTGGCCGAGCAGCAGATAGGTGCCCAGACCGCCGGCAATCGCGATGCCGTAGACCACGGTCTTTTGTGCCTTGGGCAGCTTGATGGTGATCTCGTCGGACGCGGAGTCCTCGCCAGCGCCCTGGCCGTCGGCGCTACCGGCGAGCGGCGCCACAAAGCCAAACACGGGCGCGGTAAAGAGCGCCGTCAGGGCAGCCTGGGTGCCCAACAGCGTGAGCTCCCTAAACTCGGCGCCAAAGCGACGCATGCGGTCGCCGACCCAGCTGCACAGACCCGCGATAACGCCGGTCAGGCCGGCCTCCGGTCCAATACTTCCGCCAAACAGCAGCGGCAGCAATGCCGCGAGTGAAAGCTTGCCCAGGTTGTCGTACGGGTAGCGACCGTCTTGTTTAACCTTGGCCATCACCTGGTTGAGGTCATCGGTCTTGGTGCCCGTCATCTTTGCGTACAGACCAATCAGCAGACCGCCCAGCAGGCAGACGAAAAACGGGTACGGCAAAAAACCGAACGGACCGCTTGCGAGCTCAGGCGAAGCGACGCCCAGCATATGCGGAATCTCGGTCCATAAATAGTCGATACCGTGCTCCATCGCAAAGAAGAACAGCCAGACCGCGGCGCCTGCAAACGCACCGGTCACAGCCACGCTCACTAAAAACAGCGCACGGTTTTTGGGTTTTGCAAGGTTGTCCATCGGGACCTCCCGTGGTCAAAATCGACAAAGATACGTTTTATTGTAAGACGGGCACAGCGCGGACGTGCCGACCATCCACGCCGCAAACGGCGCCATTGGGCGCCGCATGTGCGATAGGCCTACGGCTTAGTTGCCGATAATCGATGCGATCTCGTGCAGGTCCTCGGCAAAGTAAATGCCTTGCTGGCGCCTCGGGCTCGAAAGCCCCTTATCAATCATGTGCTCGAGCAGCGCCTTGAGATCGTTGTAGTAACCGTCCAGGTTATACAGGATGCACGGCGCGCTCAGATGCCCCAGCGACACGGCCGACATGACCTCGGCAATCTCCTCGAGCGTACCCGTCCCACCGGGAAAGGCGATGAACGCGTCGCCGAGCTCAATCATCTTGGCCTTGCGCTCGGCCATATCGCTCGTCACGATGAGGTCGTCGATACCGTCATGTTGAAACTCGGCCTCGATAAAAAAGCTCGGTTCAACACCCGTCACGTGTCCACCTGCCTCGAGTACGCTATCGGCAAGAGCGCCCATCAGGCCCGATTTGGACCCGCCGTATACCAGCGCGTGCCCGTTGGAGCCAATCCAGTTGCCCAGCTCTTGCACTGCAGGCAGAAACGCTGGGTCGTTACCGACGCTGGCGCCCAGGTATACCGTGATATTCATATTCAGTCCCCCTCGTCGTGACGCGCAGCGCCCCCTCTAGCGTTGGCGTCGGCGATATTCGCGCACACGGCGCGATAGATCGGCAAGCTCGTCACGATCGAGCTCTTCCAAATGCTCCAGATCATCCATAAAGCGCGCCATGGTGTCCTTTTGGCGCATCTTGATGAGCGTGTTGCAGTAGTTCACCGCCACGCCCGTGAGCATGGCGATGTAGAAGATGCTGATGACGCTCAGGACAACGGTAATCGCGCGGGCAACCGGCGTCTCGGCCGGGATATCACCGAAGCCGATCGTCGATACGGTCTCAAAGCTAAACCAGAGGCCGTCGCCAAACGTAAGGGTCGTGGGCTCGGACAGCCAGACAGCCGTCGAGCACAGCAGATAGAAGATAAGGAACAGGCCCGTGATGCGCGCAAAGCCAGCCTGGCGCAACACGTCGGCAAGCGTCCTCAACTTGTTCATCGCGACCCCTTTTCCCAGACGCCCAATCACATTCGCTCGGTATTGTCCCACGCCTCCCCCGCAAACGGAACTAGTCATTGGGTGTTCCTATAGTTTTGTCAACCTTCGACGCTACTCCCGGTAGGGCACCCGGTCGCGCATCACGGCGTATATCGCCCTGAGCCGCTTCCTCGCGACGGCCTTGAGCGCCCGCCCGTGCCCCATGCCCCGCGCCCTGCAGGCCCGGTAGTACTCGCCGTAGCGCCCCGAGGACCTCACCAGGCTGTTGCACGAGAAGATCAGCAGGGACTTGAGCCTCGCGTCGCCGCGCCTGGACGCCCTGACCGACCTCACCGACGTTCCGGAGCTCCTCACCCTCGGGGCTATGCCGCAGTACGAGGCCAGGTGGTCGTGGTCCGGGAACCTCGCGATGTCGACCGACACCGCGAGCTGCGCCGCGGTCCTCGGGCCGATGCCGGGCACGGTGAGCAGGCACGCGTAGGTCTCGTCGCCCTCTGTTAGCGTCAATATATTTTTCACCATTTTCACCAACGTATTTTCGCCAATCGC